>PKDD01000016.1 GCA_002862465.1 Haliea sp.
TGGCATATTAATAATGTTCGCAACTATCTTTCGCTAACGGATACCGCGACAACTTCGTTGGTTGTGAATGGGACTAGTGTTACGGAAATTGGTCAGGGCGGAGGATTGATCGGGCTATCAGCAGATTACACCCCGCCAAGTCGTTTTGTACGGGCAACCTACCTAAACTATTTCGCATATCAGCCCGATGGAAGCGACGACGCCGTGCAATTGATGGCGCATTTACTGAACAATGTAGATATACCAAAAGGGGTATCTAGAATGACCGCTGGCGACAAGGTTGTCTCTGATTATACGCAGTGGGTTAATCTGAAAGACCTTGAAAATAATCGCATGAAGATCGCAAGCTATTCGAGCCGCACGAATTACATAGAGATAGATTTAAATCAGGTATTCAAATCTGGCAGATCAATGACGTGGGTCGTAGACGAGTTGCCATATCCTAATAATGATCTTACCTCACAGCTGTTAGAACAGAGCTTATAGAGTTCGACGTTAGCCCGCATTTATCTAGCGCTAGTGCAGGTGAAGTGTCTGGACACGAGCCAGCCTTCGACCGCGCCATCGTAAAGCTCACAAATCGTCATTGTCGCCGAGGCGCCTTCCACAGAGCGTGTAACGACCATCGGGTCAATATGCTTGGACTGCGGAAAATTTAGTACGTCTCTTTCGACCTGCTGGGCAAAGAGCAGCGCTTTTTTCATTTCTTCATTTTGTGGGGAAAGAGACTGCGGGTGCGGCAAAACGCCACCAACTAAGTTTTCCGCAAGAGGTAGGGAGTGCCGTTTTAACCATCCTACCAAATTTTCCATAGGCTGATCCGGCGCAACGCCCTGAGAAGTCTGCGCTAGACGTAACATATTGCGAGTCGCAACGAGAAGCGAGTCCTGACCCCCGACCCCATTTTCAAATTCTTCCATATAGCGCTGACCCCTTGCCTCAATAAAAAGATTCTCTTCCGTCGCTTCCCCCGTATACGAAAGAATATCTACCGGCAATGTAAGCCAAACCATCTGAGGGACATAGCTTTGTGCTTTTGTGACTGAAGGACACTCCTCCGCGCTAAGACATGCGGAACCGGTCAGTGTCGATGTCCAGTTTATGGGCCCACGTGGATCCAAGCGAGTAATATAGAACCAACCGGAACTAGACTGTTCAACGCCAAATTGTGCGAGGGCTTCCTGATATGCACCCCATATAAAAGCCGCTTTTGTGCCGAGTGTACGGTTAATATCAGCCGTCAAAATTCCCAGTAGCACGTCGCCCATAGCAGAGGTAGCAGGAGCAAAATTGGGGCGTGCATTAACAATCTTGCCTTCCCGCCAGTTTCTAACGGTTCCTTCGCACGCCGGAGATAACAGCGTCTTTTCATAATCTGCTGCTAACGCTTCCCAGTAACCGCTAAGGCCAAGTATGTACTGTAAAAAACGAAGCTTACGCATGGATTCTGAGTCCGCCGCGGTGTCTCTAGCTGCCAAACGAGCTTTGGTATAAACATCGTATCCAATGAGAGCCACTTGATACTTCAGCTCTTCTGATCCAGCGAAGGCAAGAAACTGACTATTTTGAGGGTCAGGTGTTGCGGCCTCAGACCAGTCGCAAGACTTCCCAGCAGCGGGTGGCTGAGGCTGGTCAGGGACCGCATCCAACGCACTTTTCAATGCGTCGACAAAGCCGTCCGTGTATGACAGCCGTTCGTTTTTCACGTCAGTCGGGCCCCGATCAGCGCGCTCTGCACCGACCGCGGAAACACCGAAAAATACGAATAAACAGACACAGCAAAAGATCGTTTTTTTCATTATTTAATTCCAATTATCGTATGTCTTCGCTTCAACTCTGCTCTCAGAACAAATTAGGGCCACAGCCTCATTCAAGAAATCTCAGTTCAGGGAGGCCCTTCAATTTCTAGCGCAATGACTTGTCGGTCTTCATTTTTTCTCGTTCTAGAAACTCACGCGCTCTTGAAACAAAAGCCTTGGCGGATGCTTCATGTACAAAAAAGAAGTTATTCAGGTAGTGGTAAAGATCTTTCGAATTCAGATTTTTCTGATCTTGATCTCGATCGCCATCAAATTTAGCGACATTGTTTAGCTTAAACACCGAGGGATGCAAGTAATAACCTTCGTATCCTAAGCCTTCGAACTGAGAAAAAATCTCTGTGATGGGGAATTGATGGTGCCGTGACTCAATCTCAATAAGTATCAGGGGTTTAAACCGAGTAATAGTCTCGACTCCACCATTAATTACCGCTAATTCATGCCCCTCAACATCAATCTTTATTAATTCTATTGATTTCAGGTTGGCTGTCTTTGCAAAAGAATCCAAGGACAGCAGCTGCACTGCAAGCTCTTCGCTCCCTGTTTGATTTGATTCAGTATGCGAATTAAAGGTCGCCCGAGCATCTACTCGCGCTCCCTCGATAAACGGAACTCGAATGTTGCGTATTTCATCTTTGTCTGACAACGCTAAGTCGAACACATGGGCATTGGCGAAACGCTTTTTCAAAACTCGGTATAGATGTGGAAGAGGCTCGAAAATATACAAATTTTCAGACCCGACTACGTCCTCCATAATTGTACTGTAGATGCCAGCATTAGCACCGATATCGAGCATCACTGAAGACTGTGCAACAACCGATCTGAGCAATTTAGCCTCAACATCAAACGGGTATTCCGCTGTAACCGGCAAACTACTCGCTTGCTCCCGAATTATCGCCTTCTCTGTCTCATTCACCACCAAACTAAGACCGATCCGCAATCATTTCCGAGTTGCAAGCTACCTCTATGCATGTGCATAAATAATGGCCCTGATATTATCCAGCCTCAATGAAGCCACGAGCTTTTGAGCGTGCCATGACATGTCGTATTTGCCCTAATGGTGAAAGCCAGATGCATCAGACGAGTCCAACTGTGACCGCACGGGATGCTTATCGAAATGTTCGAGCGCACGTTGCATATCCTCTAGAAGCAGCGTACCAAGATCTCTGCTAACGCCGTGGCGCACAAGAATGCGCTGAATGACTTGATCTTGGCTGTTTGCAGGCAGAGTGTAGGCTGGGACCTGCCAGCCCCGAGCGCGCAAGCGATCTGCAAGGTCATAAAGATTAAAACCCGGATCTGCACCGTCCTTTATTTTCCAGCAAAGCGCGGGAATACCTTTCCCCATATCACCATTATAGATCATATCAAACGGGCCCATTTTCTCGATTTCAGCGGCAAGATGAACGGCGGTTTCATAGCAGTTGGTGTGGATTCTACGGTAGCCTTCTTTACCCAGACGCAGGAGATTGTAGTACTGACACGCAACCTGTCCACCCGGTCGGGAAAAATTAAGGGCGATATCGCGCATATTACCGCCCAGATAATTCACCCAAAAAATCAAGTCTTCTGGAAGATCTGATGCTTCACGCCAAATAATCCAGCCGACTCCAAGCGGAGCCAGTCCAAACTTGTGCCCAGACGCGTTGATCGACTTTACCCTTGGAATTCGAAAATCCCACACCAGATCTGGCGCACAGAAGGGCGCGAGAAACGCGCCACTGGCGCCATCAACATGAATCGGTATATCAAGTCCCGTGTCCGCCTCGAGCTTATCAAGCGCCAACGCAACTGCCTGCACCGGCTCGTACTGACAGGTAAAAGTGACGCCGAGAGTAGGCACTACGCCAATGGTGTTCTCATCACAGCGACTTAACACCTCTTCCGGCGTCATAATGAGTCGATCATGCTCCACTGGTATTTCGCGCAACTCGATATCCCAGTAGCGCGCAAATTTATGCCAGCAAACTTGCACCGGGCCTGTGACCAAATTAGGCTTATCGATTGGCAGACCCGCAGCTTTGCGTTTTGCTTCCCAACGACGCTTCATCGCCATGCCACCCAGCATTGCAGCCTCACTGGAACCAGAAGTGGAGCAGCCAGCGGTATTGGCATGCTGCGGTGAGTTCCAAAGATCACCCAGCATACTTACGCAGCGAGATTCAATCTCAGCAATCTGAGGGTACTCATCTTTGTCGACGATATTCTTGTCGATACAGTCATTCATCAGTTGGTGAACTTCGGGCTCGGTCCAAGTCTGGCAAAAAGTTGCGAGGTTCTGTCGCGAGTTGCCATCGAGCATCAATTCATCATTAACTAAGGCATAGATAAGGCGGGGGTCGTGCTCCTCTTGCGGCATTTGATACTTCGGTAAGCTAACGGAAACATCAGACGAACCGTAAATATCATCATCAATCTTATCTCGAATAGAGTCTTTGTCATGTAATGCCATAAATACCTCTGAGTTATACGCTTAATTTTAAAGTCATTTCTTGTTGATAAAAGAACAATCCTACCCTTGTAAAGTTTGATGCGAAGCTAATAGACGCACCAAATAGCCTTGCATCTGAGACTCAATAAAATTGTTGGTTACATTTTCGACAGTAGCACATGGTAAGCCATCTTGCGCTCACAGTGTACGTTGTCAGATCATTTTGAACCACCAAACGTGCTGTTTACTTTTCGTCTATCCATCTCGGCGTTATCGCCGCACATCGCTTGAACTAAGGTGCCTAGGCTAGGCTAGATCAATAAGCGGGTTAATCCTCTAGTTGACAGTGCGGTTTTGAAAAGCGCCCATCGCCCCCTAAACAGCAGAGTATGTCCTCTCACTTTTCACAGAACCGTAGGGCACAAGCTTGTGCATCACCTTTATGTCACCAAGTACACCCACTTGGTTGATCATTGCATTGAAAGCATCACTGCTGCAATGCTCTCGGTAGGCCTCTTCGGAAGTGTAGAGATCGTAAAACCAGAACTCGTCTGGATCATCCTCTGCCTGATGGAACACGTACACCGGCACTCCGCTCTCTATCGCAGTTTGCTCCATCATAGTTTGAGTCAATCTCGCCAGAGCGACACGCTGACCCGCTTTAGCTCGAATATTGGTTATAAAGGCAAACATAATCAATCCTTGTAGTTGTTTTTTACCACCTTAAAATTTTCACCTAGCGTGTCGTGCACCTCAAACATTCGTTCATAGCCTGTATGGGTAATACGCCATTGGCCGCGCTCTTTCTGATAACGATCGTGATAAATACCGTTGCCGCTAATTTGCAGCTTATACTTCAACGCGTAGACGATATCGTGCAGGTACCAGATACCTTCAGCGGTGTCCTCACCGGTGAGCGTTATTTCCGGGTGATGAGCCGTGTGCATGGACAAAAACTGGCGACCACTCATCGACCGCGATAGAAAACTGATGATCTCATCGCGACTGTCAAAGCTATTGTCACCATCGCTGTAGCTGGCGGTGGCATCGGGCACAAAAATCTCCGCCATCTCCGACCAAGCATTAGTGTCAAGGAACCGAAAATACTTTCCCTTAAGCTGTTTTATTAACTCGATGTCTTCCAGATTCACCGCTATCTCCTATTTTTCTAACAGCTACCGCGATCGATTAACCGTCCCCCTTCAGTGATTGCGGGGCACTGTTCATTCTGCACCGCGAGTTGTAATATGTTTACGTAGAAAGCGCAAGGGGGTCGTCCTGTATTGTGCCTAAGACTCTGCTCCAGCGCCTCCAATCTACAAGAAAACACCAGAGCTTGTTCCTGACAAAAATCTAGACGGCAATCCAGTTTAGACTAGACAATAACCATACCCAACACAGGAAATGACAATGCAGAATCCTACTGACGCTAACTATACACAGGTCGATCAAAGCTATTTTGATAAGCGCGGCTTAAAGCGTTATGCCGGCGTTTGGTCATTGTGGGCCCTGGGCGTAGGTGCGGTCATTTCTGGACATTTTTCCGGCTGGAATCTTGGCTTGGCTAACGGTTGGGGAAGCATGTTTGTGGCCACCATTATTATCGCCATTATGTACCTAGGCTTATGTTTTTCATTGGCGGAAATGTCACCCGCCCTGCCGCACACCGGCGGCGCCTATTCTTTTGCCCGAACCGCGATGGGGCGCTGGGGGGGCTTCCTGACCGGCTTGTCTGAAAATGTCGAATACGTGCTGACGCCGGCGGTGATCGTCTACTTTATCAGCAGCTATATGGCCGGTATTTTTGATACCAGTATGGCGACCCTACCCCTGTGGTGGGTCGGTTTTTATCTCGTGTTTATTAGCCTCAACATCGTGGGAGTGGAGTTATCATTCAGGCTGACGCTGGGCGTGACGCTACTAGCACTAACCTGCTTGCTGGTATTCTGGGCCAGCGCGCTACCCACGATTGATTTTGCAAAATGGGCGCTCAATGTCGGTGCCGATGGCGCACTGCTGCCAGACGGTAATGGGCCGTTTTTACCGTTTGGGTTCGGCGGCATTTTAGCCTGTCTGCCATTCGCCGTGTGGCTTTTCCTCGCAATAGAACAACTGCCGCTGGCAGCCGAAGAAGCGGTTGACCCAAAACGTGATATGCCGCGCGGCATTCTTGCTGGTTTTTTTACACTGCTGATATCGGCGTTCATGATTTTATGGCTTAATCCGTCGATCGCCGGCGTCGGTTCTTTTCAACTGGCTGGATCCGGCGAGCCTTTACTCGATGGTTTCAAGGCTATTTATGGCGACGGCATAGCGAAGCTATTGGCAACTATAGCGATTCTGGGTTTGGTTGCTAGCTTTCACACCATCATCTTTGCGCAGGGAAGGCAAATCTATTCGCTCAGTCGAGCGGGCTATTTTCCCTCTGGCTTATCGGTAACCCACGGCAGTCGCAAAACTCCGCACCGAGCTATGATTACAGGGGCTGGACTAGCACTTACCGTTATGTTTATTCTATGGTTTAGCATGGGCTCTGATCGAGGTGCCGCTATTATTGGCGGCACGCTGTTAAATATGGCGGTATTTGCGGCTATGTTCTCCTATATCATGCAGGCTCTATCCTTCATTTTGCTGCGCCGCAAGTTGCCGCGGTTGGAACGGCCCTATAAAAGCCCGTTCGGCGTGTTAGGCGCTAGCTTAACCATTCTGATTGCTGCAGTAACGGTCTATTATCAACTTACTGATCCCCTCTATCGGCAAGGCATCCTTTGGGTCGCTGCATGGTTTGCGGTGGGTATCCTTTACTTCACCCTTATCGGACGCCACCGATTAATTCTATCACCCGAAGAGGAGTTCGCCTTAGAGCACGATAAGGCGTCAGCAGGTTAACGCACCACCAATCTATTTTTCGACTTACTTGACGAGACCGCTGCTATGCCGACAGAAGAGAAAACCACAGGCGAGCATCCCGCCATCGCTATGCTTAAAGAGTCTGGCGCCACCAAAGTCAAAGTGGCTGTCACTGACATAGACGGTGTTCTACGTGGTAAGTATCTGCACATTGACAAATTCCTGAGTGCAGCAAAACCGCTCCCAGATGGCGGTTTTGGATTTTGCGATGTGGTGATGGGATGGGACATGATGGACCAGCCTTACGACAACACAGCGCTAACAGGCTGGCAGCACGGCTATCCAGACGCAC
>PKDD01000005.1 GCA_002862465.1 Haliea sp.
GCGTCGCGCGCGACCCCACCGCTTGCTCATTGAGCCAACGGGGCTGGGCCACCCTTTAGAGGTGCTGCAAACACTGTCCTCGGACTATAATCGCGATGTTCTCTCGATTCAAAAAACACTGACCCTTGTCGATGCCCGCAATCTTGCAGATGAACGATATACCAGCCATGCCACGTTCCGGCAGCAGCTCTCTATTGCCGACATTGTTGTCGCGAATAAGGATGACCTTTACTCAGAGGAAGACCGGACCGCACTGCAGTCTTTTGTAAGAAAAGTCTGTCGACCTGATACGCAGATTATTCATACCCAGTACGGGGGTGTGGACATTGCACTGCTTGCCGGCGCTACGGCCACCGAAACCGAGCCTAGTATGCATGATGATCGAAAGACTCAGCCGTTGCTGGCGAGTGACCTTCCGATTCCGGAGTGTGGTTACATTACCGCAGTCAATGAAGGGGAAGGCTTTGAAAGTATCGGCTGGCGCTTCGGCCCCGAAAAGGTTTTCAACCGCGCGCCCTTAGTCACTTTCCTACGCCACCTAGATGTTGAGCGTATGAAGGCAGTCTTTATTACTACTGATGGCGTATTTGCCTACAATATGACCCGCGATGCGCTAACCGAAAGTGAATTGGATGACTGTGCGGAAAGCCGAGTGGAGATCATAGCAGATCGAATTGAACCTGATTGGTTACACAATATTACAGCGTGCATGGCCGGTGAGAGCGGCCATTAAATTAATAGCGTTCGTAGTCCATCATCTCTAAAGAATAAGTCGACATCGCCATATCGTTCTCTGTAACTTGCGTGGCAAGCTTCCCTGACACCCACAGCGGTGTAGACAACTCGTCTACGGTGAGCCCCTGAGCAGCGTCGACTAAAATAATCTGGTTCGGCGGAGGCGGAGGCATGTGCAAGCAAGCACCGAAATAAGGCACTAGGAAGAACTGAGTGATGACCTGATCGTCATTGAACTCAAGAGGAACGACAAACCCCGGAAGCCTAACCATTAGGCCGTTCATTTCAGGCCTGACCTCGGTTGAGACAAGTGCCTGCTGATACGGATCATCGCTGGCAGTTGCAATGGCGTTTTTGATATTGCTGTCTATCTGATCCTCTAATGAACCATCCTCGGTTTCTGAAATATAGGCCGGCGGGTTCATTAGAATTTCAAGGACATCCTCGGGTATGAGGTCTGGCCATATAATTGTTTCGAACTGTTGCCCCTCTTCCTCAGTCTGAGCCGCCAGACCCTGCAATGGAAGCCATAACAATATTGGCAGTAAAACCGCAATAATTAACGTGGGATCGCAAATAGGTAAACGCTTTATCATCTTTACTTCTCTGGGTGGCGATTGAACCGGACTTGCCGATGATATAACATATCAACTCATGAATTCAAAATACGTTTTCTGCGGTCCCGGTACAATCTAACCATGATGATCGAGCTTAACGGGGTAAGTGTTACCCAACCCAATGCCCCTGAGTTATCTATTTTAGACATTGAGAATTGGTCTGTCGATTACCGGCAGACTGTGTTCGTGCACGGGCCCTCCGGTTCAGGTAAGTCGACATTACTGAATCTAGTCAGCGGCTTACTAGAGTGTCGAGAGGGAAGTATTTCAGTCCTCGGCGAGCGATTAGATCAAATGAGCCGACGTCGGCGAGACCGTTTTAGGGCTAACCATATAGGGTATGTCTTTCAACGCTTTAATCTTGTCTCTTATCTGAATGCGATTGAGAATATTGAACTCGCCCGCAGCTTCTCTGAACGTGGCGACCGCAAGACAAGTGCCGATACCATAAGGCCTCTGTTGGAATCACTCAATGTAGCATCGCGCGAATGGCTCAAACCAATCTCTCAACTGAGTATGGGGCAGCAGCAGCGAGTTGCTATCGCAAGGGCACTAGTGAATCGTCCAGAGCTATTGGTTGCGGATGAACCGACCTCCTCACTTGATCAAGACAATCGCGACACGTTCTTGTCTGTTTTGATGTCAATTATTGAGGAACATAAGATGACTCTGTTGTTTGTCAGCCATGATATGGGCCTTGCTGGGCACTTCACTCAGGTGCAAGCCCTGAACGATATCAACCGAGTAGTATGACCTCGCCATGTTTCTGAGAATTGCCATCAAGAGCCTGCTGAACCGCAAAGGGTCTGTGATAATGAGCCTGCTAGCGATCAGCGTAGCGATTTTCGTGCTTCTGGGAATTGAACATATTCGGCAGCAGGCGCGTGACAGTTTTGCGAGCACCGTATCGGGCGTTGACCTCGTTGTCGGAGCTAAGACAGGAAGTCTCAATCTGCTCCTTTATTCGGTGTTTCGCGTAGGCGCACCTACAGACAACATTAGCTGGGAGGCTTATAAAGAAATAGCTGAGGGCAAAGATGTGGCCTGGGCGATACCCCTATCATTGGGTGATTCACATAATGGCTACAGGGTGTTGGGCACGACACCTGACTATTTTCAGCATTTCAGCTTTGGCAACAAACGTATACTAGAGTTTGTTGAAGGCGAAGCATTTGAGGGGGTTTTTGATGTTGTACTCGGAGCAGAGGTCGCGCGCACGCTAGGCTATTCTCTCGGGGACGAAATCACGCTCGCGCATGGCACGGTGAGCACTAGCTTTAGCCTTCATGAGAATAGTCCCTTCACCGTCGTAGGCATCCTCTCTCCTACTGGAACGCCTGTGGATCAGACGGTTCATGTGCAATTGCAGGGTATAGAAGCCATGCACGCTGGCTCCGAATCGGGCTTTGGGGGCCCAGCGATGTACAATCAAGGTCAGTTGGAAGTGGACGAAATAGAACCGAAGAGCATCACCGCTTTTATGTTGGGTTTAAAGTCACGTATGGTAACTTTTCGCCTGCAAAGGGAAATCAATGGTTATAGCGCAGAGCCACTAATGGCGATACTGCCCGGTGTGGCGCTGTCTGAGCTATGGCAGATGGTTGGTGTCTTTGAAAGTGTTCTGCGTCTTATCTCAATGCTGGTCCTTGTCGCAGCTGTTCTAGGCCTTGGCGCCGTATTATTGGCCTCGGTCCGTGAGCGAAGTCATGAAATACATCTCTTGCGCGTACTCGGGGCTCCATCGTATTATCTATTTTTGTTAATGGAACTCGAAGCGCTGCTGATTTGTTTGGCAGGTATGATATTGGGCACGGCCTGTCTCTATCTGTGCATAGTGGCCTTGGGAGACGCGCTTTTTTCGAATTTTGGACTGCATCTGGATGCAGGTGTATTGACTCAAGATGGTGTGGTGATACTACTTTTTGTTTTAGCCGCTGCACTGACTGCGGCAGCGGTCCCATCAATACGTGTATACTCGCAGGCAAAAGCCTACAATTCGCAGTAAATCAGTCAAATGGCCTCGCGATTGAACGGTCGCGAGTAGGAGAAATGAAGATGGCGAGAAAAAGCATTTTTTTAATGGCTTATCTAATTTTGGCCCTCGGCCCAGTCAAGGCTGCGGCGTGCGCTGGACACTTGTATCTCGACCCGGACAAAATGGGATTTTTCGGCGGCGCAATGGTACGAATGGCAGGTCTAGCGCCGCCGGAACCCATTTTCGAGTTGGAGCACGTCGAGATGGCCAAGGCGGTGGTGGGCGAAGAGAGCGAGATTGTTGTTGAATTTGCCAGACCTTTCTTTTCCAAAGATGTGCGGCTTACAGTAAGTGGTACTGAGAACATAAAGATACTTGATGAAGATTTTCCCCTCGACGAGCGAGCGGGAACCGTTCGAATACGCTTCGAGGCCCTCGATTCAGGGTTTGAAACTATGCGATTTACCGTAAGTGGCCAACATAAAGGTGAAACGGTGCGAGAGTTTGGCCGAATCTATATCAGTTCAGATGATAAGGTAGATGCGCAAGACGAAACACTTCAGGTGAGCGGCCGCTAACGCGATGAATAGTCATTGAACACAAGTAAAGTCCACACAGCGGAGATACAGGCGGTCGTTGCAGAGGCGGAGCAGCGTTGCAGAGAGCGAGGTGCTCGTCTTACTGTAAAGCGGAAGCAGGTGTTGTCCGCGCTTCTGGCCTCAGAGGCAGCTTTGTCAGCATACGAGTTGGTGGACTATTGTTCCAAAGAATATGGGTATGCCATCCCGGCGATGTCGGTGTACAGAATTCTTGCCTTTCTTCAGAGCCAAAAGTTGGTACATAAACTAAACCTCACCAATAAATATATCGCATGTGCACACATATTGTGCAGCCATGACCATGAAGCGCCGCACTTTCTCATCTGCGAAAGCTGTCAGCGTGTTGAAGAAATCAGTGTTTCCAAATCAACGATCCAGTCGGTGCGACTTAGCGTTGAAGAGGCCGGCTTCGACTTAGTCAGCCCGCAAATCGAGATGAACTGTCTCTGTCATGACTGCCGAGACCGTTAGCGTTTAACCCGCTGAGATTCTCCCTCTGCGCAAAGAGTTCCCCAAAAAGCATAAATCACGCCCCTCAGTCTATGAATTCGCAGCGGCGCTTGAGTCACCGTTGACAATTACATTAAAAAAGGAAATAGCCGATGCTTAATGCATTTCAATGGTTTTGTCTTCTCAGCATACTTGCAGGCACATTCGCTGGTGGATACTACCCGCTATTTCATCAAGACAGGGCACGCGATAAGCAAGCTTTTGGATATGGTGAAACATTTACAGCTGGTGTTTTTTTGGCGTTGGCATTGACCCTGATGCTGCCCTCTTCCATGCACCTGCTCAGCAAAGCCTTACCCAATATTGATTTCCCGCTAGGCGTGCTGTTTGCCATGATTGCGTTTATGGGTTTATTAGGTATGGAGCAAAAAATCAATCATCTGAGACAATCTCTGCAGTCAGACAACAACGAACTTTCACCCCCTATCATTCCAATCATTATGACGATTATGATTGCCATCCCGTCTTTTTTTCTAGGTACAGCATTGGGCATCAGCGATACCAATGCAGCTGTACTGATCTTTGTCGCTATTATGATGCATAAGTCATCAGCCGCACTTGCTCTGGCACTAAAAATGGTCCGCAGCACCATGCGACCCGGTCAGGTGTGGCTGACCTTCAGCCTATTCGCTTTTGCCACTCCGCTGGGAATATTGGTTGGCCAGGAGATTCACACCTGGCTCGGCTCAGATGCCATGACCATCATTAAAGGCGTCATCCTCGGTTTGGCGGCAGGCACTTTTTTGTACATGGCCACACTGCATGAGCTGGTGCAGGCACCTATGATTAACCTCTGCAATACCCGCAAGGGTTTTTCGGTCATGCTGACAGGCTTTGTATTAACAGCCCTCGTTCGTTTTCTGATGGGTGAAGCTCACCATTTAGGCTAACCAAAACGCGATAGCGATTTCTTACGCCCTGCCAGGCATTTGCAGCCATAAGGATGGGGGCGACCAAGTATCCTAATGGGAACGGAAACCTAAAGGATCATTGGGGCAATAGCATATCTGTTGTGCATTATATCGACCTCACCGCCCCTATTTATTGACGAATGCACAGGCTCAGAGTGCAACCCCGTGACCCACGGGGGCTATGACAATACGGTTGCCAGAAAAGGAGCCAATGTACAATTTATCATGCAATCTTACCGCGGACGTAGCGGCACCAAAAAAATTGCCATCATTGACAATCAAGGAGCGCTGACTGTAATCGGAGGCATCAAGCTCAATAATTTCAAAGGCCGACCGGCAATTATCATTTCCAGCCGACATACAGTTAAGCATGCTAAAAAAATTAAAGTCATGAGAGGCAATCAACAATTTATTTTTTTGGCTAACATCCCAGTTAATGTTATCAGCACTGCTAATATTTAGGTCAGCTAGAACTGCTTGGCTTTTCGTGTCGACTACTCTAACGGCATCTTCTCCATACAAATTTACAAATACGTGTGATCCATTGACCGTTGCTGCCACACCATTAGGCATAACGCCCTCAGTGCCGGCGACCGGCGTAAACCCGTTGACCAAATTCCAGTGCAATACGTGTCCGGTATCGCGGCCAAGGAAGTAGTCCATCATTGCCAAGCCCGTGTTATTCTTTGACATCATGCGACTAACAATAAACCCATCGCTCACCGTTGCGACGTCATTGTAAAGGCTATCATCGTTGGATTGCACACAGCCTCGCCACGACAACGACCATCCAGCATCGCTGTTTCCAAGCAACTCAAAAAACTCAATCCGCTCACGCTCTGCATGATTTACGACCAACAACTGCCAAAGATTGTCTGGCCTTTGCGCTAAATCAAATCCATGAGGTGAGAAGCGTTTTGGTGCGCGGCAACTCGAGTCGCCCCAACCTGCGACCGGCGTAGAAGAGTGACTAGGCATGTTGACGTCATATAGTACCGTGCGCTCATTATCGCTCACAGAAAGCATTGATAAACGCCCGTCGTTGTCACCCATTTGTCCAAACTCACTAACGAGCAGACCACTTTTATCGGGTAATACAACTAAATCTTCCGGCGACTGAAAACCGCAAATGGGAGTCAGCCCATCAAAAGATTTGCACAGGTCAGAAGATTCATTTTTATCAGAATGACAGCCCCCCAGACTTATCGACATTAACCCTGCTACTAACACTACTAACGCATGCCTGCTGAACTCTGCAACGTTGGCCGGAATCACCCCTTAAACACCGCAACGAATCCTAGACGATTTTTCGTCTCGCCAAAGCCATCAAGCCAACCAAGCCGGAACCAAAAAGCCATACCGCTGCAGGAATTGGAACTGTAGATATGCTGCTAGTGGCATTAGCCGTTAATCCGCTTGTGTTAAAGTTGAACGCGGTACGAAGCGCATAGGGAGTGTTACTGTCTAGGTCTGCTAAAAAAAATACGCTTGATTGGGGGCCGCGACTCAGTACGGAGGCAACAGGAAATCCCAACGGGCTTGAAACGCCTTCAAACAATTCAATTCTGAAACCTCCTGCCTGAAAAAATCCGGCACTCGAGGGCTCTAGGGTAAAAGTGAATTTTGCATCGCTAACATCTGATGGAACAGAAAACGTATAAAAATCGTCGTAAGCACCTCGATCTAGGCTGCTCCGGACATCCGACACCGATGGCGGCACCGAGCCAAGATCACTCAAGAACGCCGCATGAGCAGACAATGGTGCGACTAAGAACAAAAACACATAAACTAAGTTTTTCATAATATTTTTCTCAAAAGAAATCTAACGGATAAAACCTGCATAAAATTCTCACCATCCACCGTCTGATTTTCCGATTCAGACAGCGTCGCTGCTGCTGCGTTTACCGCACCGCCAATAAACACCAA
>PKDD01000004.1 GCA_002862465.1 Haliea sp.
AGCGCGCATGATAATAAGAGGGAGCACAGCTATTCTCTACTCCCTGAACTAGAAAGTCATCCTGTGAAAGACCACTATCCCTACCTAGAGCGCAAACATTTCCTCGCGCATCTCCATCAAGTTTTCCGCGCCCGCCAGCATAGTCACCTTTAGCGACTCAGTGCGCGGCAATAGACGCTCATAATAGAAACGAGCCGTCATGACTTTTGCCTCATAAAAAGACGCATCGCCCTCGCCCGCGGCTATTTTCTTTTGTGCGACTACAGCCATCCGTGCCCAAAAATAAGCCAGCGTCACGTACCCGCTGTACATCAGATAATCAACCGCACCACCGCCGGCGTTGTCGGGATTAGCCATCGCTTGTTCGCCGAGTTTCATCGACAAATCCAACCATTCTTGCGTATGCGCCTGCAGCGGTTTCACAAACTCAGCGTATTCAGCGGCGTCGTGCTCTTGACAGAACTGGTCAATCATCGCCGTGAAGCCCATCAACAATTTGCCGCCAGTCGCTAACACCTTGCGACCCACGAGGTCCAAGGCCTGAATACCTGTGGTGCCCTCGTACAACATGGCGATGCGCGCATCACGCACGATTTGCTCCATGCCCCACTCACGAATAAAACCGTGTCCGCCGTATACCTGCACACCAAGATTAGCAGACTCAAAACCTACCTCGGTCACAAACGCTTTTCCGATAGGTGTCAGCAATGCCATCAAATCATCGGCTGTTTTGGCGTCTTCCTCGCTGCCTTTTGCGACGATATCACTTTGCTGTGAGAGGAAGTATAGGAATGCTCGACTGCCCTCAGCAAAAGCCTTCTGCGTCAACAACATGCGCCGCACATCAGGGTGCACAATGATTGGGTCTGCGGGGCCGTCAGGATTTTTAGGGCCAGTCAAAGAGCGCATCGCAAGTCGGTCTTTGGCATAGGTGAGTGCACCCTGGAAAGACAGCTCGGCATGGGCCAAGCCCTGAATAGCCGTACCGATGCGGGCGGTATTCATAAACGTAAACATAGCGTTTAGACCGCGGTTAGGAGGGCCAATTAAAAACCCTTTAGCGCCGTCGAAGTTGAGCATGCAGGTAGCATTGCCATGGATGCCCATCTTCTTTTCAATCGAGGCGCAGTTGACTGCGTTTCGCTCGCCCACACTGCCGTCGTCATTGACATTGCATCTGGGCACTATAAACAGAGAGATACCTTTCGTGCCGGCAGGCGCATCCGGCAGCCGCGCCAACACAATATGCACAATATTATCAGCCATATCATGCTCACCGGCGCTGATAAAAATCTTGGTGCCTGTGATTGCGTAAGAACCGTCTGCTTGAAGCTCCGCCTTCGTACGCAACAGCCCGAGATCAGAGCCGCACTGAGACTCTGTTAAACACATAGTGCCTGTCCACTCGCCTGAAACGAGTTTGGTCAGATATTTTTCCTTCTGTTCAGCATCGCCATGTTTCGCTACAGTGTCGACTGCACCATGGCTTAAGCCGGGATACATCACCCATGCCCAATCCGCGGTGCCGGCTAGCTCGCTCATAATAATACCCATCAGCGTCGGCATGCCCTGACCGCCATACTCGGGGTCTGCGCTCAGCGCCGGCCAACCATTTTCAACGTATTGGCTATAGGCTTCTTTGTAACCTGCGGGGGTCGTGACGCACTCTGAATTCCACTGGCACCCCTCCTCATCACCGACGCGGTTAAGTGGCGCTAAAACGTTTTCGGCAAACCGTGCCCCCTCATCAATAATGGCATTCATGAGGTCCTCTGTTGCCTCTTCATAGCCGGGCAAACTCTGGTGAACCTTCTCCGACTCCAGCAATTCGTTAACAACAAATCGGATATCACGGACTGGGGCTTTATAATCTGGCATGCTTAATTCCTCTCATTGTTTCCAACTTGGCCGCGCGAGTCATACGTCTCTACTTCAGCCATGTGTTCGCCGATAACATTGTGCTGATATATGTCAAGAAGTCAAACACCTTTTCCCGTAACTAAACAGAGGGTCGTCCGGTGGTCACGGGGCACAAATATCAATCTCCCTAGAAAATATTTACTCCTCAATTAAAAGTTGTAATTTAAGATAATTAGCGGCTTCGGTCGCGTCCCAGTGCGGTAAAAAAGGGATGTCCCCTAACAGAGGAGCAGGCAGCATTTGCCGCAACGTCTCTACGTTTTCTTCATGGCGAGCCATACGGGGACCCGGTTGGTTGGCGACCCAGCCACTAAGCTGCAAACCATCGCGGCGTATGGCCTCCACTGTTAACAACGCATGATTTATGCAGCCTAAGCGCATTCCAACAACCAAAATAATACCCACTTGCAGCTGAATTGCGACATCCGCAAGCGTTTCACGAGGGTTAATCGGCACCCGCCAGCCACCGGCTCCTTCTATCAACATAACGTCTGCCTTGCCAAGCATCACGCCTCGGCATAAGCCAACTAGCCGGCTGGCCTGCAGCGTCTTGCCGGCGAGGTTTGCCGCGATATGGGGTGCGATTGCAGCCTGCAAGGCGATTGGGTTGACCTGACTGTATTCCAACTCCTCTGTCATGGCCGCCATTAAGCACAGTGCGTCATCATTGCGACCCTCTTCGTCGCATCCCGCAGCCACCGGCTTTACCGCAGCCGTGCTGAGGCCTGACAGAGATGCTGCCGCCATCAAGGCACAACTGACAGCAGTCTTTCCAACCCCTGTATCCGTGCCGGCCACAAACCACGTGTTGCTCATTTTTTTTCTATTACCCCAAAAATAACGTCGTACGTCGCAGGTAAGAAACCTTGTAACCGCAATCGCTCATAAGCCTGCAGCATGCCCTGCAGTGCCCGACGACTCGTCAAGCCGGCGCGTCGACTGCGGTTCATGTTATGCGCACCCAATGTTTTAAGCTCGTCCAATAAATCCCGGACGCGCGCGTATTTCATGCAAAAAACTTCAGATTCAAGGCTCATAGTAATAAAGGGTGTACGCTCTGCTGCCGCAACTAGCTCACAGGTCGGCAAAAAAGAGTTCACGTGCTGATGCGAATCCACAGCAGCCCATGCCGAGCGTAACTCGCATAAAGTATTCGGCCCCAAAGACGTGAACACACAGAGGCCGCCGGGGCGCAAGACTCTAGCCAATTCTGCAAACAGATGCTCAGGGCGGCAACACCATTGCAACGCCAAACTACTAAACACCAGATCGACTGATTCGCTTGCCAACGGCAGCGCTTCTGCATCCGCGACCAGCCAGTCGCAATTCACGCCCCCGCGCTCGCGCGCATATTTCACCATGCCTTGGGCAATATCAAGACCTAGATATTGCGCCATTGGATAGCGAAGGCGCAACTCTGTGCAAAAAAATCCTGTGCCACAACCCAGATCCAAAACCGTTGCCGGCTGTTTTTGCCATTGGTTCAGACGCAAGAGCAACCGCTCACCCACATCACGTTGCAATCTTGCAACTGAATCGTACGCTGCGGCTGCGCGACTAAACGATGCAGCCACCTCCCTTTTTTCCAACTCTGGACTAGTGTGCGGACCAGACCGGAACATGCCAGCGGCGATAACAAATAGGCGGAGTTCGTGTGCCAATGGCCCCGGCGCATCCAAAGGCATCAGGTGACTTGAACCCTGCAGCGTCTTCACCTGGCCTGAGGGAACAGCTCCAAGCCGAGAAACGATGGACGCATGCAGTGCCGATGGCACTAAGGTATCTGCTGCCGCCAATACATGTAACTGCGGTTGCTGCACCGAGGCGAGAGATTCCCGCTGATCAAGCGTCGCAAGCCACCCTAGACCGACCAGAAGCGTTTTAGATGCTGGCTCGCGCGGGTATTTTTGCAAGCGCCTCAGCAACTGTCGCGGCCACAAAGAGCCGGCGACCTGCAGTGTATCAAAACGCTGTAGCGCTTCAATTGGGTCCTCTTGGACCTCATCGCAAAACTGATGGAATAGGTCTGCACTCATACCAGGCCAGCGACCCTGAGCAACAAACAGAGGATTACTGCATACCGTAACAACAGCCGCTACCCGAGATGGCGCATGCAAAGCGAGTTCAACAGCCAGCTGCCCACCCAGCGACCACCCCACAAAGATTGCTTTCGATGGACTGCACTCAAGAATTGCCGTCAAAAGGTTAGACAACGTTAAAGGATCGTCTAATTCAACACCGGGCGCACAGCCCGGAAGGTCTAACAACGTAATATTTGCCCAGGGACGCAGCGTCACCAGCAACGGCCGCCACACTTCTCGATTGCACCCCCAGCCGTGGAGTAACACTAGCTCCTGCTGGGCGGCCTCGGTTGCCGGCAAGTATTCGCAATAAAGGGACAATCAGTTCACCGGCCAGCATGCGGCCAACTGCTCCAGCAGCTTATCTACCTGCTCTGTGCTATGCGCAGCGCTTAGTGTAATGCGCAGACGAGAAGTTCCCGCTGGCACTGTGGGCGGCCTGATCGCGCCGATCAAAAAGCCTTCCTCAGCAAGTCGGCTACTCAAATTCACGGCTAGGCCGGCATCCCCTACCAACAGTGGTTGAATCGCGCTGGCAGAACTCATCAGCGGCAAGCCAAGCTGCTGAGCTCCCGCGCGAAACCGCACAATCAGTTGCGCCAAATGTCCTCTGCGCCAGGGTTCTTCACGCACCAGCGACAATGCCTCGAGGCTCGCTGCAGCCACCGCTGGTGGCAAAGCAGTGGTATAGATATAATTACGTGACTGCTGGATCAAACCCTCAATAAGTAGTTCGCTACCGGCAACAAACGCACCGGCAGTGCCTAACGCTTTTCCCAGCGTCGCCATCAATACCGGTGCGCAGGCAACGTCCAGCCCGGCCTCCTCGGTACTACCGACACCTCGCTCGCCCAGCACCCCAAAGCCGTGCGCATCATCGACCATCAGCCAAGCATCATGACGAGTACATAGGTCGGCTAACGCAGCCAAGGGTGCAGTATCGCCATCCATACTGAAAACACCGTCCACCACAACCATCTTCAGACCCTGCGCAGACTTAAGCTTGGCTTCCAGTGCTGCAACATCATTGTGAGGAAAGCGCTGAAATCGCGCTCCGCTATGCAACCCGCCGTCCAGCAAAGAAGCATGATTCAGCCTGTCTTCAAACACAAAATCGCCGCGCTGCAGCAGGCTCGACAGAATACCGGCATTGGCCATGTAACCGCTGGAAAACAGCAAAGCCCGGGCGCGTCCTGTAAATTCGGCGAGCGCCTCCTCCAGTTGGCGGTGCGGAATACTGTGACCGCAGACTAAATGGGATGCGCCGCTGCCAACGCCATACTGAGCAGCGGCGCTACAAAAACGCTCAACAATTCGTGGGTGGGCTGCTAAACCGAGATAGTCGTTACTACAAAAATTTAGGTACTGGCGTCCGCTCACGTGGACCAACGGCCCCTGCGAGGACTCAAGCGTCAGGCGGCGACGGTATAAATCCTCTTTATGGCGCTGTCCCAGAACGGCAGCAAGGCGCTCAGGAAATCCACCCATAATGATGGCCTAGCGAGCTGCGGCATCATAAAAGTGCGGGCTCGGCATTGCCGGCGCCTTCTCCACATGCCGCCGCTCTGGCTCTATACCCAAGCGCTCAAACAGCGCCATATCCGCGTTGGCTCTGGGGTTGGGCGTTGTCAGCAGTTTTTCACCATAAAAAATAGAGTTGGCACCAGCGAAGTACGCCAGCGCATGCATCTGCTCATTCATTTCTTCGCGACCCGCAGAGAGTCGCACATGGGATGCGGGCATCAAAATTCGGGCCACAGCAATGGTGCGTATAAACTCAAAGGGGTCGAGGTCGTCCTCATTTTCAAGGGGTGTACCCTTGACCCGCACTAACATATTGATTGGCACACTCTCGGGATGTTCTGGGAGGTTGGCCAACTGCTGGAGTAAACCGGCGCGATCAACCTGCTGTTCCCCCATGCCAACGATACCTCCACTGCATACTTTCATCCCTGAACTGCGCACATGATCGAGCGTTTCTAAACGGTCTTGGTAGGTGCGGGTGGTAATAATGTCACCGTAAAATTCGGGCGACGTATCGAGATTATGGTTGTAGTAATCCAGCCCGGCCTCCGCTAACTCCTCTGCTTGCGCCTGCGTCAACATACCGAGCGTCATGCAACTCTCCAAGCCCAACGCCCGCACGCCCTTAACCATAGCGACCACCTGTGGCATATCACGCTGCTTAGGCGAACGCCATGCCGCACCCATGCAAAAACGCGTAGCTCCAGAGGCCACGGCGGCCCTTGCCTGTTCTAGAACACGCTCAATTTCCATCAACTTTTCTACCTCCAGACCAGTGTCGTATCGGGTGCTTTGAGGGCAATAAGCACAATCTTCGGGACAGGCGCCGGTTTTGATGGAAAGTAATGTGCTGACCTGTACCTGATTTGGGTCAAAATACCTGCGATGTACCGTTTGCGCTTCAAACAATAAGTCGTTGAAGGGCATAGCAAACAACACTGCAATCTCTTGCCGGGACCAATTATGACGAATTTCTTCACGTGTTGTGACGGCTTGCGACGCTGTTTTAGTGGCGAATGAATGCATATAACGCTCGAAAATCAATTAGTTAAAAGGAGAAATAATGATGATACCGCCCGCGCAAATGTTGTCAACCCAGCGAACTGCTCGTGGTTAACAACATCAGCTCAAACCTCCTCGATGCATGCTTCCCAAATCACTGTGCGCTGTGCGGCCTGCGCAGCTACCGTAACGTACCTTTGTGCCTTGCATGTGAAGGAGAAATGCCCATCAATCAAAACTGCTGTAGCGGCTGCGCTATTCCATTGCCGAATTCAGCAATACTAAGCCCTAGACGACTGTGCGGCAGTTGCCTGCTGACCCCGTTTCCATTTCATCGTGTTGTCGCGCCTTGGTTGTATGGTGAGTATTTCGCGCACCTCATTCACCAGTGGAAGTATCATGGTGATCAGCGCATGACACCTTTGCTCGCTTCGCTTTGGCAGCAAGAGGCTGGCACTCAGACCCCCCTTGATCTGCTGGTGCCGGTGCCACTGCACTGGCGCAGACGGTGGCGGCGCGGTTTCAACCAGTCCGAACTCCTCTGCAGACATTTACTGGCCTCAAGCCCCGACCTCAGTCTCTGTCAACTTGCAGATCAACTAGTCAAGCGCCAACGCGCAACCGCCGCACAGTCGACGATGACGGCAAAACAAAGAGCTCACAACCTTAAGGGCGCCTTTACAGTTTCTGAGCCCTGTGACAATCTA
>PKDD01000103.1 GCA_002862465.1 Haliea sp.
CAACTTTGGCCCTCTCCACCTTGGCGAGATTTCCGGTCTCTGTACCTCGATAATGGTGTTTGCCAGCGCCATTGGGCCGGCCCTATTCAGTCTCGGATTGGACTACTTTGACAGCTATGACGCAGCACTGTGGGTGTGCATTTTTGCTTTGATTCTATTACTCGGGTTCGCCGTCTCAGTTAAACAACGCGCACCCAACGAACTAGCAAACATCGGCATCTAAGATTTTACATCGGAACCCGTTTTTATTTCCGGCGTTCACCATACGTCGGGCAATGAACACGATCAGGCCAAAAAAAAGGGTCATAAAAAAGCCCGCACTTGGCGGGCTATAGTGTATTCAAAAAAGCTCAGATTTGACTACATAGAAGGCCGTTGTTCAGTCGGATCAATTATTGACCAATCCAGTATGTATTGGTGACTTTATAATCGCCTCCTTTTAACACCTCGAACTCAAAGCTGCCGCGTGCCCCAGCATACTTCCCTGTGCCCCCTACAATGGCGCCTTCATGATTTATTACCTCACCCTGCCAAACTCCCGTAGGTCCAATAACCAATGTGTCCAATTTATACATACTGCCGTCCGAATAGACTTCCTCTGACATCACAGACCAGACAGTCTGTTTCTCAGCTTCGTTTACCGAGATAACCGTCGCATGCGAAAACCACTCGCCTACCTCGGGACCATCGACAGTCGCCTTAAGCGTGCCTTGCCTGCTAAATAGATCTCCAACAGAAACTCCTTCGGGAGCTACATCCACACTTTGGGGGACAGGGGCATCTGCGTATTGCACCAACTGCAGCGGCTCGGCAAATGCGCTGTTATTCATTGCTATAAAAAAAATTATCGCGGTTATTATAGTTTTCATTATTTGTTCCTTACCAATTGAACGGCCAAACACAATGCGCGTTTAACATACGTAAGTCAATAAAGAATGGGCAGCGTCACCTCCTATACTGTCGTATCGTTGTCGCATTGCAATATAACAACCTAAACGTGTGCTATAGCGCTCATTAATCGATAAAAATATGATAACTTATAGACGAAAGCGGTATTAGCGAACACTGGTCGAATTTTACTGGCACTCCATTTCCCTACACTAGGAATCATGCAACTTGAAGAGCGCTCAATTCGCCCTAACTCTCAATCTCAAAAGTTAGTCCAGCATTTGCTTGCAGGCGGTCAATTAATAACGAACCCAGCGCCGGCACCGGCGTCAGAATACCGCGTTGTTCAGTGTCTGGATTCAACAACAGGCACACGGCACTTTCCACAATCATTTTACTAGTGGAACCGTAGCCCGGGTCTCTATCACCCTTGACGCTGGCACTGACTGTTTCACCTGCTGCGTTTGAACCGACAAATAGGACTTCGTAAAACCCGTTCTCACGCTCTTCTTTCGTGGGACCGTCCCCGGGCTGGATAGGATTTTCAGCCATTGATTTATCTGCTGCCACTGCTTTAGCAATAGCTTCGCCTGAATCGCCAGATCCGGTTAACAGCATTTCGTCGTAAACGAAATCCTCGCCATAGGCGTGATTCAGTAACAGATTAGACCGGTGGATATTTTTAGTGTTAATAGTGGCCATAACAAAGGGTGCAGACCAGCTACTAAGATCTTCCTCGTAGATGGGTGCGAGGCCAGAAGGCTGCTCTGGTCCGGTAAAGCCCTCAGTAAGGGCAAAGGGATTCATCAGCACATTAATCATCTCAGGGTTTTTAGCCGCCGCCGCCATCGTCGCCTTAAAACTAGCGAGTGTCCCACCGGAGAACGTACCTTGCATCGAACGCACACGGCCTTTGATGCGGCTTACTGCTGCGCCGAACTTTTCCTGCGCCGCTTGCTGCAAGAAAAATACGCCAAGATCAAAGGGTATGGAGTCGAAACCACAGGAGAAAATAATGCGCGCGCCGCTGGCTTTTGCTTCCTCACCATGGGCCGTGATCATGTCATGCATCCATGCGGGCTCACCGCATAAATCTACGTAGTCTGTTCCCGCTTGGGCACAAGCGCGCACCACATCAGCGCCATAGAGCTGATAAGGGCCCACCGTAGTCAGTATCACCTGAGCGCGCTGCACCAGTGCATCGACCGATGACGAGGAGCTCGCATCAGCGACAATTAAAGGCACCGCGACAGAAATGCCCATTTCGTCTCGCACCTGCTCTAACTTGTCCTGGCTGCGCCCCGCCATCGCCCAACTGACGTCTCCCCCCACGCCGTACTGCTCGTTCAAGTATTCGCACACGAGACGACCCGTATACCCTGTCGCACCGTAAACAATAATCCCTAGCTCTCGTGTTTTTGACATAGTGTGTCTTCCTCATTACAAAAATAATCGCTGTGCATAAATATGTGTGGACTCAAGTCTCAATCCAAACCTGGAATTTTTTGTTTCACGATGTCGACCAATAGCGGACTCGATTCAGCCCGTTTAAAGCATTGGTTGATGGCGGAAAACCGTGCTTCTACGACTGGATGAAAATTAGGATGCGTTACAATATAGAGCTCTTTTGCTGCAATGGCCTCAACCACACGCTCCGCTATTAGCTCAGGCGGGGCACCAGCATCGAGCACGCTTTGCATCTGCTGCCCTAGCTTCGCGTGCAATGCTGACCCACTTCCAGAACCGTCATCTGACGCATACTGCGCCTGCCTATTGCGCTGTGACAGATTAATACGTGTTTTAACAAAACCGGGGCAGAGCACGGCCACATGAATGTTCTGGTCTTGCAATTCAGCGTGCCAAGACTCAGACATCGCAACCACCGCCGCTTTGGTCGCAGAATAGGCGCTTGCCATCGGCAGCGGCACAAAACCGGCCATTGAGGCAACATTAATCACCCACCCACCTTCACCATGCGCCTTAATTAACGGAATGACCGTTTGCGCGCCGTTGACCACACCCATCAGATTTACATCGACGACCCAACGCCAGTCTTGCTCGCTGCTGACATCAATGGGGTTTGGGGCTCCGCCTACGCCAGCATTGTTCACTAGCATATGAATCTTGCCAAACCGATCAATCGCTTGCTCGGCAACCGTGCGCCACTGCTCAACCGCGACAACATCTAGGCTTACCGCCAAGACAGGCGTGCCGGCCTGTTCGAGATGCTGTTTGGCTTTTTCCAGTTGCTCAGGGTTGATATCTGCAATCACTATGTTCATACCGTAGCGACCCAGCACTTGCGCTATGCCGAGGCCAATACCCTCCGCCCCACCACTGATTATTGCTGTTTTCCCGTGTAGTTCTTTCATTCGATTCTCTTTGCGATACCTTTGAGGCTGCACACAATAGCCTCCAAGCCGTCTCCTGACAAGCTAATGAAGCTGACCGTTGCTATCCGTCGCTAGCGTATCCGACAGCGATCTTCTGCTGCGATGCATTGGGTGACGCAGTAGCTGTCGGCGGTGTATAATCCTCCGATGTTTTTCAAACACATCAAGACATCTGAAGTACCTCTGATGGCTGGTGCTATTGTCGGCGCTTGCAGAGAAGGTGGTTGGGCACTAGACGTTCAGCCACGACTGCTCGGCGCAATCTTCTCCGCGCTATTCAACTTCGATGAGAACTTTCGTACACTGCCGGCCGCCACGTTGGAGGAAGTTGCGTCAGCGTTTCCACACAGCGAGCAACGCCGCGAAATCGTCGATCTGATGCTCACCTGCGAACTCTGTCTCCATCAGATTCCTGCGGAACTGAGCGAGTCGATCGATCGCTGGGCAGCCTACCTCGGTGTGGATGGCATCGACTTAACTGTGGCCCGCGAACTCGCTAAGGGCGCGCAAGCCCGCGCGCAATTCGACCTCTACCGCAATGGTTTTTGGGGTGCATGCACGGAGATTGATCCGGCATTTTCCAAACTAATCGAAGCTAACGGCGCCAAAGCGTTTGCTCTGACAATCAACGCCGACCCAGTCGAGAGCGCCCGTTGGGCAACCCTGGAACATTGTCCGCCTGGCAGTCTCGGTCGGGGCGTCTGGGACTTCTATCAGCAACGTAACTTTATTTTTCCGGGCACCCCCGGCGCGGTCAGCAAGGGCGAGTCACATCATGACTGGGTACACGTCTTATCCGACTACGGCACAAGCCCAATGGGTGAGGTTGAAGTCGGCGCCTTTCGCATGACAACAACAGACGACGCTGGCGCGGCACTGACCTTCATTGCCGGTCAACTTGCGTTCTATCAGGGCGGCATCATGCCCAGCGCCTTGACTGGCCTCCATGCGGATCACATCCTTGAAAGGCCGGGAGGACCTGAACGGGTCGCCGACGCACTGCGGCGCGGACGTGAATGCACCTTTGATACATACCACATGTTCGACTTCTTCGAGGTCGCGTCCGAGCCGCTCGAGGCGTTGCGCCAGCGATGGAACTTCGTGCCAAAATCCGTCACTGATTCGCCGTCTTGGGATGAAATCACCTAGCCGCGACATCACTTTGATATCATACCGCACATGCAAGTCTCTAATTTAGTCAAGCAGAGTTTACCCACCATCCTTGCATCCGGGTTCACCGAACCAACACTAGATCTCGCTTGTGGCGGCGGGCGCAATGGCCTCTACTTGGTCGCCCAAGGCCAAAGCGTTACGTTTGCCGATCGCCAGCAGGAAGCATTAGATGACGTGTCAAAATACCTCCAAGCCAACAGATTAGCCCGCTACTGGTGCGTAGACTTTGAGGATGCCAAAAGCGACCCGCTGAAAGGTCTCTCATTCTCCGTCATTCTGGTATTTCGGTACCTTCATCGACCGCTCATGCCAGCCATCAAGCGCGCGGTGCACCCCGGAGGTTTGGTGATTTATGAGACCTACACCGCCAACCAGCCGCGCTTCGGTCGACCCACCAACCCGCATTTTCTGCTGCAGCCAGGAGAACTAGAAAGCATTTTTGACGGCTGGGAAATCTTGCACCACTTTGAGGGCCAGAGCATCAGCGAATCCAATGGCCAGCGACAGGCTATTGCGCAGATAGTGGCCCGTCGACCCAACGAGGCTAGCGCCGCTCGCATTAGTTTGATATAAAAGTATCCGTCCGGACCACCTACACATTCAGAAAAACGGTGAGGTTTCGTTATGAGCATTCAGCGGCACGGTATTACAATCGGGATTGAGAGAGTTGAAAGTGATTTTTTCTTAACGCTAAAGTTATCGGGAAAGCTCACTCATGAAGACTACGAGAAAATTACGCCCATGCTTGATGCGGCTTTAATAGAGGTCAAGCAACCACACATTAGAGCGTTAGTCGACTTAACAGAGCTTGAGGGCTGGGAACTCAGAGCCGCGTGGGATGACTTCAAATTGGGTGTAAAACACGGCGCTCAGTTTGTAAAAATTGCGATTTATAGCAATAAAAACTGGCAAGAAACGGCCACAAAAATCGGCTCCTGGTTTGTGTCAGGTGACGCAAAATATTTTGACACTGAAGCGGCTGCTTTAGACTGGCTAAATGAAGACGCGTGAGGCGTTTTTTGGCCTGCGCCTTAATTATTGATCCCCGCTCAGGATGTTAGTCTCAGCATTTCTGAGCAATAAACCCTTTTAGGAAGCGCATTTACATGCAATATCGCGCATCTTTCTATCACCGCACTGGCGCCAATGTCGATTTGACTTGCCGCGCCATATAGCGGCTACCCATACTTGCCTCTAAAGGCTGTAGGTAAGCTTGCTCAGGCGTGCAAGCCTTTCGTGCAGACTTGAACCGACGAGACAAACAATACTCCTATGCACTATTTTCGAGTAACGATCGCCTACAAGGGAACGCATTATTTTGGCTGGCAAGCACAGACTGTCGATACCTCGCATGAGGAAAAACCGACCGTAGAAGGCACCATATTAAATTGCCTTAAAAAAATAGCAAATTATCAGTCATGTACTATTTCGGCCGCCAGTCGAACCGACGGCGGCGTTCATGCACAGGGTCAGATAGCAAAGATTAGTCTCCCTCTGGACATCACCCCCGAGCGTCTTTTACTGGGCCTTAACTCTTTGTTGCCTACCGATATCCGCATCATCGATTGCACACCGGCAACGAAAGATTATCAGCCCAACAAAGCCAGTATTAGAAAGGAGTATCACTACTATTTTTCAATTTCGCCGATTGATAATATCGTGACTACAGATATTGCTCTGCACTTACCCTTGGATTCTAACGAGCAAGGTGCCCTTGAATTGTTACGCTCTGCCTGTGTGCTTTTTACCGGCCGGCATGATTTTTACAACTTTAGTGCTAATGAAAACGGCACAGGCACAACCATAAGGCAAATATTTTACTGTGATATTCATAAGGCCGATTTTCTGCCACTGGCAAATAATATCTACTATCTTAAAATTATCGGTGACGGCTTTTTAAAGCATATGATTCGCTATCTGATGGGAGCGTTGCAAGCTCTTCTCAAGGGACGCATAAGCATCGACGATATTGCGCGGTATTTACAGCAGCACCAGCAACAAAAATTAAGCCCCAAGGCGAAATCTAAAGGTCTACACCTAATAAGAATTGAAGAAGCCTAGAGCGACACGCTAAATCCATAAGGCGCTTTACGGCAAAAAATCTGCAGCATTAACATCCACACAATGCTGTAAATGGCGCTGAATTAACGCCAGAAACATGCGGTCACTGCGTTCATCTGGACTGCTGAAGCTAGCACCTAAAACAATGATCATCAAACCGTGCATGGCGTATTCTCGATACTGGTCCCAGCATTCCTGAAAAGGAATCTCCACGCCTTCACCTGCCAAGCTACGATGATATTCCGTAATTAGGCCATGCTCCCATGATCGCCTGTCCTCGGTACTCACGCTGCCACCCAGAAAATAGGCAGCATCTGCCAGCGCCGAAGACTCAGAGACAGTTTGCCAGTCGACTGTGGCAGCTTGATCCGAGGTAAAGAGAATATTTTCACTGCGAAAATCACCGTGTATCAGTGTTTTAGGGCCTTGATAGCGAGTCACAAAGTGACAGACATTACCCACATAATGCTCACCAAACGCGATGCACTGCGGCGTGATGCCGTGACCAAAGCGGTCTACAAAACCTGACCAACATTGCTGCATAAGTGACT
>PKDD01000052.1 GCA_002862465.1 Haliea sp.
CAGCAAAACCGCTCCCAGATGGCGGTTTTGGATTTTGCGATGTGGTGATGGGATGGGACATGATGGACCAGCCTTACGACAACACAGCGCTAACAGGCTGGCAGCACGGCTATCCAGACGCACAGGCTCAGCTAGATCTAAACACGCTGCGGCGTGTCCCGTGGGACAACCAGACACCACTCGTGTTAGGCCAGTTCGTAAACGCTGATAGCACACCGCATGCGGCATGCGCGCGCCAGACGCTTCAAAAAGTCCTCAAACGGGCAGAAAAAATGGGCTTCCAGGTAATGACCGGCATGGAGTTCGAGTGGTATAACTTCGCCGAAACATCGCAGAGCTGGGCGGCCAAGAAAGGTGTTGACCCTGAACCACTCACACAAGGCATGTTTGGCTATTCACTGCTGCGTATCAGTCAGCAGCAGGATTTCTGTAATGCCATTATGGACGAAATGCTGGCTTTTGGCGTGCCTATAGAAGGATTGCATACCGAAACAGGCCCAGGGGTTTATGAGGCGGCTGTAGCCTTTTCTGACGCTTTAGAGCAGGCAGACCGAGCGGTGTTATTCAAAGCAGGCATAAAAGAAATCGCGGCTGGCTTTGGCATCATGCCCAGCTTCATGGCCAAGCCCAATCAGGAACTGCCGGGCTGTAGCGGTCACATTCATCAAAGTCTCAGCGATGGCAGCAAAAATGTATTTTATAGCGCTAAGGGCACACACAACATGAGCCCGTTATTTGAAAGCTATGTTGCGGGTCAAGTGGCTTGCATGATCGACTTTGCGCCACTGCTGTGGCCTACCATTAATAGCTACAAGCGACTGGTCGATGGCTATTGGGCGCCGGTCAAACCCACGTGGGCGGTAGACAATCGCACGGCCAGTTTCCGTGTTATTAGCTCGTCAGCAAAGGCAACACGCCTAGAAACTCGTTGTCCCGGTGCCGACGTAAACCCCTATCTCGCAATGGCGGCCGTCATCGCTGCGGGCCTTGACGGCGTTGAAAAAGGGCTTAAATTAACATCATTACCGATTACCGGCGTCAATCAAGGCGCAGAGGATATGGCCACTGTGCCGCGAACGTTAATCGACGCCACGCGATTATTCCAGCATTCTGCAATTGCCCGCGATTGGCTGGGCGATGTCTTTGTCGACCACTTCAGCGCGACTCGTGATTGGGAGTGGCGCCAATGGCTGGATAGCGTGACAGATTGGGAATTAAAGCGTTACTTAGAAATCGTCTAATAATTTTCCCTTAACATCGAAAAGACTGGAATTCATAATCATGAGCATCACCGCGTTCAGCTTTCCTACCGAGATACAATTTGGGATTGGCGCTCGGCGCTTGGTCGCAGCACATCTTCGCGAGGCGGGCTATCAGCGGCCGCTGCTTGTCACCGACAAAGCACTCGCAACACTGCCGATACTGAATGAGTTCAAAACGCATTTAACCGGGCTTGATATCGCCGTATTCTCAGGCGTGTCTGGGAACCCCGCCGCCAGTCAGGTGACTGCTGGGGCAGCGGCATTCTCACGCCACGGCGCCGATTGCATTATCGGATTTGGCGGCGGCGCAGCGCTCGATGTGGCGAAACTTGTCGGCGTTGCAGTAACGCACCCGGGCGACATTATAGAGTACGCATGGGACCACCCAGCGGTGCGTACGATTGAACATCCCGTACCCTATTTGGTGGCCCTACCCACCACGGCGGGCACCGGCTCCGAGGTCGGCCGCGCCAGCGTTATCAGTGAAGATGATAGCCATTTAAAGCGCGTGGTGTTTAACCCAAAACTGCTCGCCAAATGTGTTTTTGCTGACCCAGAACTCACCTTGTCGTTGCCGCCTCATATCACCGCCGCCACCGGCATTGACGCACTGACGCATAATATCGAAAGCTATCTGTCACCGGCTTATCACCCTCTGTGTGACGGCATCGCGCTGGAGGGTACGCGTATCGCTGCCAGAGCATTATTAACGGCCGTCACCGAGCCAAACAATTTACAGGCACGCTCCGATATGATGATGGCCTCCATGCTAGGCGCTATCGCCTTCCAAAAGGACTTGGGGGCCGTGCATGCCTGTGCGCACGCTTTGGGTGCCGTCTGTGACCTGCACCACGGCCTTGCCAATGCGTTAATGATTGATACCGTGTTAGCCTGGAACCAACCCGAGGTGCCTGCCAAATTTGACGAGCTAGCGCATGTCGCTGGGGTTGCCGGCGGCGGTGAAGCCTTTATTGCCTGGCTCAGTCAGCTTAAGGCCGAAGTCGGCATAGAGGGCGGACTTTCTGCTCACGGCGTCAAACATGAACAGATTCCGCAGTTGGCGGCTATTGCCAATCAGGACCTCTGCCATCAAACCAATCCGCGCGTCTGCACTGAGACTGATTTTAACCGGCTGTTTAGTGCCGCAATGTGAACCTTAAAGAGTTCACAATCCGCCAGTCTTGACACGCTCACCTCGAATTGACTTCAATCTGTCTCAATGAAAATTCCTGTCATTTTCTTGCCGTTTTAAATGGCTAATGGCCTTATAAAATCATTATACTTTCGTTCCACTAGTTTTCAGGAGCGGCCCAATGAGCAACACAGAAACCCTAACCCTACCTAATCAACTGGGCAGCGCGATATTGTGCATGCCTGAAAATGCTCAGCCCAAGGCCGGTGTAATCGTCGTGCATGAGTGGTGGGGTTTGACGGACTATGCCAAAGGGCGTGCCGAAAAATTAGCCGATCAGGGTTATGCCGCCATTGCCGTTGACATGTATGGCCATGGAAATACGGCAACTGACCCTGAAGAAGCAGAGCGCATGATGAACGCGGCCTCTGCTGAACCCGAGAAACTGAATGCGCGGTTTCAGGAGGCTAAAAAACTGCTAGCCCAGCACGGCAATGTAACCGCCAACAGTATTTACGCGATTGGCTACTGCTTTGGGGGGGCTGTGGTGTTAAATCAAGCGCGCTCGGGGACAGAATTGGCCGGTGTTGCCAGCTTTCACGGCTTACTGGAGACCGATAGCCCTGCGCAGGCGGGTGGCGTTAATACCAAGGTATTGGTCGCCACGGGCGGCGCAGACCCAATGGTAGGGCCTGATGTCGTGGCCGATTTTGTGCAAGAAATGCAAAACGCAGGCGTTGAATATCGATTAACGTCATTTCCAAACGTGAAGCACGGCTTTACTAACCCCGCTGCCACCGAAAACGGCAAAAAATATGGCTTGCCGCTCAGTTATGATGCCTATGCAGATACCAGCAGTTGGAATGCGCTATTAGATTTTATGCGGTGACCTGTCAGACAAGCAACGCTGCTGCCATCAACACACGCTGGGCAGCGCCTACGTTGCCTCAGTTGGAGGCACTCGCAAGTTCCGTTGCCGTACAGAGCCCGCTGTTTTGATCCGCCGGCTGTAGCGTCAGGCTTGCAGTGAGCGGGAAATTCAGGCCCGGATCATTTAAGTCGCTTAGCGTGCCGCCACTCACGGATACACGCCATTCATTGCGGCCATCTCCTCGTTCGATCGTGACTCGCGCGCGAAGAGCGCCGATGAACTTAGACGAAACAAATGTGAATCTCTCGCCGCCCCGGCCGACTTGCCACGAGTCCAACCCTCCGCGGGGTCGGCGGACACTGACTGGCGCAGCGTAGTCGCTCCCAGAGATATCCGCGTCGACAACCGTATGACCATTAGCATCTTGCACCAGCAGGCGAAAACCGGTTTGGTCTGGTCTGACCACGCTATCATTGGGAAATACCAGCGTAGAGCGGAACGTTAGATGACTGGGGCCAGAGGTGGTAGGGTTTGACACCTCTAAAAAAGGTGCCTCGGCAACGACACCGTTGCCGGGCTGGCACGGCCTATTTTTAAACAGCGCGAGCGGAAGCGTGAGGTTTGAAACAGTGCTCCAGCTATTGCTGGGACAGGGCGAGCCTATACACCTCAGATTTGCTGTGCAGGCGTAAACGGGGTTGAGTTCGCGGCCCTCGTTAGCGCCAGAACAGGACATAAACATCGGGCTTTTGGCCTCTGGAGAATGCGTGACAACTTCGACGATGTCCTCCAACTCTCGTTTGACCATCACGACTCGACTCGTTGTGCCTATGCCGTGCCACACCAGATTCTTCGAGCCATCCGGAGACGCGAGGCGCGCGCTCTTCGCAAAATCGCTAATCGCTACGTTAATCCGAGAAGGAACTTCACGATTCGTCGCTCGGACCCTCGTCGCTCGGCCCTCCGCTGCCGGGGCTTGAAGCAGGCGCGGCCGCAGGACTGATCCGGGCACCGTGATTATTTCCTTGCGGTTCGAGGTTCCATCCAGAGAAGCTAAGTCACAGTCGTAGCTATAGCTTCTCTGTACGGGGTCTAAGTTACCATCATCACCGCTAAGCTGGCAGGCGACCAGATCGGTCGTATGAGGCGGGGGACCGGAAAGTAAAACCCCGTGCATCTCCTTGCCTTCAGCGTCTGAGGTCACCAGCCATCGCCTGTCATCCGCGGCCTGATTGCTCAGTCTGCGCAACCCCTCTGCGACCGATGCACCTGCCAAGATCGATGACGTTGATGCAGTCAACGGCTCGGCAACGCGGCTAACGCCCTTGCCTGAAACCTGTTCTGCATTCGATGTACCGTTAAACGCCTGTTGCGATGCAACGGAAGCACCAGCGGAAAATTCTTGTGAGCCCGACGGCAGCGAGCCCTGCGCGTTGACGACAGAAATCATTGCGCCATGCGAGATAGAAGGGTCAGCCGCTAGGCTAACAACAAACTGGTCATTGCAAATTAAATTGTATTGACTGTCAACAGACGTATCAGCGGTAAAATTGGGGGCATTAGGGCAGACGCCTGACGTTGTCCAGCCAACCGAATTAATGACATTAACAAAGGAACCGTCATAAAGAGCTTGCGCGTAAAGTGACAGTGAAAAATCTTCACCCGTGCCCTCGTAGCCAAAGTTTATAGAGAACCAGTATGTACCAATATTGAAGTTGCAATAGCCCTGATCTGTATCCTTGTGATTATCTGCATAGTACAGCAGCAGTGTTTTTCGCATCGAATTTAAAGATATACTGAGCTCGGTGTACGGACTTGAGGCGGTATAAGTCTTGCCCATGTATTGATAAGTGCAAAATCCTCCCTGGCACGTATCAGCCCAGCAGGAAGCATCGTACTGGGTATCGCAACTTTTAGGTTCGACATTCCAATAGCTAGTTTTATCCGTTGACGCGCCTCTCTGGGCCGGAATTGTGCAGGCGCCCGACAACACCAAGGGATTCGATGTGTAGCTAAAGGCATAGTTTGCCACCCCAATGTATGAGTTGTCTTTTCCAGAGGACGACAGCTCTACCGCTTGAGCAGGGAGGGCCATAGCGAATGCAAGAATCGCAAGCAGCACCCGCATTGGATGAAGAGAAAATATTACGTTCATCGGCGTTCTCCAGAACAAGGCTTGCTTAGGTTATAGGGGGGGGTCGCAGACAAGCTGTCCCTGTACGTCAACATCAACGTTTCCCGGGCAGTATGCACAGCTTTTAACGCTTGGCGTTTCGTTCCAGTCCGGTATGCCTACAAAATCCGACGACACACACTGTGCGCAAAGCTCCGGGCCTGCGGGGTCGTAATTGTAAGTACCGCTGTTTAGGTTGCAAAAGTTCTGCCACTCACCGGGCGGGGCAATGGGGGGGGTAGGTGCATCCCCCTGGCAATAAAGCTTCCCGTCGATATTGACAAATTCGTCGCTGCTGCAGGTTTCACAGCTATAAAAAGACCCCACCACTCCATCATCTTCTCTTTCACAGGTGGCGCAAAGGTTGTTGGTCGTTTTGTCCCAATTGGCGGTGCTTTGGTCGCACGATTCCTGCCAACTGCCGGGTGGGAGTGAAGCCCCAAGAGGGCAGGTACCACAAATACTATCAGCTCCAACCGGGTAATATTGCGTCTTCTGTTTGCACGGGACGTCCGTCTCTATCCAGCCGTTACTCATATTTATTGTGGGTTGCCATCGTTGGGAGTTGGCTTGATCCGTTACTGTGGCCCACGGTGTGCTATCCCTACTCTGAAAATTAGCTCCGCCTGTTACGGTCAAGCACTGATTCAGGTCGTAATAGCCCAGATAGGTTGCTTGTTCCCGTGAGATTTCCGTTGTCTGGGGGTCGTCGCTCGCGCCGGCTAGCATGGTCGTACATTCACTTGATGTGTAGTCATCAAGCCAGTCATTGCTGGCGTTCCACGCGGCGCAGACATGAGCACATACCGGCGTAATAGAGACATCAACAAAACCCGGGTTGACTTTACTTGTTCCGAATGCAGACAAAACGAAAAACTCATCGGCGGTGTCAGGCGTTATGTTATTACGTGGCCCTAGAATAACAACGTTAGCGGCACCGGGTTTGCTCGTGTTCGCGGAGATGCAGTTATTTGGGTCAGCCTCAAAAGTTTGCATGTAACCCGAATCGTCGAGTTCCTCAAACTCGTACTTCATAACATAACTAGGTTTGAGCGCCCCCAGTGCTTGGGCGACTTCCTTTATCACCTTCATCGTATCGATTACCTCGGTCATGCCATCCTCAGCCCCTGCTGCTTTTACGGCGTCCTCACCCGAATTAAGCGCTGCGTTTTTGATATTGGTCTTCGCGTCGGAAGACACCTTCTCCTTAACATCATGCAGTACATCTTCTGCTGCGGCGAAGAACTTCCAACTCGTGTCGCCCTGAAATGTAAGCATGAAACCTAATGAGCCCGACGACACAGAGCCCCCATTTGTGTTTTCTAACACATATTGCGCAGTTATAGATGCATCACTCCCGCCTTTTAAAAAAACACCTGTCCCTGTGTGCTGTGCCGGCAAAATCGTACTTGGAAAACCCGGGCCCGCCAAACCGTCGTCGGACGTTGTTGGACCCGTCTTATTAAACGTATATCTGGTGAAATTGGATATCGCGACGCCAATGCCCTGGTCTTCGGCTAACACTGCCGAATTGTCAGCTACTCCCTGTGCATCCGCTG
>PKDD01000109.1 GCA_002862465.1 Haliea sp.
TTTGGCCTGTTGAGTGGCGGTTGCTTAGAAGCCGACATGCAAAAAAAAGCTTCTCAGGTCATGCGCTCACAGCGCTCAATGACCGTTTGCTATGATGCCAGTGATGAAGCTGACATGTCATTTCTATTGGACATTGGGTGCGGCGGGATAATCGCCATTTTACTGCAGCCATTGACGATCGAAAACGATTACCTGCAGCTACCGCTTATTTTGGATGCCCTAGAGAATCGTGAAGGCTGTTTGTTTTTGCAAAAAATAACCGAAGAGGGCGAGGTTGCGGAGGTCGAAGTTTGGTTTAAAGCGAGCGCTAATTACAGTGCAATATCTGTTGAGTTAGGTCGGCAAAATGCACGCATTACAGAGCTGCAAAACCATAACTGGCTTGTCACGACTGTTAAACCGCCGTTTCATTTGCTAGTTGTTGGTGGTGGTATTGATGCTCGTCCTCTGGTTGGCCTAGCGGCCACGTTAGGGTGGGAGATTACGGTGTGTGACCCGCGGCCCGCCAACGCGCGGCGAGAGCATTTTATGCGCGTGACCACTATTTTGCGGTGCCCACCGTCAGCCTTGGTTGAGGAGCCTCTGTTTGAGTACTTCGATGCGGCCGTTGTTATGACGCATAACCTGCAACTTGATGCAGAAGCGTTGGCTGCCCTTCAAACATCGGCGGTTAGATATTTGGGGCTATTGGGGCCAATAGTCCGTAAAGAAAAGGTTTTAAGTCTTGCTGGTCTCGATGCAAACAATCTGTGCGTGCCTGTTGCTGGGCCCGCCGGGTTGCGTTTGGGTGGAGAACTCCCAGAGGACATAGCACTGTCAATAATAGCTGAATGTCAGGCTGTTGCTAATGACGCAGACGGTCATTCAATCAGCAACGTGCTATGAAAACCGCGGTTTTGATCCTTGCTGCCGGCGCCGCCTCACGTTTTGGATCAGTGAAGCAGCTTGCACTTATTGGTGAAAAGTCAATGCTTCAGCACTGCGTAGATACCGCGAACCAGCTGTCCTTTGGTGATGTTTATACGGTACTAGGCAGCCATGGTGATGAAGTCAGTCGTCATATTTCTGGGACTGACATTATCTACAATCCTCAATGGCAACTCGGACTGAGCAGTTCAATTGCAATCGGTGCCAGTCATCTTAAGGATGAGGTCGATGCAATTTTGATCGTGCTCGCTGATCAACCGCGGATTAATAGCGAATACCTAAAACGTTTAGTTGCGCTGTTTAAAGGTCAGGAGGTCGCCTGCAGTGAATACAGTAGTCATCTGGGCGTCCCGGCAATATTTGGTAAGTCTTATTTTGGCGCGCTGATGGCGCTTACAGGCGATAAAGGCGGCAGGGCCCTGTTGGAAAGTCTTTGTCCACCACCCAAAAGCCTAGCACTGGGCAGCATCGCGGGCGACATCGATTATCCCGCAGACTTAGCCGAACTTATCCAGTCTGTATAGGTCAATGTTAGCTAGAGGTTGACAGATAACCAGCAGACCTGCCCAGTAAGCAGTCGTTTGACAAACCCTCTGTGGCCGACTAGTTTGAATGGGCTATAGAGCCTCTCTAACCTACGTAAAGAGCATCAAAAATGACCGTAGTCACCGTCAATGGAATTGAACAAAAAATACAGGTAGATCCTGCAACACCCTTACTTTGGGTGCTTCGCGAGCAGCTCCAGCTTACCGGTACAAAGTTCGGCTGTGGCATAGCCCAATGCGGAGCATGCACCGTGCATGTTAACGGCGTGGCGATGCGTTCTTGTGTCACTCCCGTCTCGGTGGTCGTTGGACAGAACGTTTCTACGATTGAAGGACTGGCACTGAGTGCTGATGAACTTCACCCATTGCAGCAGGCCTGGATCGATGAGCAGGTGCCTCAATGCGGCTACTGTCAGTCAGGACAGCTTATGTCTGCAGCGGCATTGCTAGTGCAAAATCCATCGCCTTCAGATACCGATATCGATGACGCCATGTCAGGCAATATTTGTCGCTGTGGTATGTATAGCCGTATCCGCAAAGCCATCAAGTCGGTGGCAGGCGCGCAACAGGTCGAGTCTTCTGCGGCTGATTCGTTGGAGGGTGAGACTAATGGGTAAGTGGACGAGACGCAGTTTTATTACCGCTGGGGTTATCGCCGGTGGTGGATTAATTGTTGGTGTTGCGATCCGTCCAGGTAACCGTGCCACTAAATTGTCCAAACATGTAACGGATGACGGGGAAACTTTACTCCACACTTGGGTAAAGCTTGATAGTAATAACGTGGTCACGGCCATTGTTCCGCACTCGGAAATGGGCCAAGGCGTTGGTACGGCGCTGGCACAGATGCTCGCTGACGAACTTGATGCCGATTGGAACCTCGTCGAGTTTGAGGAAGCGCCAGCCATAAGCGAGTTTGCTAATTATCCGATGGGTAAAGGTATGCTGTTTGTTGGTCTCGATATGCCGGACTTTGTGGTGCCCACTGTTGATGGTGTTCTCATTCGCACTGCGCAGGCGCTTGATTTGCAGATTACCGGTGGCAGTGCCAGCGTGCGCGCGACGGGGGCTTATGGTATGCGCATTGCTGGTGCTGCCGTGAAAGAGATGCTGCGTATTGCGGCAGCGCAGGCTTGGCAGGTTCCTGTCGACCAGGTGGTCGCGCGTGACAGCCAGATGATTCACGAGGCGACGGGTCGAAGCGAGCCCTACTCTGCATTTGCGACCGCGGCTGCCCAGATGACGCCCTCAGCGGCGCCTGTATTAAAGACGCCCGATGAATTTAGAATCATGGGACGCAATGTCCAACGCCATGATCTTCCTAGCAAAGTTGATGGAACTGCTCTTTTCGCCCTTGATGTAAGGGTGCCCAATATGGTGTATGCCACAGTGAAGCGTGCCCCCACCTTTGCCGGTGGTGTCGAAAATATTGATGATACTGTGACGCGCTCGATGCCGGGAGTTGTGGACATTGTGGAACTTCCGCCTGCTAACGTCAGTGCATTGTTGGGAGCATTCTCTTCTGCGGAATCGGTCGCCGTTGTTGCGGAGGGGTACTGGCAAGCAAAAAAAGGTATGGATGCCCTCAACATCCAGTGGTCCGCAACGGACAATGACGCCGTATCTAGCGACACGATCTTCGAGCAATTCGATCGAGATATTAGTGCTGGCATAGATTTTAAATCGGATGCGTCACAGGGTAACGTGGCCGCTTCCATAGCAGATGCTGCTCAAGTTATAGAGGCGGATTATCGAGTCCCCTACCTAGCGCATACCTGTATGGAGCCTCTGAATGCTACCGCCGTCGTTAAGGAGGGTTTTTGCGAAATCTGGATCGGCTGTCAAAGCCCATTGAGCTTTCGGCAAGCCGTTGCCGACTCCCTTGGTTTTGACGTTGAAAATGTGACGTTGAACAACTGCTTTATGGGGGGTGGCTTTGGTCGAAAGTCTCGTCCGGACTATGCCATACAGGCTGCTCAATTAGCCGCTAAGATAGGGCGTCCGGTACAGCTAATATGGTCGCGTGAAGAGGATGTTCGACAAGACTTTTATCGCCCAGCCGTGCAGAGCCGTTTCCGGGCCGCACTTGATCAGGAGGGCAACCTTACGGCATGGGAAAATACCTATGCGGGAAAAATGGAGCCGACTGCAGCCCCTCTAGTCCCTTATACCGTTACGGCTAAAGAGATCGGTCATGTGCCCAGTCCGACGCATGTGCCTTTAGGTGCATGGCGGAGTGTGGATCATTCCCAGCACGGTTTTTTCACCGAGTCGTTCATAGACGAAGTCGCAATTGCCGCTGGTCAGGATCCTTATGAGTATCGCGCTGCTCGACTGAAGCATCTGCCGCGGCAACTCGCGGTTCTAAAAAAAGCCGCTACTGAAGCCCAATGGGGCGTGCCTCTTGCACCTGGGCGTGGGCGAGGCATTGCACTGCAGGAGTGTTTTGGCTCAATCGTCGCAGAGGTGGTTGAAGTGACAGTCAATGATGGTGACCTATCTGTTGACCGGGTAGTGGCTGTCATTGATGCGGGATACGCGGTATCACCTGATGGAATGAAGGCGCAAATTGAATCCGGTATTATCTATGGCCTCAGCGCTGCTTTGTATGGCGAGATTACTATTGAGGACGGTGCAGTGGCACAGAGCAATTTCCATGATTACCCATCCGTAAGAATGTCTAAGGCGCCGGCCATTGAGACGTATATTATCAACAGTGGCGAGGCGATGGGTGGCGCGGGCGAACCCGGCACCCCACCGATTGCTCCGGCACTGGCCAATGCCGTCTTCAACGCCACCGGCGAGCGCATACGTGAGTTGCCGCTACAGAAATCTGTAATGAATGTATAGCGAGGGCAACCTACACGGCTCGAAACCAAAAAATTTTCACGAAAGAAAACCGGTGAGCGTTTGCAGTGCACATTGAATTAATACTCAGTGGATTCGCGTCAGGATCTTTGTTGAAAAGCTGAACCGCGGGCGCAGAATTAGCGTTTCGAAAAACACGTAACGCACCTGAATTCCAATGCTTCTGTCCAAAACACTTAAAACTGTTTGCGCATGTCTATCCGCGATTGCCATGGAGTCTCATATGCTAGGCCGATTTTCCCTGATGTTACTTAGCTGCGGAGCCAGACAGATCTATGCCATCACTGTATTATTTATTAAAAGCGTTACCTTTTTGCCGGTAGTTTTGCGGTTGCATCCTCCATTGGGCGGCGCATAATCGGGAAGCAATGCGTCTTTCATTGGATTTTGCGAGGGTTAGGGTTTCAATAAGAATGAGAAAATCGTATGAGTAAAATCGTAGGCGGTGGCCCTAAAAAGGTTCTGTATACATTAAATGCGGTGAGACGCATTGGTTTGAAAAATTCAGCAAAAGCTCTCACTGCAAAGAATACCTGTAAAGCCTGCGGCCTTGGTATGGGAGGGCAGCTCGGTGGCATGACTAATGAACTTGGAGAGTTTCCCTCAGTTTGCAATAAAAGCGTTCAAGCGCAATCGACAGATATCCAGCCACCTATTCCGTCCGAGATATTCACACACAGTATTAGCGAGCTAAGAGAGCTTTCCCCTAAAGAGTTAGAACACAGTGGCCGATTAGGGACGCCAATTTTTAAAGCTAGTGGCAGTGAGCACTATGAGGAAGTTGAGTGGGATTGGGCGCTGGAACACGCAATAACCCGCTTTCAGGAAAGTGAGCCTGACAGGAGTTTCTTTTACGCATCAGGGCGGTCGTCTAATGAGGCAGGGTTTTTACTCCAATTGCTAGCGCGCTTGTACGGCACTAATAACGTTACGAACTGTTCCTTTTATTGCCATCAAGCAACCAGTGTTGGTTTAGGCAGCACCATAGGAACGGGCACAGCAACAATCGAATTAGAAGATTTAGCGCATTGCGATACCATTTTTATTATTGGAGCGAATCCTGCTTCAAACCACCCTCGGCTAATACATCAGTTAAAAAACTGTAGAGACCGAGGAGGGCAGGTCATTGTTATTAACCCTGCGAAAGAGCCTGGACTGGTAAAATTTTCAGTGCCCAAAAGTCCGTCCTCAATGATTGCAGGAGGAACCGACATTGCTTCCCTTTATTTGCAGCCTAACATTGGCGGTGACATGGCGTTACTAAAGGGCCTTTCGAAGGCTGTTCTGGAACTTGGTGCTGAAGAGAAAAAATTCATACAAGAATATACGTCCAATTTTTCTGATTTTAAAAAGGATATTGATGGCACAACTTGGGGTGATATAGAAAATTGTAGCGGCATCACTAAAACTCGCATCTATGAGCTGGCGGAGATTTACAGTCAATCTAGTAATACTGTTTTTGCATGGGGTATGGGGATTACGCACCATCAGTTTGGATCCGCTAACGTGGAGTATATCGCTAACCTTGCATTATTGCGTGGCATGCTCGGAAAGCCGTATTCCGGGTTACTGCCCCTCCGTGGGCACAGTAATGTGCAGGGCGTCGGCACTATCGGCGTGAAGCCTGTTTTATCGACCGATGTATTTCAAAAACTTGAAAGCACACTTGATATTAAACTGCCCACTCGAGAAGGGTTAAACACGCTGGCCTCTTTGGAGGCAGCATACGCAGGAGAAATAGACAATGCCTGTATTGTCGGTGGAAACCTGTACAGTGCGACCCCTGACTCAAAGTGGGCGGAAGCGGCTTTAGACAACGTTTTTTTCAAGCTTTACCTCACTACGACTTTGAATCAAGGTCACCTGTACGGTATCAATGATGAGGCACTCGTGCTGCCGGTGTGTGCAAGAGATGAAGAAAAACAATCTACAACGCAAGAATCAATGTTTAACTTTGTTCGCCTTAGTGACGGTGGCCCTAGTCGGATCGATAATGCTCGTTCTGAAGTGAGTATTCTCTCCGCGTTAGGAAAAGGTTTGATTGACAAGAATTTGCCAGCCGACAAGCCGTTCAGCTTTGAAGCTTTCGGCTCGCATGAAAAAATTCGTGATGCTATCGCAAAAACGGTCCCTGGAATGGAAGATTTGAAAGACATAGGTGTCGCTAAGGAAGAGTTTTATGTGCGTAATCGGCTACTGCATAGCCCCCACTTCAATACTCAGGATAATCGCGCGAGCTTTCGAGTAGCTCCACTGCCGCAGCTTAGAGATGGCGCGGATGCGTACCCTTTTCTACTCGCGAGCGTGCGCAGTGAGGGCCAGTTTAATTCGATTATTTACGAAGAGAAGGATAGTTATCGTTATAATGCCGATCGCAATACTGTTCTTATGTCGCCGTCCGATATGATTGAGTTAGGTATAGCGGATGGTCACAGGATTACCGTGACATCTGCAAGCGGTAAGCTGGATAGTATGAAGGCGCAGGCGTTTGATATACCGCCGGGCAATGTTTTGGCCTATTACCCAGAAGCCAACGTGCTCTGTGAAAAACGTATCGATCCCAGAAGCTTCACGCCAAGCTTTAAATCTGTTCGCGTGCGAATTGAGCCCAATGCTAGCTAA
>PKDD01000095.1 GCA_002862465.1 Haliea sp.
CAATTTACCAGTGCACAACGTATTGCCGACAACCGCGGCATTACCCGTGAGATGGCTGACCAACTGGCTTACAACTCCCAGCTACGCGCCAAGCAAGCGTGGGCGGAAGGTCGCTTCGACCGTGAAGTTTTCCAAGTGGAGGCCCCCATCATGGGCGAGGACGGTAATCCCACTGGAGAAACTCGCACTGTCTCACGCGATCAAGGTCTACGTGAGACCACGATGGAAGCGCTCTCAGGACTCAAACCGGTAATGGAAAACACCATCCACACAGCAGGAAATTCCTCACAGATTTCCGACGGTTCCGCTGCAGTACTGTGGATGACCGCAGACGAAGCGCGGGCTCGTGGCCTCAAGCCGCGCGCACGTATCATCGCCGATTGCGTGATTGGCACTGACCCCTACTACTTGCTCGACGGCCCGGTTGACGCTACCGCAGCACTCCTGAAAAAGAGTGGCATGACTATGGCAGATATCGACCTCGTAGAAATCAACGAGGCCTTCGCAGCAGTCGTTCTCTCGTGGGCACAGGTACACAACGCAGACATGGACAAGGTCAACGTTAATGGAGGGGCTATCGCGCTCGGCCATCCGGTTGGCTCCACCGGCGCCCGCCTCATTACCACGGCACTGCATGAACTGGAGCGATCAGGTAAAACAACAGCACTTATTGCTATGTGCTGTGGCTCATCTGTTGGTACTGGCACGATTATCGAACGTATTTGATTTATCGGGTCCGCCAGCGGCAGGCCCTTTCATTGCACAATTCAAGGAGAGTTTTCATGGGAGACCTAACAGGCAAAGTCGCCGTAATCACCGGAGCAGGCCGCGGCCTCGGACGGGAGGAAGCGATCCAGCTAGCACACCAAGGAGCACGTATCGTTATTAACGATATCAACCGCCCTGACGCCGAAGAAGCTGCTTATTCAACAGTTGAAGACATCAAAGCCTTTGGTGGTGAAGCGATCGCAGTATTGGGTGATTGCGCCGATAGCAGCGACGCTGACAACCTACTGAAGTCAACACTGGATGCTTACGGCGACCTCAATATCATGATCAATAATGCAGGATTTTGCCGCGATAAGACTATCTTTGGCATGAGTGATGATGAATTTGATTCCGTTGTCCGAGTTCATCTGCGCGGTCATTTTGTCAATATGCGCAACGCCACCGCTTACTGGCGCGATAAAGCCAAGACCGGAGAAACAGTCTACGGTCGCCTGATCAGTACATCTTCAGAGGCAGCGATTTATGGCTCCGCTGGCCAACCTAATTATGCTTCCGCCAAGGCTGGCATCATCGCCATGGCGATGGGCGCTGCACAGCTGCTGACCAAATATGGAATTACCAGTAACGTGATTATGCCACGCGCCCTGACTGACATGACGTCAAGTGGACAAACCGCAGAGATGTTTCAGGCGCCGGCTGATGGCGGTTTTCACGTATTTGATGCAGCTAATGTTGCGCCACTGGTCGGCTATTTAAGCTCACCCGAAGCGGCAAAAATTTCTGGAGAGGTACTCGTAGTGTGGGGGAACGAAGTTCAAATCCTACAACGCCCCACGTTGACCGATGCGTTCACCAATCCACAAGGAGAAAAAAAGTGGGAAGTAGATGATCTGCATGCCACTCTTGCATCACACTATGACGATAACTATTATCCGGTGTGGGGTGGCTATTCCGTTTCACCCGCATAGATAGCGACCTAACAAGACTAAGGCGGCCAATGCGGTCGCCTCTTTGAACGCCGCTTGCTAAAGCCAAAGCCACTTGTAGGCTAAAGATCAACGACGTTTGATCTCACCATAATCCCACCATCAACCACTAGATCATGCCCCGTAATAAATGATGCCCGGTCCGAGCACAGGTAAACCGCTGCATCAGCAATTTCTTCTGGCTCGGCCAATCGCCCCATTGCATGTGCTTCTAAAGTACGATCACGCATCTCTGGCATTTTTTCTAAATAAAAAGCCATACCGCCGGAATTAATTCCACCAGGGCAGACCGTATTCACGCGAATCCCGCGCTTCGCATATTCAACCGCTACAGTTTTACTTAGATTGATCACTCCGGCCTTTGCTGCGGCGTAAACAGACTGGAAGGCTTCGCCACGGATACCAGACACAGATGCTACGTTAACAATGGCTCCTCCGCCCGATGCCTCTATCAGTGGCAGTTGATATTTCATGCACAGCCATATGCCGCGGAGCGTGACCGCCATACAGCGATCCCATTCAGCTTCACTAAGATCCGTTACCGACTTATTCGGTGCACTCAGTGCTGCGTTGTTGGACACCATGTGCAAACCGCCAAAGACTTTAAGAGCTTGCGCTACAACATTCTGCACATCATCGCCCTGACTCATATCGGCCCTGACAAAAACCCCATGGCCACCTCTCGTTTGCACCTGCGCCAGAGTTTCACGACCACCTTCTTCGTTCACATCGGCAACGACAACACTTGCGCCTTCTGCGACAAAAGCCAAAGCAGTAGCGCGCCCAGTACCTGCCCCGCCACCCATCACCAGCGCGACCTTGGCCTTCATGTCATTGCTCGCGCGGCGTTAGCAGCACTGGCATATCCTTGAATCCATGAATACTGTTGGAACGGATATACACCGGCTTAGCGCTCGATTCAATACGTGCAAAATGCGTAAAAAATTCTTCAAAAAAAGCTCTAGCTTCCATGCGCGCTAAATTAGCTCCGAGACACAAGTGTATGCCATGGCCGAATGCCATGTGCGGATTATGGGCACGAGTGATATCGAAGTTCATCGGCTCTACAAAGACCTCCTCATCAAAATTAGCAGAGCTATAAAGCATCACAACTCTGTCGCCCGCTTTAATTCTATGGCCTCTAATCTCAGCATCACAAATTGCCGTGCGACGAAAGTAGTGCAGTGGGCACGTCCAGCGCAACATTTCCTCAATCGCCAATGGCAATTGCTCAGGGTGCGCTTGCAGCTGTTGATAAAGTGCCGGACGCTGCAGCAGCTCGTGCATCCCACTACTGATTAAACCGCGCGTGGTTTCGTTTCCCGCTACCGTAAGCTGGATGAACAGCGATGCAAACTCCATTTCCGACAGCTGATGCCCTTCCACCTCATGATTAATTAGCAAGGAGATGAGGTCATCCCCACCCTGACCCTTACGCTCGCAGGCTAGCTGAAAGCCATAAGTACCCATCTCTACACTAGCTTGGTTAATCTCCTCCGGAGTACCCCCTAAGTCGGGATCAGAACCGGATGTCTGCAGATCAGACCAATGACGGATTTGCTCCCACATGTCCCTCGGAATTTGCAGCATAGAGCAAATGACAGCCGTTGGCAGATCGCCCGCCAGACTTTCGACAAAATTGACTTCTTGCGGCATGTTTATCTGCGCCATAACATCGCGGGTTATCCTGCGTACCTGTGGTTCTAGTTCTGCCAGCATCCTCGACGTAAACCGAGTAATCACAGCGCGGCGCAGCGGCCCATGTTTTGGTGGATCCATACCCAAGAGTTGATTGCGCGCCATTTCTAGGATGTCAGGCGGCAAGTCGTCAACCATGACGAAGCCCGCTTCAGCAGAAAATGTTTTATTATTGCGCGACACCGCAAGTACATCTGCGTGCTTACTTAGCACCCAGTAACCGTGCCCCTCGGGATGATCCTGCCAGTAGACCGGTGCATGCTCGCGCAGCCAAGCAAACTGTTTGTGTGGGATGCCACTCCTATAGTTGTCTGGATTATAGACATCGATCTGCATACTTAATCTACCAAGACATTAGGTGACGGAAGGCCAAGGTCAGCACAAACGGCCAGATAATATTCTAGCGTCATCGAGCCATCAACCACCGATGTGATGTTGCCCTCGGCATCTAAATTAATGTTCGCACCGTACATTTGGAACCACACCTGAGTGTCGTCCTCTATACACTGCAATGTATGCAAGGATCCCGCTGGCTCATACAAAAATGATCCCGCTCGGTTAACATACTCATACTCTTTGTACTTCCATGCTCCGGAACGTGTATAACCCCACACAGGCCCCGTGTGCTTATGCGTGTCTACCTCATAGCCCGCCTGAAAAATATTTTCAACAATCCACAAGCCTTCTTTGGGCTTTACCTGCACAACCCGCAGCTTACTGCCGTCCCCAATATCGATGTAGGGCAAGTCGTCTCGCCCAATATGAACCGCTTCTGGTGCCGTCACTTATACTCTCCTTGAATGTCTATGCTGACGAATTTCAATTTATATCAAACCGTTGTCACCCTAGCACAACATCAGTATTGTATGGCAGCCTTATACTTAAGTCTCCTGTTACCCACATCAGTGGTAACAGCATTCGAAAATTCACAGCAACGCCGCAAACAGGAGAACGGTTTTATGAGTGACAAGGTAGCCTTCATCACCGGCGCAAGTCGGGGTATCGGCGCGGAGTCAGCGGTGGCACTCGCCCAGGCGGGATACCGTGTGGCTATCACCGCAAGAACACTCAGCGATGGCGAAACGCATGACCATGTTGGAAGCTCTGTTGCACTGTCCGGCAGCCTTGAAGCAACCGCCAAGGCCGTAGAGCGTGCTGGGGGAGAAGCGCTATGTCTGCGAGGAGATATTCTAAAACCAGAGACTATGCGAGTGGCAGCTCAGGCCGCACTGAAACATTTTGGGCGGATAGACCTGCTGTTCAATAATGCTGTCTATCAAGGCACAGGCAATATCGAGGCTCTTCTTGATGTTTCCGAAGAACAGCTATGGGCCATCTACCAAGGCAATGTCTTTACCCCTTTGGCTCTGGTGAAAGCGATTGTGCCTGGCATGATCGACCGCATGAGTGGCACGGTGCTGAACATGGTGTCCCATAGCGCCTTCACTGACCCGCCCGCGGCCGCGGACAGTGGAGGCTGGGGGTTTGCTTACCCATCATCCAAAGCGGCGCTGGCACGCATGGGAGCATCGCTTCGCGCTGAACACCCAGCAAAGGGGTTGCGTGTATTTAACCTTGAGCCCGGCTTGGTCATGACTGACGTTATGCGGCTTGCCGGAATCGACGATGCTGTTATGGCACGGTTCAAACCCTGCACACCTGCCGCGATCGCTGCGGTGGTCAAATGGCTGGCAAACAACGAACCGCCGCAGGCCTGGGAGCCACAAAACGTGCTGCGCGGCCCGGCCATTGCCAAAGAACTTAAGTTACTTCAGTCACCTTCTCTGCTGGACACATAAACTGTGGATACTGTACTCCTAGAAAGGCGCGGGGGCTGCGCTATTGTCACACTTAATCGTCCACTAGCAATGAATGCACTGTCGCGCGACCTGCGTCAGGATTTTGTCACAGTTTTCAAGGAGTGCACTGAGGATCCTGACATTAGGGTGATTATTTTGACAGGAAATGGCAAGGCATTCTGCGCTGGATTTGATCTAAAGGAGTTGGGCTCAAGTGACTCCAGCAGCGCCGCTGAGGAGGCCGATAATGTCGTGGCACAGGCGATGAGCGCTTTCACAGGCCCGATCATCGGTGCCATCAATGGGCACTGCATCACAGGTGGCTTTGAGATGGCACTGGCCTGCGACATTCTGCTCGCCTCTGAAAATGCTCGCTTTGCCGACACCCATGCCCGAGTCGGCATGCTACCGGGCTGGGGTCTGAGCCAAAAGCTACCGCGCTTGATTGGAGTATCACGGGCTAAAGAGATCGCTTTCACTGGTGCACCGCTTTTCGCTCAGCAGGCATACGAGTGGGGACTCGTCAATCACGTACTACCACCAGACGAATTATTACCTATGGCGATAAAAATGGCGCAAGATATCTGTGAATGCGTGCCTGCAGTACTGCAGCAGTATCAGACGCTTATTAACGATGGCGCATCCATGCTGTTAGATGACGCCTTGGAGTGGGAAGAGGCGCGGGCTATCTGGTGGGCAAAGCAAGCATCTGGAAAAATGATCGAGGACAGACGTCAGGATGTCTTACACAAGGGCAGAAACGAAAAGGAACTACCCAGCAATGGACCGACTCAACTATAGACGATGTACTTTCATAAGCGGATTATAGGGCCTACAGTGAGACGCTGACTCATAGAATCCAGACCGGCATCTCTCTCAAATCGATGTGGCGGGCCTGAGGCCTCAGAAAAGCCTTTAAACCATCTAATTACCATTAATATTAGTAGCAATGTAAGGCCGATAAAAACAAGTAAATAGTTCGCATTATCGAAAGCCAAATTATTACCTTGTGACATCCCCTGCCATGCGCGATAGTACGTGCATCCCCGCGAACAACGAACGGGGGCCATCTGATTTTTAAGACCCCGCAAGGAGAACAATATGTTCAAGAAAACCGCAATAATCACTGGTATTGCTTTGGCAATGTCCGCAGGCGCTCACGCCGATTACGACTGGCAGTTGAATGCAGGCTACACCGGCGGCACGAACGACGGCAAAACAAAGGATAGGAACACTGGCAACGAGCTTCGAAAGACCGATAATGACTTAGAAGCAATTGACGTGTCTGGTACTTGGTACATGGAAACCGTTGACACAAGCAAGGGTCCTCTCGGCGCAGCAGCCTTTCTGGATCATTCTTCCAGCATAACGCTCGGCACTGGCTACAACAAAACTAGGATATCGCAGCGGAATAATCCTGACGGCGAAACTTACAAAGCCGACATGCGTTACGTTGCTGAAGGCCCGGGATGGAAGCTGTCTGGCTTTATAGCCGACCTTGGGTTTGAGCGAGCAGAGATGGGTGATAATAAAGTTGACACTTGGAACGTTGGTGTTGGTAAATATATCACTGAGCACACCACTTTGGTTTTGGACTATAACTATCAAAGCCTCAACAACGGTAACGGTAGCGGTGTTGACTACTACGGCGGCAAGGTTGAGTCATTCTTCCC
>PKDD01000178.1 GCA_002862465.1 Haliea sp.
GATCCGAATACCCAGTCCCAGATCGGCGAACTGACACCGTAGCGCCCGCCTTCACCGGAATGATGATGTTTTAGATGGTAGTGCTTAATAAACTTTGCCAACGGATTTTTCATCGGAAAGTGATGCGTAGAATAGTGTATGTAGTCATAGATTAAATATCCAATGATGAATCCGCCACAAAATGGCTGAATCCACGGCTGTGGAACGACAAGTCCGAACAGCAGGTAGAGGGCTGCCATAATGGGGATGGCACCAGCTGGCGGCATTACTAGGCGAGTCTTGTCTTTGGGGTCTGCATGGTGATTGCCGTGAAACAAAAATACTAGCCATTTGCTTGCTTTGCTTTTTGCCGGGAAATGAAACAGAAAACGGTGGAGGCAGTATTCGCTTAGCGTCCACACAAACATGCCCGCCAGCGCGATAAAACACACAGACCAGATCGGGAGTCCATAAAAGAACAAGCTTCGCCACAGCAGCCATCCAGCGACGGGTGTCCACATCAACAGCGGCGTTATGGGATGGACATGAGACAACCGTTCGAGAAGGTTATTTTCGAATAAACGTATGGATTCATGCTGCTTTTCAGCTTGCATAGGATTCGGTGTCGGCATCACTGTCAGCCTCCTTAATATGATGTATTGTATTTTTTGGCCACAGTCGCTTCGAGCAGAACCAATCTTCTGGTTGCTGACGAATCCAGTGTTCAAACTCTTGGTGCACTTGCTGGATCATATTGATAGCTTGGGCGGTTTCGTCAAAATCGGTATTCTCGGGCACAATCGGCGGATGAAACGTGACGCGGTAGTGTGCGTCCTGCAATCGTTTGACCTGAACCGGCACCAGATCGCAGTTGAGTTTTAGAGCAAGCTTTGCAGGCATAATGGTAGAAAGTTTATCGTGACCAAAAAATCGTATGAGTTTCCCCTCGTCAACGCGTCTATCCATTACCATGGCAACGCTTTGTCCTTTTTTCAGTGCGCGCATTAGTAGTCGTGCGCTATTGTCTCTAGGCAATAAATCGCTATTTAACGCTTGGCGAGACTCTAACAGCATGCGATCTAGCAAAGGGTTGGTGGGTGGACTATAAAGACTAACGTTTCGGATACCCAGTTTCGCTAGGGCAGAGCATACCACTTCCCAGTTGCTTTGATGTGCCGTTACGATGACACAGGGTTTAGCAGTTTTGTTGCAGGCTTTTAGCGGCTCGAGAATATCGATAATCAGGCGTTCATCGTCCTTCAGTATTGTTTCTAAGTGCGGGTATTCAGCTAACACGCGCCCTGAGCGACCCCAGGCACGAGCTACTAGGTTATCGATTTCGACATTGCTTAGTTCAGGGAATGCGATCACCATATTCGCGCGGAATATCGCTGTCTTTTTCTTCAGCTTTGGGCCGATCCAACTGCCTATAGAGTCGCCGAACCGTGATGCTACATCGATGGGCAATAGTCTTGCTAAGCGCGTAATTAGCCAGACAATCACAACGTCGAGGCGCCACAGTAAAGCACGCACAACCTGATGGTCCCGCGCCCATTTACTCAGAGAATTGCCGACAATGAACTCAGCCACAAATGACGTTACCCAACTATGTTTTCCGGATTAATGATCTGATTATACCGTATTATTTCCTGTGGATTCGCGGTCATAATGTCGATAAGTTTAAGTGATCCAGCCCTTCGCGTAGCCCTAGCCTCGGTGTCCATCCGGTTATCGTGGTAATGGTGTCGTTGTCTACCACCCAGTCCTTGTGGCGCAGTTCACGCAATTTGGATGGTGTCAGCATCGGCGCTTTCCCTGTAATTCTTGCGGTATTACTGTTAACCGCTGCCACACCGCTTAAAAGCCAACCGGGAACGCGCCAGAGGCGCACCTTACGAGACCAGTGTTCCGCCGCTATGTCGGCCAGTTGGCGCCAATTGTAGCCGTTATCTTTCCCATCACAGAGGGTCAGAACCTGATGAATTGCCTCTTTGCTTTGCAGGCATAGGATTATCGCGTCCACTAAGTCTGACACGTGAATTAGCGACAGGCGCGCGTCGGGTGAACCCGGTACTAGTGCTATACCGCGCTGCATCCACTGAAATATCGGTAACATCTCTCGGTCACCTGGACCGTAGACAGCGGGGGGACGGAGGATAATCCACTCAACGTTCGCAGCGTTGCCAAGAACCTTCTCTCCTTCATATTTACTGCGGGCATACCATGACAGTTGAGGTTCTCGGGCGGCAAGGGATGATAATAGCAACACCTTGGGTGGGCACGTTTGAGCCTTCACAGCGTTAAGTAACGTCAAGGTACCTATGACGTTTACGCGGTTAAATGCTTTTTGGGAATTACCTCTAACAGCGCCCGCGCCGTGGATGACAAAAGCACAATCGGCAACAAGTTGGTTCAGAGCGGAAACGTTTTCGAGGTCTCCTTCGATTAAGGCAACGCCCTGTGCGGCCAAGCTTGCTGCTTTAGTTCGACTTCTCACCAGTGCCCGGACTTGAAAGCCCGTCTCCAGCAGTCGTTCGCAGAGTGCGGCGCCTATAAATCCAGTAGCCCCGGTAACGGCGATCAGGCTGCCTCTGGTAATCAGGCTGAAGCCACCCTCAGCAGGACTTCTGCAGTGGCGGCGTTTAGTTTGTCGATATCGTTGTTGTTGATAAAATCGAGTCGCGCTTTCGCCCGCGACAGTTTGCCGGACGATGTTTTTGGCAAAGAATGCACCGGCACTAACTCTACATAGCAGTCGAGGCTCATTTCCATGCGCACAAGCGCGGTGAGGCGGCGCACCAGATTATTGCGCATACCCGGATCCCTTTGGCGACATTGCACCAAAAGCACGCAGACTTCATCACCTTTACTGTTCGGCGCTGAAAATGCTACTGCGTCGCCGGCTCGAACTTCAGGCTGAGTTTCTGCGACATGCTCGAGATCCTGAGGCCAGATATTGCGGCCGTGAATAATGATTAGATCTTTTTTGCGGCCAGTAATCGTCAATGTTCCATCGACCATATAGCCGATATCCCCAGTATTGAGCCAGCCGTCTTGGCTGAGGGCATGGCTGGTTTCTTCCGGTAGATTAAAATACCCCGACATGACGCTGGGGCCGCGTAAGTAGATTACGCCACTTCGCCAGTCCCCCAGCACCTGGTTATCATCGCGGACTTCTACCTCGAAACTCGGCATTGGAGTACCGCAATTTACGAAATGACGACCCCGACCCTGCGTGTCTTCTTCATCCATAACTATTGCTTGATGATGATCAGAGAGGTGATCGCTATCAATATGGTGTGTGGTAAAGCCCGTCCACAGTGGAGAAAAGCTGATCCCAAGGGTGCATTCAGCCATGCCGTAACACGCTAAAAGTGCTCGACGGTCGAAACCGGCAGGCTCCATCATTTCAGCGAAGTGCTCTAGTGTTTGCGGGTGAATCATTTCAGCTCCGATCCCTGCGACACGCCAATTGCTGAGGTCGTATGTTGGAATGTCACTGGCACGCACCCTGCGCGCGCACAAGTCGTAACCGAATGAGGGAGCGAAAGAAATAGTGGCGCGTGTCTTTGTCATCAATGACAGCCACTGGCGTGGCCGCATGGCGAACTCGCGAGTATCTAAGTAGTCAATTGAAACTTGCGCTGCCATAGGGACCAATACGAATCCAACTAAACCCATGTCGTGATAGAAAGGCAGCCAAGACATCATGCGATCTGCATTGGTCATTTCTAAGCCGTGGGATACGATACCACGCAGATTGGCTATAGCGGTGCGGTGCTTGATGACGACACCGCGAGGAAACCGCGTACTGCCTGAAGTGTACTGAATATAGGAAATATCGTCAGGTCTAGCTTCAGGTAGAGGACGTAGATCGGCAGGTAAAGCATGAAATGCTTCAGGCGCGTCCACCATCAGCATGGAAAGACCTTCACTGGCTTCCTGCAAGAACGACAGATATCCCTCTGATGCTATGCCGATTTCCGCATCGCTGGCTTCCAATAGCAGTTTCAACTGAGCAACGTAGGCACAGTGAGCACCCACTTTCACGGAGGCAGGCAATGCCACTGGAATCAAGCCGGCGTATTGGCAGGCATAAAAAAATCGGATGAATTCAGGGTTTGTCTCCGCAACGAGCGCAACACGGTCGCCTTTTTTTAAGCCGAGCCCCATTAGCTTATGAGCCAGTTCAATTGCCTGCATGCGCAGCTCGCGATAGGTGATGCTGGCGTAGATCTCACCTCGGCCGGTGTAGAAGTTCGAGCCGGTGTCGCCTTGAGCTGCATAGTCAAGCGCTTCGTTTAAGGTCGCGAAATCAGCGGGCCGAAATGGCATTAAATGACGTGTGGGTGTGGCGGTGACGCTTACATGTGACAATGTAAATCCCTCGTTTGCGGCGATTTATCCACCGTGTAACTCTTCGAAAATAGACATTTATTGCCAGTTAAAGACATGGCAGTGAAATACATTTCAAAAATGTCTAGGCGCCGTTTGTCGCTGATGGCACGCGAAGACGCACTCAGTGGCGCCCTCAGGTTAGTACCTAGAATAAGGACGCCTCAATATCGAAATATCTTACCATTTGGGGCTTTTGTACTTATAGGAAATAATACCGCTGACTAGTGGGAACAATCCCATTAAAAGACTTTAGAACCTGTCGCGCACGCTTCTGTGAGCGGCTGAAGCCGGACTTAAGAGGGTCGATTGGGGCGGGATTTTGTGAGTAAACTATGCTTGGGTTAATCTTTAACCTACTGTTTTTAATGAGCTTTTATGCATATAATTCACGGCATCAGCAGTGCCGGTGTTTGCCGCGACTGCACAAAGGCGATTTTTTGTGTAGGGCTTTGATTGATTGCCAGGCGAGCCTGTCCCTACCTCGTTCAAGTTAGCGTATGGTGCTTATGTGTCCGACGCTTGGGCCCTCCACCACGCCTGAAACATAAGGACTGACCATATCAGCTCAGAATGATTGGCCCAGCCATAAAGATGCTGATGCCACGCGTCTCGGATGCTCTTCACGTCGAAAATGCCCTGCTCTGTTAAAGTCTTTTCTGAAATTAGGTCCTCGGCCCAATCCCTCAGCGGACCTACGAGCCACTCCTTGATCGGCACGCTGAAGCCACGTTTCGGCCGGTCAATCAAAGCCGGCGGGACATATCGGCCCAAAAGGTCTCTAAGTACGCGTTTACCTGTGTTGCCGTCGAATAGATAGGCGCTAGGTAGCGACCAAGCGAGTTCTAGCACCCGGTGGTCGAGAAGAGGTGCCCGTGCCTCAAGGCCGACCGCCATGCTGGCGCGGTCAACCTTGACTAAAATGTCGTCTGGAAGATAACCCGTGTAATCATAGTGAAGCATAGCCAGCAGTGGATCCTGAACATCCGCCCAGTAGGACGGGTCGGACAATGGTGTTGCTGGAGCTATCGCCCCTGATACAAATTGATTTACGCTCAGACATTTATTGAATTTGTTGGCCAGAATCTCCTGCGGTGCATTGGCCGTCCAGTTACACGAGCGCTGGCTTATTTTTCCGAGTTTGCGCGTCCAGCGCGGTACATTCATACCTTTGCCTGCATAGCTTTTCGCGTAGCGCCAACTCCCAGCGCCCAGCGCGCTCGTAACGGGCCGGACAATACTCCTTGCGCTCTCTGGTATACGTTGCACATCGCGCCAGTGATTCAGGCAGTTTCTGTATCGCCGATAGCCGGCCATTTGTTCATCGCCACCGTCTCCGGTCAGGACGACTTTAACTTGCTCCCGAGCCAGCTTGCAGACTAGGTAGGTGGGAATCTGCGACGAATCTGCGAATGGCTCATCGTACATCTGCGGCAGCTGTTCAACCACATCCAGTGCCTGATCAGGTGTGACGTACATCTCATGGTGATCAGTTTTTAGGTGTTTTGCGACGGCAGAAGCGTATTCCGCCTCATTGTATTTCTTTTCCCAAAATCCGATGCTGAACGTCTTGACGGGTCGGTCTGACACCTTCTGCATGAGTGCGACGATCATAGAGGAGTCGATGCCTCCAGACAGGAGCGCTCCAAGCCCAACGTCCGCCACCATGCGGTCTCCGACCGCCTGCTGCAGCACCCCGTCAAGCTGATCTATTGCGCCTTCATAACTCCCCGTGAATCTATTTCGCTCGCCGTGTTCGGCGATGTCTTTCGCGGACCAGAACTGGGTTGGGTGTGCATCCCAGGGCTTACAATCCTGCGGTATCTTTAGCAGGCTACCCGGGGGAAGTTTGCGTACCTGTCGATAGATAGAGTTGGGCTGGGACACCCATCCATATTGCAGATACTGCCCTAGAGCGTTGCGATCCAGTTCATTCTTAAAATCTGGATGTTGGCGCAAGGCTTTGAGTTCCGAGCCGAACAGGAAGCTGTTGCCGCACCAGCCATAGTACAGTGGCTTTTTCCCTACTCGATCCCGCGCCAACCATAGGCAGCGTTCTTTTCGGTCCCACAGTGCCAGCGCAAACATACCTTCGAGCTTGCCCACGGCTTTTTCTACGCCGAGGTGCTGCACGGCCGCCAAAATCACTTCCGTGTCGGAATGTCCGCGATAGGGGTAAGTAGATATGCCGTGTTCCTGCCTCAGTCGGGGAAAATTATAGACTTCACCATTGAACGACAGTATGTAGCGGCCTGAGGCAGATACCATGGGCTGAGCGCCGGCCTTTGACAGGTCGATGATGGACAGGCGGCGATGGCCAAGCGCGAGAGGAAACGAAGGGTCCACCCAAACGCCACCTGCATCGGGGCCGCGATGAATAATCGTGTCTGCCATGGCCTGACAGCGTCGG
>PKDD01000069.1 GCA_002862465.1 Haliea sp.
CTCCGCTTAGCCAATCACTTGATGGATGAGCAAGCACACAAACTTACGATTAGCAGGATAATGGCGGAAGCCAAAGGAAATGTGGAGGTGACCGCGGTCGCATCCATTCTTAAAAACTCGGCTACGGACGTTGCACAGTCACGTACTGAATTGCTGGTGGAATTGATGGGGAGCCAAGGTTTAGGCTGGGAGGGTGACGAATATAGTCAAGACGAACTCACCAGCGTACGAGTGTGGTTAGGCGTAAAAGCTATGTCTATCTATGGGGGATCCTACGAAGTGCAGAAAAACATTATTTCAAAAAATATTCTGGGCTTGCCAGAAACAACTCAGAAGGGTTAGATCGATGGCTGCACTTACCGAAGAACAAACAATGATTCAGCATCAGGCACAGTCTTGGGTTACAAAGCATGCGTCTGTTCAAGAGTTTCGTGACGTTAGAGACGGGGAGAGCGAGATTGAATTTTCACCACAGATATGGAACGAGATGGTCAGTATGGGATGGGCTGGCATCATCATTCCCGAGGCCTATGGAGGCTCCGATCTGGGTTACCTCACATTTGGATTAATACTTGAACAGATTGGACGCCAGCTAAGTGCATCGCCTCTATTCGCTTCTGCTTTAGTAGGTGCATCTGCAATTTTGATTGGTGGATCTGAAAACCAGAAAAAAACGCTACTCGCCGGGATAGCCGATGGCAGTGAAATTGTGACTCTCGCGCTTGAGGAAGGTCCTCGGCATGCACCCAAAAATACCGCTTTGACGGCCGACCCAAGCGCAGATGATTTCATCCTAAACGGTAGTAAAACCTTTGTATGTGAAGGCATGTCTGCGACAACATTTATTGTCGCTGCGAGAACGCATGGCCAAGCAGGCAGTGCAGACGGAATTACATTATTTGTAGTGCCTGCAGACGCCCAAGGAATTAAGCGAATCAAACTCAACACTGTCGATAGCCGTGGTTATGCCAATATCGAGTTTACTGGAGTAAGGGTCACAAATGATGCTGTACTAGGAGAAGTAGGAACTGGCTATGAATTATTGCAGTCTGTCCTCGACCGAGCCCGTGCCGGTATTGCTGCTGAAATGTTGGGCACAGGTTCGCAAGCATTCGAGATGACCCTTGAATATCTGAAAACTCGCGTACAATTTGGTCAGGTAATAGGTTCATTTCAGGCACTCGGCCATCGCGCTGCTGGTTTTTACAGCCAGAAAGAGCTAGCCAGATCCTGCATGGAAGCAGCACTCCAGGCTATTGATGCCAATGCCGAAAACATTGACGAGATGAGCGCATTATCAAAATGTAAAGTCGGCGAGTTTCTGCATGGCATGTCAAATGAATTGATACAGATTCACGGTGGAATCGGAATGACTGATGAGTTTAATGCTGGTCTTTACTTAAAAAGGGCACGCGTACTGGAATCCAGCTATGGCAATCAAGCCTACCACCGAAACCGATATGCACAGATTAAAGGGTTTTAATCAAAAGTTCTATCGCATCAAAAGTAACACTGAGCTAGCCGCTAATCTAACGTTTCACTTAGTAGCAAAGCTTCGGCCACAATTGGCGGCAGCGAGGCGAAATGGTCAAACACGTAGTGATGCGGGATCTCGCTGATTGGTGTTTTACGGTAGCCCGCTGAAAACAGTGCTAACGGCACTTGTGCGCGCACCGCGGTTTCTGCGTCGACTTCACTGTCGCCAACATACAGCGTAGGGCCACCACCCAATTTTTCAATAGTTTTCAGCAGCATTTCAGGGTCAGGCTTGCGGCTATCTATCATGCCAGCAGCCATCACTGCATCAAAAAATGACTCCATTTCCATATGCCGTATCACAGCTCGGGTTGGCGCCTCGGGTTTATTGGTACACAAACCAAGCCTGTGGCCATCGGCTTTGAGTGCGGTAAGCGTGACAATTACATCCGGATAGAATACTGCTTTATCGACTGAAAATTGATACTGTGCAACAAAGTATTTATGGACTGCCGTGTGACTGTGCGGCACGTCATTCATACCACGCGCGTCCATCATCCGTCTGACAAATACCCCCGAACCCTCGCCTATGAATCTTCGCGTTTCATCGAGCGTCAGTCCTCCCTTTCCGAATTTTTTAAGTACTGTAGAGGCCACTTCTTGTATGTCTGGCGCACTGTCAATTAACGTACCATCAAGATCAAAAATTATATTCATTCGGCGGCCTGCAGCAGAAGCGCATTCATGAGGCAGTGGTGAGGGTGAGTGTCGGGACGCGCCATTAGTATTGCCCGTTTCATATGCCCGTGCTAGTGAGACTTAATAGTCTCTGGGCATTCCCGCGTAATAACGCAAAACGTCTGTCTGGCTCACCTTCCGTAATAATTAAGAGTTTTGCGAGGCTGGCAGCTAAGTGATAAAAAGGCCAATCAGTCCCAAAAAGCATACGCTCTCCACCGGTTTTACGGAGCATATCGTGCAGTATACTGACCCCCTGCCCATGGGTATCCAGCCAAACATTTTCATAATGCACAGCTAGCGGTAACGCCTCTGCCACGTCGCGCGCGCCGGAGTGGCCCAGAACAAACTGCAGGTTAGGATACGTCTTTAGTGCTTCTTCGTAATGGCGCGGCATGGCATAACGGTGAGTCGATTCCGGCTCAATACCGGCGCGACCGCAGTGAAAAAATACGATTAGCCCCAGTCGTTCACATTCGCTGTAAAGCTCCATCATTACGTCGGAATCAGGATAGGCGCGCTGCATGGTCGGATGGAACTTGATGATGCGAGCCCCCGCCGCAGCATACAGACGTAACTTTTGAAACCGCGCCGGATCTTGCGGATGCACGGAACAGCCTGCTATGAAGCGTTGTTGTGCTCCAGCTATTTCTATCGCCTCAATCCAGCGCTCGGTCAAATCATCACCGAAGGGCAGATCGAAAGCGATTGGCATTATGCTTGCGCGCTCAACACCACAGGCATCCATCTCGCGCAATAAATTGGGTATTGTCTGTGTACTCGCACTACTGCTGCCCCACAGGCCTTGGGCAGCTGAGCTCCACCACAATTCCTCAAGGGCCTCTTCACTAAAATTTCGATTGATATACACATCCAGGTCTAGCTCACATCCGGGGTTTGTCGCATCGCAATCGAGAAGATAAACAACGCGCTCCGTGCGTCTCTGCAAATCTATGTCTGGAGCGAGCAGCAACGACATTCCGAGATGGCAGTGCATATCAATCGCTTTGGGTAAATCGAGCGCTACATTGTGGAGTTGACCAGTGTCGTCGAGCTCAAACCAGGGGAGTTCAGCCAGTCCACGATAACCGTTAAAGCGCATCGGTCCAAATGGGCCAGTGCCGGAGCGGGATTCCTCATCAAGCCGCTGCTGTGCAAGTCGAACAATGTCGGAATTAGCATACCGTGTATCGGTATCTTCGGAGCCACAGGAGGCCAAAACGACGCCAGCCGCAGACATCGTTGCCAACTGCAAAAATTTTCGACGATTTAGCTCGCTTAACATGGTGAACTACCTGTAGAGTTTCCAACGCCAAGTTGATCACATCTTGTGTCGTATCACCACCTGAACTGCAATCCTACAAATCATGCGGCATTGGCATCACAATAGTGCCTCATGAATCTCATGGCTGCCTATAGCTCTTTCAATACGAGCACAGATGTCTATGCCTATGCCGATGTGTTTGGTAGCATTCTTTCCAGTGGTCGTCCGCTAAAATAACGATCAACCCAATGCGAACACCACTGAGAATCAGTAATCAACAGCACAAGGAGAGGGCCAATGTATATCAACGAGGCAGCACAGCAGTTTATAGCGTCTCATAAGCCTGAAAATATCGATATTGATCGCATTAAGCAAAGCTATACCAGAATGGAAAATTATTTAGCGGCATTGGCACAGCGCACCGAAGACAAAGCCGGCTATTATGTCGAAATCAGTGGCGCAGATTCAATCACAGGTCGTCCAATCAGGATTGAATGGAAGCCGATGAGCGACAAAATGCGAGCATAAGGCCAACAGTTTAGTAACTAGGTCATGATTACACTGTTTAGTGTACGTTAACGGCCCTGCACACATACACAGTCACAAACAGTCTGCTAATATTGAACAATGGGAGCTCTTCTATAACCACGAGACACGATGGCCACTATGACACATGAAACGATAATTCACGACTTAAAACCCATTCAGATTGGCTTGCTCGAGACATTTCGTTTAATCCGAAAGAGCTATGCCAATCCATTGCAGCACGCACAGGAGCTGCAAGAGCGTTTCGGTAATGCGGTTATGCAAAAATTTTTCCGTATAACTTTTGTTAACCTTTATGGCGCTGATGCGCACCGGCTTGCACTAATTAACACCGAACAAGTATTTTCTAATAAGGAAGCTTGGGATCAGATTATCGGCCGTGTCTTTCCTAACGGACTGATGCTAAGGGATGGAGACGACCATCGCTATCATCGTCGCCTGATGCAGGCCGGATTTAAAAATAAAGCGTTGCACCGCTACCTTACCGAAATGGGGCCGCAAGTGCATGAGGCCGTCGCTGATTGGCCGACGCACCCTGATCAGCCCTTACTTGCATTCCCAACATTTAAACAAATGACGCTTAATCTTGCCGCTACCATATTTCTTGGCATGGACTTAGGTGATGAAGCGGCGCGGCTAAACAAAGCGTTTGAAGCTACAGTTGCAGCCTCTATGCCGAGAATTCCGTTGGCAATTCCTGGCACAATACTGTGGAAAGGAATTAAAGCGCGTACATATATGTGCGAGTATTTTCAGCGTCTGCTGCCTGCAAAACGCGCGGGCAAGAGTGCAGACATGTTTTCACTGCTATGCCAGGCGACGGACGAAGAGGGGAATCAATATACAGATGAAGAAGTGATTGATCACATGAACTTCCTGATGATGGCTGCTCATGACACGACTACCAGTACTCTAACAAGCATGACTTATGCTCTCGCAAAACACCCAGAGTGGCAGGAACGGCTTCTAAACGAGGTGCAAGGGCTTGGTGTCGAGCAACTGGAATATGCCGACCTTGAAAAAATGGAGCTGACAGATTGGGTCATGAAAGAGGCGCTCCGGATGTATCCACCACTATCGACTCTTCCGAAGTACAGTCTCAAGTCATTTGAATTCGAGGGAGTAAGAATCCCGGCCGGCGCAATGGTTGCAACATATCCGATTCACACACACTATATGAAAGAATATTGGTCTGAACCGTTAAAATTTGATCCTTTACGTTTTAGCGTGAGTCGTGCTGAACATAAGAATCATCCTTACTGCTGGGTTCCTTTTAGTGGCGGCGCGCATATGTGCATAGGGCTACATTTTGCGATCATGCAGATTAAGGTAGTAATGTTTGAAATGCTGCGGCAGTACGAGTGGTCTGTACCTGAAAATTATACGATGGCAGTACAGCAATCTCCGATATCCAAACCGCGTGACGGATTACCGATATATCTTACGCCTAGGGAACAGCAATATTTGAAACAGCCCTTGGCTGAAAAGCTGAGCGGCTCCGACATCAGTTGACGCTGCTGCTATCAGCTGAAAATGCGTGGGACACCTGCTCCGACTGAGCCAATATTTGATCTGCCAGCATACTTGCCGTCGGGTCTAACCTAAATCCTTGGAAAGCCATCATAGACATCAGGATAAATACTTCTAATAACTCGTCCTCCGTAGTCACTGCGCTTAGGCTTTGCTCAACGTGACTAAAGAAACCAAGCGCCTCTAACTGCGATGAGACAGATAAGTAACCCACCAACTCTTTTAAGGCCGGGGCTAGGTTTTCAATTACATCTTCAATAGCTGTCATAACTTTAGTACGCATGATCGACTGAGATAGATCAGCCACCGCTCCGACTCACGAGAATCACCGTTATTAAGTTCATCTGCATACGCTTGTTGAGGGGTTTTAGTGTCTGGCCGTGAGTATCAGTCCACAAGCTGCCACGCTTGATTCCGCCACATTGAAACGCTGACCTGTCAGGACGTTCATTAAGTATTTAGTCTTACCTGCGGACACGATACGCCGCTGTACCTTTTTGCGTCATGCATGCGGCCATCACCCGGCCGCACACTGTTTTCGACCAGATTTGGTAAAAAATAAAGGCCGCCTGTCGCCGAGGTGTTATCCTGAGTACAGCACATGTTAAAAAAAATCAGAGGATATAATCTATGATAACGATACATCACCTAGGCATTTCCCAGTCGGATAGAGTAGTGTGGCTTATGGAAGAACTTGGCCTCCCGTATGAATTAAAATGGTATGACCGGGGCGAGGATTTTCTTGCGCCAGCCGAGTATAGGGCACTTCATCCTGTAGGCACAGCACCTATCATTAGTGATGATAATCTTGTGATGGCAGAGTCGACTGCCATTGTTGAGTATATATCTCAACAATATGGTGGGGGAGCCTTGTCTGTATTACCCGGCGACCCCGACTATGCACAATACTTATTTTGGATGCATTTCAATAATAACCTGCAGTCCGTCCTTTTTATGAAGTTGGCATTTCAAGCGGGAGGCTCGCAACTAGACGATAGCAATCCCATGACTGCAACGATCCAGCGTCGAGAAGATGGGATTTACAATGCGCTGGAGCAGCGCCTGAAAGAATCGGAGCACTTAGGCGGCAACCGCTTTACCTGCGCCGATATCATGTCAATGTTTAATCTAACATCGCT
>PKDD01000062.1 GCA_002862465.1 Haliea sp.
AAACGAATTAATTTAATGGCCGACACCGTCGGAGGAGCGATGGAATTAATCAGTCTCGAAGCAAATGAAATGATTGAGGCCAGCCGTCGTGTTACAGGGTTAGATGATTTTGGTGAACGTATCGATGGCGATTGGCGAGGTCGACTGGAAGGTTTGGTTGCAAGCCTGGACGCTGAAGCCGATTTAAATGTAATGGGCCGACTGCAAGTGCGACAAGAGATTTTACGCTGCTTACAAAGCCGGTTATATCTCACTAAAAAAATCACCGATCAGCCCGAAATTTTGGGTGAGCAGATTCTTCAGCCGTTTATTATTACTGGAACCGGTCGCTCGGGAACTACGATTACGCTTGAATTACTCAGCCAGGATACAAACGCACTGGCACCGATCGCATGGAAAGCATTTCATCCCACTGCTGACTTAGGTGATAACGATACCTTGCTTAAGCTTACCGAGTGTGAGCAAGACTTGTGGCTGGACATCTGCCCGCAGATGGCCGCTATACACGAGTTGCGTTCGGACATTCCGGATGAGTGCATCGGTGTCCAAAAGCCTTCTTTTGGCGGCATGCTATGGTGGGTGCTTCATGACGTACAAACGTTTCCTATGGATCCAGAAGCTGCAATGAAATACCAAAAAGTCGTTATGCAGGTGATGCAGTTCGAACACAGGAAAAAATATGCTGCTAAAAACACGCCGCACTGGGTACTAAAAACACCAACATATCTGCCCATGCTGGATTTAGTGTTTTCAATGTATCCCGACGCCTGGATTATTCTCAATCATAGAGACCCGCTCAAAACAGTGCCCTCGGGCATGTCGACCTTCGCCGCTAGTCGATATATGCGCAGCGACAGAGAAGCCTCAGAGCAACTGCTTGAGATTGCCGGCAATGCTAGAAATGACATGATGCTAGACGTACATCGCAGGCGGGAAGCCGGCGACTTGCCAGACCGCTTCATTGATCTCCATTTTAGTGACTTAATGGATGATCCCGTCAAAGCATTGGAAGCAGTTTATCGCCAATCCGAAAAGACATTCAGCCAGGATTATCAACACGCGATCACCGACTACCTAACAAGCAAGCCACAAGGGAAGCATGGGAAGCACAAGTACTTGCCCGAAGACTGGGGCATGGACACTGAAACCCTAGAACAGGAAGCAGAAGCTTATATGCACGCCTATCGGGTAAAGAAGGAGTCTTAGATCGTTTCTATCACAATGGTTGCTTTTAGTGTCGGGAAAAAAGCGGCGCACTCATCCACTGGTGCTGAAGCAAGCCTCAATGTTCGCACCTGTCCTGCACCCGCATCACCTAATGAATATTGACACGGTTTGCGGCAACAATGAAATACCTAGGTCGCTTTAGTGATGATTATTCTAGCGTTGTTACTTCTTATGCTTCATACGATAAGCTACTAGAAGTGGCAGCAGAATAAGGATTGTCAGCAGCGCCACCAGTACCGGCGTTCGCATTCGGTTATGCAGGGTATTGATAACTAATTGCTTAAGATGATTGTAACCTAGGGGTACTGGTAGTACCGAGTTTTCGCGGGTATAGCGTTCATAAGCCGACAACATTCGCTGCAGCCGGACGGGTTGTAAAGAGGATAAGTCTTCGGTTTCACCCGGATCACGCAGGATATTATAGAGATGCCATTGGCCGTCGCTCAGTGGAGTCCGGTGATATACGATTTTATAATCGCCCTGGAATAGCACTGCATGTCCGGCCAACTCATAGCCCACCGTATCCTCGGGTCCGTAGACACGGTCTGTCTCGTGTCGCAGCAGCGGCCCAAGATCGTGTCCTGTCATCGGCTCCACCGATCTGCCACGGTAGCGACCATCGGGAGGCCTGACGCCAGCGAAAGACAGGACGGTCGGCGTAATGTCCGTGACAAAAGAAAAAGCCTGAGTCAATTCACCCTTTACTGGCAGGCTAGCGCCTGCCACGATCAACGGTACACGCATGCCACCCTCTCCGGCATAAAATTTATAATACGCTAACGGACTCACAGCAGCGCTCGCAAAACTGGGGCTGATACTATTGTAACTGCCTTTGAGCCCTAGGCGCTCATAGTCGGTGTGATACCCCATCGCCGCCGGTCCATTTCGCCCCCAAAATGAATCCTGATCCTGAGGCCCACTGGCCTCAGCGCCATTGTCGGAGGTGAAGATAATAATAGTGTTGTCATACAGCCCCTGTGCCTTGAGGTAATCTATCAAACGCCCAAGGTTGTAATCCATCGCTTCCACCATTGCTGCATAGACTGCCATCCGTTTGGCCTGATAAAGACGCTGCTTAGCATCCAGGGCGTTCCAGTCAGCGGTCGTCGACATGCGCGCCATATCGCTATCGGCAGGGATGATGCCCAACTCCACGGCCCGCGTCCTGCGCTGCTCGCGCAGCTGGTCCCAGCCGCCGTCGTAGACACCCATGTAGCGATCGATAAATTTTTGCGGCGCCTGCACTGGAATATGCACCGCCTGAAACGGCAGATAGGCAAAGAAGGGACGGCCATCGTCGATATTGCTGGCAATAAACTCGATGGTCGTGTCTACCAGAAAGCGCGAAGAGTAAAAATCCTCGGGCAGTTGATACTCCTTACCGTCTGCATACCAGTTGGCCTTGTCATAAAGCGGCATATAAGGCCTTTGCTCCCAGTTATCGGCGCCTGAATCCGCCAGAGCAATCGTGCGCTCAAAACCCCGCTCGCTGGGCAATTGACCAGGCCCCGTGCCAAGGTGCCACTTACCCGCCATATAGGTATGATAGCCAGCTCCCTCCAGCAGGGTGGCCACGGTTACAACGTTACTGCCCAGCACCCCTTGATAGTGGGCATACTGCTGCTGTTGATGGGACGCCAACATCTCTGGAATATTGGGCACACCGGCAACATGCGCATCCACGCCGGTGAGCAACATAGCCCTAGCTGGCGCGCAATTGGCCGCAGTATGATAATTGGTAAAACTAACGCCCTGCTGCGCCAGCGCATCGATAGTGGGCGTGCTAATTTCACTGCCGTAGGACGCGAGATCGGTAAAGCCCAGATCATCGGCCAGTACCAGTAAGATATTGGGTCGCTCAACCATCGATATATTAAGCTGTGCTGTGGGCCCAACCCATTCTTCTGCCAGCGAACCACACGAGGCAAACAGTGCTACTGCCACAATGGCATGGCGAAAAACATAATCAATCGTCATACGCTAAGCTAACTGTGCTAGCCGACGACTCGCAACGAGCAAAATCACCGTGACAACAATCTCCACTCCGATCTGCTGCGGCGCCAGCGCCGCGTCATGCACAAGCCAAGCAATGAGACGACCGATGGCAGTGAGCAGAAGTAACATGGCCGGCGGGTAATACCACACGCGCCGCCCGGTGACCAAGGCAACAAGCATGAGAATGCCTATGGTCAGAAAGAAGCTCGACATATCACCCACCTGCGAACTGAGCCCCAGGCCGTCGCCTAATACCAGTCCAAACGCAGGGGCAATTCCGGCGGGATCCACCAGCCAACGGAGTCCGGTGACAAGAAACAGTATTGCTGGCAAAAAAACTAGCGCACTCAATATTTTATTCATTACATTATTACTCCATGTTGCGAAAGTCCTTGGCGTGGTTTAATTCGTCTGCGTTAATCGCGTCCTTTCAGAACCTGCATCATGCTATGCGCTGTCTCAAGACCAGAGTTTTGGTTCTGCCCAGTGACAAATCGCTGCTCATCATCGACAACCACATGAGTCGCCAAAAAATCTCTGAATGCGGTCTGACTCTCAAACGCCGCACCGGCCTTGCGCAGCTCCGTTTCAGGATGCAGCGGCGTAATTTCAATGCCCAGTTCCTTAATTTGTTTATCCGTCACACCCGTCATTCGGCGCCCAGCAATTAACAGTTCACCATCGCGACCCTGAGCGCTCACCAAGCCTAAGACGCCATGACAGACGCCACCGATAATAGCCTCCTTGTCCCCATAATAGGATTCACTGATTTGCTCCGCCAACTCAGGCGATTGCGCGAGATCATAGGCCGCCCCCCATCCACCTGATAGGAAAACAATGTCGTACTGATCGATATCCACGTCGGCAATGGGAATTGAGTTTTTTACTTTGGCCTGCGCGATCGGGTCGGTGAGATAACGTTCGTCCTCTGGTGTCTTAATTACGAAGGAGAGCGTCTGCGGATCGATGGGAATTTCCCCACCGATAATGCTGGCCACGTCGACGTCCATGCCTCCGTCCAGGAAAACGTAGTACGGGTGAGTCAACTCAGAAGCAGCCACGCCGGTGGCCGGCCCCTCGATTTCTCCCGGCGCTGCCAGCACGCCATGGCTGGTGGTAATAATCAGGGCACGCTTGCCCGGCAATGCCACCGATGGTCCATTATATTTAGGGTGCAAGCCGGCTTTGTGCACTATCGTCGGCAGTGACAGCAGCAAAACTCCTGCCAGAACCAGCAACACGGCCACAACAGAGAGTAATTTCTTCATATCTTTTCCTTATCGTTTACAACCACAGATACGCCTAGTTAATATGTCACACACTATGACATATTAACCTGTGCACGTATACTCGATGCCATAACAAGCAGCGGTGTATTGCAACTGGTGACTTTGAGACCTTGCTACTATGTCAACAACCTAAAGAAACGTCTTAGAGCCCGCTACACGTGAGCTAATGATCTCAGGCCATATATTTTAATTCATCAACCAAATCGACCTGCTCGGGTGCAAGAAATTTTTTCGCATAGTCTAAGTAGACTTTACTGCGGATAAACAACTGGAAGCAGTCCTTGTCGATATGATTGTCCAAAACCATTTTATGTAGAATATCGATAGCGACGCTAACGGATTTTGCTTTCTTGTAGGGACGGTCTGAAGCAGTGAGCGCTTCGAATACGTCAGCAACCGCTAATATTCTTTCTGGCACACTCAGCGCCTCGGCCGGCAGCCTCCGAGGATACCCGGATCCGCTCATAGTCTCATGATGCGTCGAAGCGTATCGCGGCACGTTCTTCAGTTCGTCTGGAAAAGGCAGACCCTCTAGCATTTTAATCGTGGTGATCATGTGCTCGTTAATTTTAAAGCGATCTTCCGCCGTTAAGGTGCCACGCGAGATGGACAGATTGTATACCTCTCCCAAGTTATAAAGGTGCTCAGGGATATCCATGTTAATCCCTAAGTGCGGAGGATACACCGCCGGACGAATGCGTTTTACGATATGCTCGGGTTTATTACTTAACAGTTGCTCCGTCACTGGCACACCGCGTCGTGGCTTCGAAAAACGCAGTTCCTCCGCCGGCGACAGTCCCAATCTATCATCAAAGTTTCGCTGCCACGTTCTTCGAGAGATATCTAGCAAACGCGCGCGTTTGTCATCATCAAGAAACTCTCCGCCAACATTACATCCAGCGACAAACGCAAACTCATCTAGCAATCGTTGTCGCTCGTTATTCAAAGCGGAAACTAGTTGATCTTGGCGCTCCTTTGTTATCGGCTGCGCATTCAGTTGCTGCCAGTATTCAATTTCGGCATCACGCCACAGCACCTCAAAGCGCATCCTGACCTCATGAATCCGATTGTAGATAACTTCTAACTTACTGCCTTTATCGACAATATGCTCTGGCACTGTTATTTTACCGCAATCATGAAGCCACGCAGCGATACGATACTCGCGCCATTGTTCATCGGTTTCAAGTTTAAAGTCTTTGAAGGGGGGAGCGCTGCTTCTGGAGGCTTGTTCTGCGAGCATAAAAGCCAACTCCGGCACACGCGCGCAATGGCCTCCGGTATACGCAGACTTTTCATCTATTGCCTCAGCAATCAATTGAATAAATGCATCCATCAAGCTGCGCTGGTCCCGCTCATAAGTCTGGATAGCAGCTACCATACTTACCATAGACTCTGACAACTCATCTATTTCAAGCACTCTAGTATTTACCCGCTTCACCGTGGCATAGTTGCGCTCCCGAACCTTGTCATTTTCAGCAGCTAACTGTCTGATAGGCCGAACAATTGGGTTCGCAAAAAACCACGACATAGGCAGTAGCAGGAACAGGAAACCAGCAGTAATCGCCATGGATAGGATAACCTTGTCCATCAAGGCCCCAACCACTTCATGCGCGGGCACCAATATGCCGAAGAAATATGGACTCTTGGCCCTTGCCGACAGTGGTTCCGCAAACGCGAAATAGGGTTGGCCACTGTAGTCGACCTCCACCAGTTTCTTATGGCGCTGCTCATCTCTCGCAATAGCACTCAGAGCCTCTCTAGCCCAATGCTCAAAGTCTGCAGACCCTGGCATAGACGATGGATCGGCAAACTGATGAGGCTGTGCACTTGAGGCAACGACCTCCCCATCAGGTGTGTAAACAAAAGATATTGCATCGCTATTGACAATCTGGCTTCTCAAATACGCCGACATACTCGGCAGCGTCATATCAATGCCCAGCACGGTGCCGGTCCCTGCAACTCGCTTAGAGATTGTTTGCCCATAAATCTGCGACTGAGAAAACTGATATATTCCTGTATTTTGTACCCCGCCTATCTTCATCGCAGCTAAGTACCATGGCCGACTCAAAATATCGAATTCAGTGAATTCTGAACGCGTAAACCGCAGTACTAAATTACTATCGAGATAGTCGTAACG
>PKDD01000020.1 GCA_002862465.1 Haliea sp.
TCTTCAGAATTGGTCGGCCAATGTGGTGTGGATACATGCCTATGACCAAGACAATGTCGCTCCCTATGAAACACCGACGCCGGGCTATGACCTGGTAAACGCAGAGGTCGTCTTCACCGGACCCGGTGATAACGCATTCGATTGGCAAGTGTACGTGAAGGGTCAGAACTTGTTGGACGAAGACATCCGTAATAGTACTTCATACCTGAAGGATGAGGCGCCTCAGATTGGTCTTAACGTCATCTTCGGCGTAAGGGCATATTTCTGATACGACGACGGTCTTAACGAACCAAGGGCATCACTTGTTGATAAGCAAGTGATGCCCTTTTTTTTTACTAAACATTCAGATTTTGTTAGTTTTGATCAGCCCATGTTGCGCGAAGACCACGCTGCCAGCGCTGTTATATTGGGAACAAGTGTCATTGCTTTAAAAAACAACGGCACCGTGTTGCCGCTGGTGACCTTAAAATTTGATTTTCCACAAATCCTGTCGGCTTGGATGTGTTATTTGACTCCATCATCGATCTAATCGGGGTCGGCTCAGCCATTATGGCGGTCCATTTTTGGCTTGCATTACTAGCGGTAGATATTCTAAATCTGTCCAATTCCTACGTTTGACCTGTTAAATTTGGTCTAGTTGTTAGCAGTAGACGACCGGTTGCTAGGACAACGGGCTCCGGCACTGCGAATGTTTAGGCTACGGTTCATTGAGTTGAGCCGTTTATGCTGGATTTCTTCCCTGTTAATGATTTACCGTATACACCCTGTAGTGTATCCGTACTAAAAGAGGTGAAAACATGTCTGAGTGCCCTTTTGCTAATATCATGGCGCCCACCTACCTTGGCGATGGTTTTGAGGGGGCGGACGTGGCGAAAATTCGTGCCGCCGGACCCGCTGTGAAAATAGATGACCCCTCGACTGGCGTGCCTTACTGGGCAATTACGCAGCATGCTGCGATCGACTTTGTGTCCAAAAATAACGATTTATTTTCATCGCGTTTACGCACGGCGATTCCCATGGAATTTGATCAAGAAATGGTAGATGACGTTCAGAGCCGCATGTTCATCAATCTGGATCCGCCTGACAATATTGATTATCGTAAACTCATCCGTGATCACTTTACGCCGGCGGCGGTTGCGACCTATGAACCTAGAGCCAGAAAATATGCCAGAGAAGTTGTCGATCGCATGGCTGGTAAAACATCCTGCGAATTTGTGACGGATGTGGCCGCAGAATTGCCGCTACGGATGATCCTAGACTTCTTTGATATTCCCCAAGAAGACAGACACAAGATTTTCGGATGGACGAATACGATGCTGTTCGGCGACGATCCCGATGTATCAGGTGGCCGTGAGGCCGCTGATACGGCTTCTCTCGAGCTAATGCTTTACGCTCACGAACTTGCAGGCAAGTATCGTAACTCCGATGTGAAAAATGTTAGCAGCCAATTGCTAAATGGCGTGATTAATGGCGAGCCAGTGTCTGACGAAACATTCGCATGGATTTTTCTCATGATTATTGTCGCGGGCAATGAAAGCACGCGTACGACAATTACCCATGCTATTCGAAATTTAATTGAGAACCCAGAGCAATATCGCCATTTGCAGGACAACCCGGATAAGATCGAAGACGCTATTTTCGAGATGCTGCGTTATAACCCTCCGTTTATCTGTATGCGCCGCACTGCCACGCAAGATGTGACAGTGCCCGAACTGGATAACGCGCCTATTAAGAAGGGGGACAAAATCATTATGTATTACCCTGGCGCTAATCGTGATCCTAAGGTATTCGATGACCCAGAAGCTTTCGATATTCATCGAGCGGACCGTCAGGACCTGATGCGAGATATCCGCTCCTTTGGCATAGGTCGTCATAATTGCTTCGGTATGAATCTAGCCAAAATGGAAATGAAGGTGATGTTAGAGGAAATTCTCGGGCGCATGGATAACATGCAGTTCAATGGACCTGTAGTGTACATGAAGTCAAATTTTGTGCAGGGCATTAAAGAAATGCCCATTACGTTTGAGATGCGCGGGTCTGACTAAGAGAGGTAGTAGATAATAAGCCGGTTTGCTTTTGATCATGGTTAACCGATTTGCCTAGGGCGATGTATTTCCGCAGCACATAACCGCAGGAATTTGCGTCAAGTGTCTGGCCAGACACTATGTGTGCTCTGGTTCAATTGCCGTTGAGTTCGGGTTGCTGCCTAAGAATCCCTGCCTTAAAAAAGGGCGGTATGGGCATAGACTTTCGAGACTTAGGATCTACAAAAACCTGAGTCAAACCCCCCTTGGCCAGTAGTTCCTTGTTGGCATCATTGTATAGTTCAAACACTGCGTCGGCACTGGAGTTTCCCAGACGGTCATAGCCCACACAAACATTGACCTCGCCGTTGCCGGCTATTTCGCTAAAATACTCGCAACGAATATTGACAGTAAAAATCAGGCAAGGAGATGTGTGTGGATTCATGGCACCAAGTCCCAACTCTTCCATGTAGGCGCCGAGTATCTCGTCTGCATAGACCATGTAGTTGGCAAAATAGAGGTGTCCCTGAGCGTCCATATCCCGAAACCTTACCTTGACGATTTCGCTAAAGGGTAACGTCGTTGCTATTGAGGTATCCACTGCATAGTTGTCCTAAAAAAAATGATAGTGTAATACTAAGTATCCGAGCCTACTCAGATTTTCTGGCAGTATTAGTCGACTTTGTTCCTATTCGAACATAAAAGGGGGTACTAAGCACTCCCCCTCGCGCCTATCAACTGTTAGACAAGGTGAAAAGGGCGTAGGAAGCCTATTGCATCAGCAGCCTATTGGTGTGAACAGGGCAGGGCGCCTAAAAGTTGAAACGTTGCGCTAAACCGGTCTGATGATTTTGTCGATATCAGCGCTACAGGGACAGTGTCTTTGCCAGATCTGTGGATAAGTAAGGCGTCTATGTAACATGGCACAGCAAAGGCGTTATACTCGGACCCGACTGAAATGCTTTTTTTCGCCGATACACAAATAAATACGATTCCTAGCTTATGTTGAAAATTTATCATGCACCTTTTTCTCGATCGGTCCGGATACTCTGGCTGGCGGAGGAAATCAATTTACCCTATCAGCTTGAATCGTTTACTCTGTTCACCGCGGCGATGCAGGCCCCGGCTTTCCTGAAAATTCATCCTCAGGGCAAAGTGCCGGCAATCGACGACAATGGTTTTGTGCTGTGGGAAACCTCTGCCATCATCGAATATTTGGTGGCGAAATACAGTGATGGAGCTTTACTTCCAGCGCGGGATAGTGAGGCTGGCGCTAAAGCGGTGCAGTGGATGGAGTTTGCTGAGAACCAGTTAACGGTGATTATGGCAGAGATCGTCGCTCACGGAGGAGTCTTGCCGCAAGAGCGTATTATTCCGGCTCTGGTCGAGCGCGGTAATATGCTGGCGCCGCAGTTAATCCAAATTGTTGAACAGGCGTTGGGCGAAAGGCCTTACATCCTTGGAGACGAGTTCAGTGTAGCCGACATCATGTTGGGCTTTGGTCTTAATATTGCAACTTATCTTGAATTTGTGAATCACGCTACGCCGAACTGCCAAGCGTACTGCGCGCGTCTGGCGACAAGACCGGCATACGTTAAGGCGAATGCGGCTTAGGAGACTCGCATCCTATCCTTGTGATTTGTATAACTCGAGAACGCTTTCACAAATGATTTACGAAGGTCCCGGCAAGTTGAATCAATATAGGAGATAAAGATATGAAGCAGGTTGTATTTTTCGGTGCGTTGATCGGTCTAATTTTTATAGGTGCGGCGTCGGCAGACGACTTTCCAAGTATGGTTGGAACATGGGGAGGAACAAGCAAGGCAGTGGTTCTCGGGGATGCTCGCTACTACAGCGAGACTGCAGATAAGACGGTTCCACGATTGAGTGATGCATCATTTACCCTAGAACTGACGCATCAAGAGGGCAGACTTTTTTGGGGAACACTGACTTCCAGTCGTATTACGGAGGCGTGGATCGGAACTTTTTGGAATGATGGTGTATCGTTTCAGGCAGTAGGTGCGCGTGGTCAGGTCGTTGGGCGGATGACAGATGCCAATACGATGGAAATGATTTACACCCAAACCGGCCCTACACTGATTACGAGTCATGCTATTTTCTCGCGTCAGTAGCGCGGGGTAACGCAGTTGCCTGGCCTGTCGCTTTGCATCTGCCTTACGATTCGCATCACGGGAGCGGTAATCGCATGCAGAAGTTTTTTATAAGACAAAGTCCTTATCTTGTATCTTTGAGAGACGACCTCGAAGTGGTGTCTACCCACTGCCCCCAATATATGTAACGGCCACTGAGTGACGAGTCACATGCCAGCGATTTTACTCACTCATCCTGATTGCCTGATTCATGAAATGCCTCGCCATCCTGAGCGACCGGATAGGTTGAGATCAGTTTTGTCGGCGCTGCGGGAGCGCGGTTTATCAAGCGCAATGAATCATGGACTCGCCAGCGAGATTAAACTGAATGTGATCGAGCAGGTGCATCCTCGCAGCTACATCGACGATGTTTTATCTTTTGAGCCACGGCAAGGCGTCTCAAAATTTGAGTCCGACACGTATATGAACCCCGGCAGCAGTCGGGCTGCAAGACTTAGCGCTGGTGCGGTAGCAGAGGCAACATCAAGGATTCTAGCCGGCGAGAGCAATCGTGCCTTTTGCGCCATTAGACCTCCGGGTCACCACGCAGAGATCGCGGCGGCTTTTGGCTTTTGCCTGTTTAATAATGTTGCAATCGGTGCGCGAGTGGCTTTACAGGATCCATCAGTGAAACGTGTGGCGATCTTAGATTTTGATGTTCATCACTGCAACGGTACTGTTGATATCTTCAAAGATGACCCAAGAGTGCTGGTCTGTAGCAGCTTTCAGGAAGACTTTTACCCGCATCGTTTTCTCGACTATGAAAATCAGCATATTATTAATACGCCACTCGCAGCAGGCACATCTAGTAGTCAATATAGGTCGTTGATAGAGTCAACCTGGCTTCGGCAAATAGAGACGCATAAACCAGATCTCATTTTTATTTCTGCTGGCTTTGATGCTCATCGAGACGACCCCCTTGGCGAAATACAGCTTATCGAGGACGACTATCGCTGGATAACAGAAATGATTGTTGCACTAGCCAACATCCACTCAAAAGGTCGGATTATTTCAACCTTAGAGGGAGGCTATGACTTGCGAGCACTGGGAAACTCTGCCGCTGCGCATGTTGCAGCACTTGTGAGTTAACAAAAGGCGCTGCAGTAGCACTCAAATGAGATGTTAATTCGGGCCTTATTCATTACAGGTCTAGTGGCACAGCAGTGACTGCAGCGTGACCCTTGTACAACGCATCAAGGTCGCTTGTCGGGGGACTATCTGGCTCCAACGAGCAGTCAGTCTCAAACCATTTGAAAATTTCATCGTCAGGTATGGAGACGGCAAGCGGTACGGCAACCAGTTCTCTGATTTCCCCGGACGTGCATCCGGGCACATTAAAACTCGTTACTGTTTCTACGTCGGCTGAGCCGTCTATGAGTACATCCCGGTGTTCAGCGATCCAGTCGGTCACAAGGATCACTGCTGCACCATAGTCGGCGTACTCGGTAAGTGCGCTGACGCTGGCCGCAACAGAGGGATAGCCTAATCTGGCAGCGGTGCGTGCTGCCCCAACAGTTCCTGAAGTGACAGTAAGCGGGCCCAAATTATGTCCTTTATTGACTCCCACAATCACCAGATGAGGAACGATGCCCAAATCCTTAAGGGCAACATTTATCGCATCAGCAGGATAACCGTAGACGGCAACACCTCGGTAACCGCTGCTTGTTGCTGAGTCCTCCGACACCAAATCACCCTCTGTCGTTTGGTCGGAGGAGCCACTTTGGTTCTCTGCCGGAGCCACAAGCTCCACCTCAACATCGTCAAGCTCTAAGAGGCCATTCACTAGTGCGTCGATGCCAGGTGCCCCCATCCCATCGTCATTACTAACGAGTATTGTCAGTGTCTGCGACGGCTGCTCCGGCGTGGCTGTTCCGTCAGAGCCGTTCGAACAGGCGGTGAGTAGAGCAGCACCTAAAAGAAATAGAATCGCAGCAAGTAAATTCATAGACATCAGCCCAAAATAATCACGCGTTAGAACATCCAATTTCATACCCATTAAAAGTCATTTAAAGGGTCATTTCCAGCAGAATGGTATCATGAGGTGGGCCAAAATCGAACGTTGTAGACTGCCCACGCATCTGGTTTTGCTTGGCTAATAGGCTGCGGATGGCCAGTAGCGCAAGGTAGTGTTTGTCCCGACGCTCGCAAATGGCTATACCTGCGGAACGTTGAAAATAGTGTATGAAGATTCACATATTGCCGACGCTCAATGTTGGACGGTAACCTTACGTTTATTACTTCACATTGAGAAGTTAGTCTGGCAGCATTACTATCATGACGCACCAGTTTCTGTTCTTCGTAACTCCGCCATGGGATTATTACTATGCGCTTTAGGCAAACCATCTTCATGCTATGTTCATCGCTGTTAGTCATTGCATGCAGTGACTCGAATAATTCAACTGACGCATT
>PKDD01000115.1 GCA_002862465.1 Haliea sp.
TGGAAATTCGACACGGTAAACTCGCTCATCATGCAATTGGACAGAGGCGCGCCCTCCAACCATGTGACGGATATGCAGCTTGGCGACCTCGTTGTCGGTCATATCCTCTGTAACGTAGCCCCGACCCCGAAGGTCGGCTAAGAGCGTAGCCAGATCATCACCCCCTGGCGCAATTGAAAGACCAACAAAAACCTGAGCGGCGCTCGCATCTGCATAACGATAATTAAACTCCGTAATACTTCGACGGCCCAATGCACTGCAAAATTTTTTAAAGCTACCAGGACGCTCAGGCACAGTGACACTTATTATGGCCTCCCTTTGCTCGCCAATTTCTGTGCGTTCGGATATATAGCGCAGGCGATCGAAGTTCGTATTAGCACCACTGACAATCGCCAATAATGCTTGATCCTGCACGCCCGTTCGATACACATAATTTTTTAAGCCGGCCAGAGCTAGGGCTCCAGCAGGCTCAGCAATACTGCGGGTATCTTCAAAAATATCCTTAATGGCCGCACACATTTCATCGGTAGATACTGTAATGACCTCATCTACTGTTTTCCTAATGATGCGAAAGGGCTCCTTACCAATCTGAGCCACAGCGCAGCCATCGGCGAACAGTCCTACCTCGGAAAGCTTATCTCTGCGCCCACGCGAAATCGCCAGTTGCAAACAGGCAGCATCCTCCGGCTCGACACCAATCAGACGCGTTTGTGGCCATGCATGCTTTACATAGGCGGAGATGCCTGCCAGCAGGCCACCCCCGCCCACTGGCACGAACAGAGCGTCCAGCGGGCTCTGGCATTGGCGCACGATTTCCATGCCTACCGTGCCCTGCCCTGCAATCACATCCGGATCATCAAACGGGTGTATATACGTCATACCTTTGGCCTGCATAAGCTCTTGAGCGCGCAATGCTGCTTCGTCGTAAGAGTCACCATGCAGCAGGACTCGGCCGCCAAGGCGCCGCACGGCATCTATTTTAATCTGTGGTGTAGTGCGTGGCATGACAATAGTCGCTTTCACGCGCAGCTTCTTTGCTGCCATTGCAACCCCTTGTGCGTGGTTTCCTGCAGAAGCGGCAATAACTCCGCGGCTGAGCTGATCAGAACTTAAGCGGCTCATCTTGCAAAACGCGCCGCGCAATTTGAACGAAAAAATGGGCTGTAAATCTTCACGCTTGAGCAGGACCCGGTTACTTAGCCGGTCTGACATCAAACCTGCTTCATGGATAGGTGTTTCGCGAGCGACATCATAAACCTTCGCATCGAGAATACGCTTGACGTAGGACTGTGGCATAGAGCATTCACTTCCAGTGGCGGTATGCAGGTTAATCATCTTAATAGACCCAGCCCAGCATTTCAGCCGAAACCTCTGTAACGGCTGCCGACTCTTTTGGTGATCACAGCAGCGGGGTACTCTATAATGAAACACGTCTTACACCATTACGTCCAAGGACAAACCATGACTCAGGATGAATTAAAGCAAGCGGTAGCGGATGCAGCACTTGCCTATATCGAGCCCAGACTCGAAAACGACACTATCTTGGGTATCGGTACCGGCTCAACTGCCAACCTCTTTATCGACGCCCTCGCTAGGATTAAGGGCCAGATTAATGGCTCCGTCGCCAGCTCTGAGGCCTCGGCACAGCGCCTACGAAACCATGGTATTCCAGTGTATGAACTCAACACCGTAGATCAGGTAGACTTTTACGTAGATGGGGCCGATGAGAGCAACCGTGCACTGCAGCTGATCAAGGGTGGCGGGGCCGCACTAACCCGTGAAAAAATCGTGTCGGCAGTGGCGCGCGAGTTTATCTGTATTGCTGATGAAAGCAAGCTGGTACACACCCTTGGAGGGTTTCCACTCCCGGTGGAAGTCATCCCTATGGCCCGCAGTCACGTGGCACGGGAACTGGTCAAGCTCGGCGGCGACCCGATCTACCGCGAAGGCGTATTGACTGATAACGGTAATGTAATTCTTGATGTGTACAATTTTTCTGTTGCACAACCGTTGTCAACAGAAGGGGAAATTAACAATATCACCGGCGTAGTGACTAATGGATTGTTTGCGCTAAGACCTGCCGATGTACTTTTTCTTGGAACAAACAAAGGCGTAGAGACGCTTCATCCACAGTAAAATGGAAATCTTGTCATGTCACTAAGACAAATCACGCGAGACGGTTAAGCATCAAAAATCTTTCCAGGATTCATAATACCGTGCGGATCAAACACCTTCTTTATCTGACGCATAATCGACACTTCAAGCTCAGAACGACTGTAGTGCAAGTACTCTTTTTTTAACAAACCAACGCCATGTTCAGCAGAGATGCTGCCACCATAATCTTGCACGATATCGAACACCCACCGGCTTACCTCTGCACAGCGCTGTTGAAACTCTTCCATAGGTAGGTCGTCAGGCTTTAGCACATTTAGGTGGACGTTACCGTCGCCGATATGGCCAAACCAAACAATCTCGAACTGTGGATAATGTTCACTAATTATCGCTTCCACTGCGGCAAGGAATGCTGGCACGCGAGAAATCACTGTAGATATGTCATTCTTGTAGGGCGTCCAGCGAGAAATCGTTTCGGAGATGTCCTCCCGCAAACGCCACAGGGATTCTGCCTGAGCAAGACTTTGACTGGCAACACCATCTGCGACCCAACCCAGCTCCATGCACTTTTCGAACAGGGCCATTGCCTCCTCCATAATCTTGTCATCGCGCTGCTCAAACTCTAACAGCGCGTAAAAATTTGTCGGCGTTTCAAAAGGCCGCTGCAAGCCCTGATGCTCGACAACTTTCTGTAGAGCGAGTTCAGAAAAGAACTCGAATGCACTGAGTTCAATACTGTCTTGATACGTTCGCAGTATATGCATTATCGACGCCATGTCAGGCGCGCCCAGTACTATTACAGCAGGCTCCTGCGGAGGCGTTATCAGACGCATAGTCGCCTCCACCACCACCCCCAACGTACCTTCCGCGCCAATCAACAGCTGCCGCAGATCATACCCGGCATTATTTTTCACCAGACCTCGGTTCAGATCGAGTAACTCGCCGGTACCGTTGACTACTTTCAAACCCGCCACCCAATCACGGGTCATGCCGTGACGAATAACCTTGATGCCACCGGCATTGGTAGAAATATTACCGCCGATCTGACTCGAGCCACTGGATGCAAAATCCACGGGATAAAACAGCCCCCGCTCTGCAGCGTAATGCTGCAACTGCTCAGTGATTACCCCAGCACCGCAGCGCACAGTGCGGTCGACCGAACTAAAATCTTCGATATAATTGAGTCGATCCAGAGCCATTATCAATTCCCCATTGGAGGCGACTGCACCACCACTGAGGCCTGTGCGCCCACCAGAAGGCACAATGGCCAAGCCTTCGCGAGCCGCAAGACGCACAATTTCTTGGACCTGTTCAATACTATCGGGCAGGACCGCCGCTGCCGGATTAGGGGTATACACACGAGTCCAGTCGCAACCATAACGCTGTAAGTCATTGATGCCGGTGAGCACCCTCTCTGGACCAACTATATTTTCTAAAGCAGTCAGGACAATGTTGTCGATTGCGGCCAAGGTTATTGCCTCCGGTATTTTTCACAGATCGCTGATTCAGGCGGCACGTATGATAGCATAAGCGCGGTTTTTTGCCGCACGAGCAAGCTCGCCGAACCGCTCAGCCAACAATCTTTACAGGACCCAAAATCATGGCGCAGCAATCCCTAGAAAAAAGTAAAATAAAGTTTTTGCTACTTGAGGGCATTCACCCTTCCGCACGCGCAACATTGCAGCAATCTGGTTACAGCAACATCGAAGAGCACAAGAAGGCGCTGCCCTTGGAAGAGCTAAAGATCGCTATCGGCAATGCTCACTTCGTGGGAATTCGGTCCCGCACTCAGCTGACCGAAGAGGTGTTCGACGCTGCCAAAAAACTCGTGGCCGTAGGCTGCTTCTGTATAGGCTCCAATCAGGTTGAACTTGACGCCGCTACTCGCCGTGGAATCACTGTGTTCAATGCGCCTTTTTCCAATACACGCAGCGTGGCCGAGCTGGTGCTCGCTGAGGCGATTCTCCTGCTACGTGGTGTGCCCAGCAAGAATGCGGCGGCCCACCGTGGCGAGTGGCAGAAAACGGCTGCCAACGCCTTTGAAATCCGAGGGAAAAAACTGGGCATTATTGGCTACGGCAACATCGGTATGCAGTTGGGCGTGATCGCCGAGGGGCTGGGCATGCAAGTGCAGTTTTATGACACCAACAATAAATTACCTTTAGGCAATGCTCGGCAACTACCGAGTCTCAATCAGCTGCTGGCCAGCTCCGACGTGGTAAGTCTGCACGTACCTGAAAGTGCTGCCACACAAAATCTGATCGGAGCGGCGCAGCTGGCACAGATGCCTGCTGGCAGCATCCTGATTAATGCCTCGCGCGGCACAGTGGTCGACATCGACGCCCTAGCTGATGCGCTGCAAAGCGGTGCTTTGGGCGGCGCAGGCGTTGACGTATTCCCCGTGGAGCCGCGCTCCAACGATGATGAATTCGTGTCTCCTCTACGCCGCTTCGATAATACTTTTCTCACTCCACATATTGGCGGCAGTACTATTGAAGCCCAAGAAAATATCGGTATGGAGGTTGCGGAAAAGCTGGCGCGTTACAGCGATACCGGTACTACAACGTCTTCTCTCAATTTTCCGGAGGTTGCTCTGCCAGAACATGCGGGATGCCATCGCCTATTACACATACACCGCAATGTGCCGGGCGTCCTGAGCGCTATTAATAGTGTGTTCTCAGAAAACCGGATCAATGTATCGGCCCAGTTCCTTCAGACCAACGATAATGTCGGCTATGTAGTGATCGACATCGATGCTGAATACAGTGATATCGCCCTGAAGAAATTAGCCGCCATCGACGGCACGATTCGCAGCCGCGTGCTGTTCTAAACTGTTTGCCGGAACGGTAATTTTGCGCCCAATCGATGATTGCCGCCTGTACACTGAAAGCGGTACATTGTTAGAAGATTGGGCGTAAAAAATGCTAGCCTGAGGTGTCACAATTATGCGCTTTTTTACGCTACCAAATACGTATAATCAGAAAAGGCACGCCGCCCAGTCACGCTTTATTTAGGTACGCTTTTAAAAAGCAGTCGAGGTGATTATGCATAACCGGGGTAAGTTTGAGCTCAGTATATTGTCAGCAGCTGTTGCCTCGACATTGCTGTCGAGCTACGTTACTGCGCAAGAGTCGTTGCTTGAAGAAGTGGTCGTGACCGCCACGCGGCGCTCTCAGTCGTTGCAAGAAATTCCTTTTAACATTACCTCCTTAAGCGGCAAAATCATCGCGCGTGACCGTCTTACCGATTTGGTCGATATCGCCCGCATGGTGCCGGGCATGACAGTGGTCGATCAAGGTCCGCGCGACAGCAATACGCTAACTGTCCGCGGCTTAAACGTTAGCTCAATAACTGCCAACGACGGCTCTAATAATGGTGGCAATACGGTCGGTGTCTATGTCGGTGAGATACCGCTGTATATCGACTTCAAACTGAATGATATGGACCGGGTAGACGTGCTAATGGGTCCGCAGGGCACACTGTATGGCGCTGGCACTATGGGCGGCGCAGTACTGTATTTGCCGAATCGACCACAAGCCGACCAGCTTACCTACCAAGTGCGTGGCGACGTCTACGACCTCAGCGAGTCCAGCGATGTGGGCTACGAGGGCGGAGGCACGATCAATGTGCCCCTTATCAAAGACACACTGGCCTTTCGAGGCTCTGTGGACTATCTCAATGACCCCGGATTTATTGATTACAACTTTCTGGTCCGCGACGCAGGTGTTTCCAATCCGCAGCCGAATTTCAATAATCAGGGGGACGTGAATGCGAACCTGAAACGGAAAAAGGATGCCAACACAGAAAAGACGTGGTCCGGTCGCGCGGCCCTGCGCTACACCGCTGAGCGCTTGGACGGAACTCTAACCTACTTTTATCAAGATCAGGATATCGGCGCTCGCCAAATAAATCATAAAGCTGCGTTTGGCACTGGCGAGTATGAAGCGGCGCATCGTTTTCTAGAGCCAAATAGCCGCAAAAATGAATTACTGGCCCTAGAAATAGTTGCGGACCTCGGGTTCGCTGCGTTGACCTCTGCGACCGGCTATTCAGAATACACTGAGAATGGCCAGCGGGATCAAACGGATCTGTTACTCACCTTTGAATATGGCTATGAGCTGTTTCCCAGCTTTTCCGCCTACACTCGAGACGATGCAGACGAGGATACTTTCACACAGGAGCTAAGGCTGGTCTCCACTGACGATGGCCCCTTTAATTGGATTGCAGGTGTTTTCTATTATGACTACGAATCAAATTCTCTGAGCCAAGAATTCACTCCGGGGTTTGATCAATTTGCAGTAGACGAATTGGGTGGAGTGCAGTTGCGCCCGGACTCGCTGGAGTACTACGAAACAGCGAATAGTACTCAAAAGGAAACCGCAGCCTTTGGAGA
>PKDD01000071.1 GCA_002862465.1 Haliea sp.
TCCGGTCATGCGCCGCCCGGCGACCAGCAAATTACCGTCGCGATCTTTGGCGTTGATCAAACCCAGCACCCCGTGGCACACGCCACCGATCACAGGTTCGCTATCAGCGTAGTACGCGCCGCTGATTTTTTCTGCCAGTACCGGGGAATAACCTAGGTCATAGGCTGCGCCCCAACCACCGGCCAGAAAAATAATGTCGTACTCACTGAAATCAATCTCGTCGATTTTGATCGACTTGTCGACCTTCGCTTGGAAAATCGAATCCTGAAGAAAGCGCTCAGTCTCCGGTGTCATTGAAACGCGGCCCAGTGAATCCGGCGCAATTGGGATCTGGCCGCCTTTGATACTGGCCACATCCACTTGCATACCCCCATCAAGAAAAACGTAATAGGGATGCGTTAGCTCCGACGCAACCACCCCAGTGGCAGGGCCTTCTGTTTCACCCGGGGCGGCAAGCACGTCGTGACTGGTGGTAATGACTAGTGCGCGTTTAGCCGGCAGGGCAACCTTGGGGCCGAGATACTCAGGATGCAGCCCCGCCTTGTGCAGCACTGCTGGTAATGCCAACACAAATGTGCCGCTCAACACCAACACGCCGACAAGGCCAATCATCAGTTTTTTCATCGCTACACTCTCTATCAAAAATGGCTGCAATCATGAGCGGAGCCTGCTGCGGCCGCCATTGTTCATGTTTGCCAATACAACTGCTCAGATGTGGATACTCTCATCCGAGTCCGCCGGCAATGAAAAACCGAGGGCGTACTGGCAATATGGTTGTATGCTAATACGACATGGCAAATTCAGGGGGAGCATATTCGGCCAAATAGTGCCCGCCTGCTTCTGCCACGGAGCATGAAATAGTCAACGAACTTCGTCCAGCGCAATGGCCTGTCAGTCTGTGACAGGAAACCGCTTACACCGCATGTTGCAGACGATATTGGCTTGGTGTCACACTATCCCATCGTACAAACGCCCTGCGGAAATTTACCGTTTCGCTATAGCTCAACAGATGTGCTACTTCAGCAACCGTCAACGCAGTTTCTGTAAGATACTCGCGCGCAAGTAAATCACGGACCTCTTCAGCGGTCGCTCGAACGCTCGTCGATTCGGCAGCTAGCCGCCTCCTCAGAGTGCGCTCACTAACATGCAGAGTCTCAGCGACCCCTGAAATATCAAGAGAATTACTTACGGACTGAATCAGAAACTGTCTCGCATCGGCGGTGGTCTTTTGTGCGCTACTCAGACCGCGCAACATCTCCTCACATTGTTAATGATGCTGTAACTGATTTAGTTTCATCTCAGTGTCCGGCACTCGGCCTCCTCCAGAACACCACAGAGCCCCGTTAGTCAGAAAATCTAGGCTCAACAGGCCGTTTATTTGCCCTACGCTTCCAAGCGTTTCGAGAAATTACATGTAGGAGAAGCGTTGAGGTCTGTATCCAAAGCGACGTTCCTGCCACTAGAAACCGGCTGTCAGGCTTTTAATCGCACGCCGTAATCTACCCCTCAACAGAGAAAAACCGATATAAATCATCCCTTAACTTCTGCTAGGCAGGCAGATCACGGCCTTTAATACCTTCCAACCACAATGTCTCTGATAATTCGGAGCAATTTGGTCCGGTGCTCGTGACCCCTGAATAAGTTGAGGCTGGAAAACTCGCTATTTAGAGGTTATTGGAGGCGAAATAGGGGTTTTCCCTCTATTCCTGCGAAGTACAACTAAATTACGATCCAGTCCATAGCAGGTAGGCGGAATAAACCCAAAATCTGTCTAGAAGCGCAATGGCAGCGCTGATTTGCGCGCGTAGGGTCTTGATGTCGGTCAGTGTTGTCACTTGATGCTATCTGACAGTGTGCCCTAAGACTATAGCATCAGAGTAGGAATACAGCCCATGTATGGCAGTGGAGAAAATCAAAATGACAATTAAAGCAGTAAAAAGATTAGTGAAGATGTCAGTGCTACTCAGTTTTGTCGCCGTTGGCTCGGCGTCTTTTAACGCAGCAGCAGCGGTGATTGCTTTCGAAACCGGGACTGCCGGGTTCGGCGGTGATCTCTCGTTTTCGCCCGGAAGCGGTGAATTAACAGGCGCGAATATCAACATTGGTGCGCTAACGATTTCAGGATCATCGGCAGATGGGTCTTATGAGGTTAGCGACGGGTTGATGAATTTCAACACTGGGACAGAGACGTTGAGTATCGAAGGGAAGGTTGCTGATTTAGGCATTACTACCAATCAGACACTGCTGAGCAGTACCATGGATGATTTTTCTTACGATTATAGTGCTCTCAACATCGTCAATTTGTTTACCGCAGAGGGGGCTGCTGAGTTAAGCGCTAATTTGCTCAGCGCAATTGGCCTACCCGGCACGGCGTTTGGCTTCTTTAGCTATTCAATTGACGTAAATTCGCTGGGCCAGGTTGTCGATGCTGGTGTGATTAACACTTCTAACGTATCGGTAGTCCCTCTTCCTGCCGCCGCTTGGTTATTCATATCAGCGATGGCGGGCTTGGCCGCAGCGAAGGGCCTGTCTCGTTCAAAGCGCAATATAGGGTAATTATGCCGCTCAAGGCTTTGCGTTATCCGCAATGCTAGAAGCGCATCCGCTTGTGATTGCTCTGGGTCTGTTGAGTAGGGTAGCTCACGCGAAGCGAATCCAACATTACAATGCTCAATCAGCAAGGACGCTAAACCATCTCGGGCCAGCGACTTTTACGCATGCCCGTTCTGGAACGGGCGGATATAAATGGCGCGAACGCCACCGCTAACATTTGTCAGGTCAATAGGCGGGTATTTCGCAAATTTCTCTAGTTCAGTTAACAGGATCAGCCAAAAAATTTACTTTCAACGGGCCGTTTATTTGTCCTGTGCTTGGCTATATCCATTCTATTGTTGAATGCTCAAAGACCTTTAATTTAACAGACTGTGATCATATTTTATTTTTCTATCATGGCTTACCGGAAAAGCACGTCGATAACGTTTATGAGGGAGGAAACCTTTGTAGTGATGTCCCCTATGAAACTGAAATTAACGACAAGAATAGTACGTGCTATAAGGCGACATGCTATGCAACAACGCGGCTTATTTGGAAACGGTCATTGCGATTGGCCATGAATACCAAGAAATATTTGAAGACCACGGGGCGAGAAGATTCAATTAGTCCCAAGCTCTAGTGACCATGAACGCTTTATCGATGGCCTAGAAGACATCATAAGACAAAAATTATAAGGTAATTTAAACAATAGCCCCCTCTATTCCCTAGACTTGAAACGGTAGCTGTTATGATCTATGGGTAACAACCATGTTCGGTACACTTGCTGTAACACAAGCGGAGTAAAGAACGATGCGCGACTCGGCGGCGAACGGACTTGGTCCACAGCAGGAAGCAATAATCGATTGGAATATCGTGGAGACCGATCGCGGTCCGTTCCCACATGTCGTTAAGTCCCCTTTTATCAAGCCGGAAATCTATGAAGCCCTTAAAAAAGATTTTCCCGAAGGACTTCCAGGTGGACGGTCAGGGTTTGGCCTACGCCCTGAGCAGCCTGAGTATGGCAGTTTTCTCGAATCTAACTCGGCTTGGGCCTCTTTAGTCGAAAACATACGCAGTCAAGAATTTATTGACTACGTCATAAAAAAATTTGGCTATGAGGTGGTTCAGCAGTGGTGTACGCTTGACCTAGACAAGGCAAAGTATGTAGATTTTATAGAAACTAAAGAGAATCGTAAAAGCTCGCGCCTTACCAAAAACGACCTATTCATAAGAGTCGATATACAGCAGGCAAAAATGGGCTATACAAAAGGTATTCATACCGATAAGGTTCGACGTTTTTGTTCATTGACCTTGTCCTTTTGTGATAAAGATGCGATCGCGCTTGTTGGCGGTGGTTTGGGACTTTTCACCGAGAGCAGTGGAACCGCTAAGCCAGTGAAAACCGTTGAAGTACGCGATAACTCGGCTATGATCTTTCCACGCTGGCCGAAGTCGTTTCACGCAGTTATGCCGATAGAGAAAATCGGATTACCCAGAAATTTCCTGTTTATCGCAATATCCAGCACTTGGGACATTTGGGAAGGAAATCATGAGTACTCCCCAGAAGCAAAACGTATCAGAAGGTTTCGCGGCTTGACTGCTCGCTTTAAATCTTTGCTTAAGCAAATCTTTGGGGTGGGGAAATGATCCTCCACTAATTTTTCCATACTAATATCGTCGCAATCCCGAACGCCACAGAGCACATTGCCTCTCTGTCTGCTGTAAAAACCTTGTAGGTTATACTTGCGGAACTGGGCGACGGCGATAACAACCATTTTTTGTGTCTCAACACTGCTGATCCGGCCATTGCGGTCAGTTTCCCTGCAAGACACTTAATTGACCCAAATAGTGACTTGAACCCTGCAACACATATTATGATCGGAAAAAGCCAGTGACGTCAGCCACTCGTTGGTCGACTGTGCGATGCCTCAAGCGTACCTTCAATTTACTTGGTTTTAGTATGTGAATTATAGCTTTCTCGAATCATAAGCCCAGTGCAACAGCGCCTGTCTTTGCTTTTTGCGGCATTGAAAATCATAGGGTTCGCAATACTTTCTTATTGCGCCTGCGTGACGCCTAAATGCCCTCCATCGGTTTATTTGCCGATGATCCTCCTCGGGCATGCGTCTACCTGTAAAATATCTGCAATACCATTGAAACCAACCTCTAGGATCTTGAGGGTGAATCCAGCCCTTTTTGACCCACTCACTTAATGGTTGCGAAGCATTTACGGAAAAATAGTTAAGCTTCTCATCTTTGATATCACTGAGCTTTGCATTCACAAACCAGTCATTTGGGAATTCGCGTTTGCAGTCATTCAAATACTTACCGCCAAAAATACCTAGTTCAAGCATCTCTTTAGGCGTTAACTCTGGAATAAATTGAGGATCAAAATTTTTACCAAGAGGCTCATCCCGTGTGTATACATATTTTTTTTGCATTTTGTCATTTACAGAGACCGTCTTCATGATTGCCTATCACCACTGAAACATAACGCTGCACTCTGAATCACATGTTAGTGGGTTCTGGCGTGAAGCGCCCTTTCAGCACGCTCGGCGACCACCTTTCGGTTCAATTCAGGTAAAGCATCAAGATACTGGAAGTATATTTCCCTCCACAGCTTTTTAGAGCTATCTTATACTTAGCGTTATCTGTTTGTCGATCCGTTGCGCACGCACCAGCGTTATCTAAACAGCAATTTCAGTATTACTTTAGGGCGTATTATATGAACCAGGATATTCTCTACTATGATGGTTTGTGCCCCCTGTGTTCTTTTGAAATGCGTAAGCTGGGGGCGCACGCCGATGACCGTTTACAGTTGGTGGATATCCATACGCTGGCTGACCTCTCAGATCTGCCGAGTAAACGGGCCTTATTAGCTCGCCTTCACCTCAAACGTGCTGATAGTCAACTGTTGCTCGGTCTGGATGCAAGTGTGGCGGCTTGGCAGCATACCCGTTTTGGCGTTTTGTATCGCTGGCTCCGGTGGCCAGTAATACGAGGTATCGCAGATCGTGTTTACGGGCGTTGGGCTCAAGTGCGTTATCGTCGCCTTTACACCGATAACGAGGGTGATCAGGCATGAAGCGCACGGTAGCGTCTTTGTTAACACAACAAGCGCAGTGCGTGCTTGCGACAATGGGCGACCAGCAGGCAGCTTTGCACTTGATGGCGTATGCGTTTTCCTTAGATCTGGGTGAGATTTATCTGGCATCAAAACAGGACACCCAAAAGATCAAAAATATGCGTGCCAACCCCAATGTTACCTGCCTCTGGGACAACCGTACGGGGAATAATAGCGACCATACTGAGGGGTTTGCGATGAGTGGTTTTGGTGAAGCCCGTGAATTGACGGGTGATTCCGCTCGATCAGTTTCGAGCCTATTACTTCAGCGCAATGCAACGCTGATGCCGCTACTCGACGACCCCGGTACACGCATTATTGCTATTCGCATTGATCGCTACCAGTGGGTAGAAGGGTATACCCTAACCATGAGTTATCAGCCTGGGGAAAGTTGATAGGTTTTCCGCATAAGGTACTACTTGCTCGCCAGTTTAGATCTCGTCTAGAACATAATGGATATAAATAAGGGAAGCAAAATGACGACGCATATTAAATTTGTCCAAAGAACATGCGTGGCCATGGGTTTTGGCCTGATGCTGGCCTTTTTGTTACTCGGCGCTATCAGTGGCTGCCGTGATGGCACGGGCAGCAACGCAGGGGTTGTGGGGCCGACGGGTTCTGACGGGGGTTTAGGCGCTGTCGATCCCAATGCGGGCCTTTACCCTAATATTCAAGTGATTGAACCCTTCCTGAGCGGCGCTATCGACCCTATCAAGGTGCAATATTGGGACCAGACCTATTATTGGGGGCCAGACAGTGATGGCAACGACGCCTGCTTTAAAGGGACCGTCGGAATCGAGGACTCGTCTAATCTTGCG
>PKDD01000154.1 GCA_002862465.1 Haliea sp.
AAATTATGGCCTACTTAATATAGGCAATGACCTCGCTGAGTCCTGAAATAATCTTCAACGCATTAGGAAACTCTTTGCCTGAGTTCATTGCACCCGGGAATGCTAGGGTTGTAATGCCCGCACCGCACGCAGATTTGACACCGCTAGGACTATCCTCAATAGCAATCACGTCAGTTACTGTGATGCCAAGTGAATACATAACTTTTTCGTAAATTTCAGGGTCAGGCTTTGGGTTCTCGACAAAGGTCGCATTTGTAGTCTTTACTAATGATTGGATCAACAAGTCATTATGTAAAGAATCAGTAATTGCATCGATGTTTTCTTGGCTGGTAGTAGTCGCCCACGCGAGCTTCACGTCTCTTTCCAGACAAACCCGTATCAAATCATCAGCTCCCTCTCTCAGCTTGAGACCACGCTCGCGAATAAGCGCATTGAAAATACGGGTCTTGTCAAAATGGACGTTGATTATTTGCTCGCTGGTTAGTCGGCTTCCGGTTTCGGTCTGAATCGTTTCCAAGCGCAGAGGGCCGCCGCTTATTGACAGCGACGCGATATAATCCTCACGCTCCCAATGGTAGTCGATATCATTCAGTACCAGCGCAGTGTTGTACGCTTGATACTGATACTCAGAGGTTTCCACTAATGTTCCAATGCCGCCAAAAATAATGTGTGTGAACTTCATAAGTAATTCCCAAAAAATTCTAGCTTAGATAGAGTGAGTGTTAGGATGCGGCTGCTACGGTTGAAGGGCTCTCTAACCCGACATCGCTACACAAAGGATCTATACCCTTTCCATCTCTAGGGAAAGTGGCACATATGCTCTTGTATAACGGAATCGCCGCACACAAGTCTACTGCGGTGAGATCGTTCAAATACCCGCAACTCCCTATGCCGCCTCTTGGAAGAGGGGCAACGAGATTACCGCCACGTTTTTCTATGATTTTTGCATGCGACGCCTCCATGATACTTTGATCTTCCAGAATGTCATGCCAAAGGCTTAGACCAAAGCCGCTCATCAGTTTTAGAATCCGAAACAACTCATTTTCGGTTATCCAGCCGACCTGCTGGCTCAGATAAGCACCGAGTCCCATCCCGATTGAAACCGCGTGACCATGCAGAAGTCCCGCCTCTATTTCAAAGCCGGGAGACCACGTGTGCCCGTAGGCGTGAGGCCTGCACTGATGAGTCTCATACAAATTGTCATATTCAGCTTCGATATACGACTTAAGTGCTCCACCGAGAATTGCTTTAGACTGCGTCTGAATAGCATCACTATCGCCACAGTTGCGAGTGCCAAAGCGGGTGGAAATCAGCTCCGTACTCGCTGCCTCTAATTGTTCAAATAACGTTAGATTCTTAACTACGGCCATTTTGATAATTTCTGCTATGCCATGACGTAGCCACCCTTCACTCAAAGATTTAAAGAAAAATCTATCGGTAATTGATACCACTGGTGGGTGATAGGCACCTAACAAATTTTTGTAGCCAAACCCATCGCAACACGTGCGCGGCGAAGGGCCTGCATCAATGCCTGTGACGATTGAAGTTGATAACATCACATACGGTGTATTTCTGCCATACAATGCTGAGGCTAACCCCCCAGTATCAGACAAAACGCCTCCGCCTATAATTAAAATAGGTTCGTTACGTGACACGCCACAACGTTTAAAATCCCCCAGCATACTTTCGACGGTGCCAATGCCCTTATCAATCTCCATAGCTCGGTACACTAATTTCTCGAGATTAATATTGTGGTGTTCAAAATATGTGCTGATTTCCTCGCCATAGATCATCTCTACATTTTCGTCTATCAAGCAGACGCAGCGGCCTAAAGGTTTATAGATATCTCGCAATACGCGATTGTCACAATTTAGTGAGTCGTCGACGGTTCTGATCGTCGCGAAAGTACTAAAGCTCATTACAGCTTCACTCGTCAAATTATCGGATGTACTGACCACTGAGCCATCAGATTCTCGGTAGCCCGAGGTTGGATAAATGGCGTGTGGATTCTCGCTGACCAGTTTTTTCCGCAGCCTCGAATAATAAGAAACAGCCTCAGGGTCACTAATTATGGTTGTCAGGTAGGTGATTAACTTTATATCTTTGATATCATTATTTTCAAGGGTGCGGTCGGCCAATGCTCTCCACTGTCCGATATCAGGCGCTCCTTCCCCTGCAGCACTGCGATCATTATCTGTGCGCATGCTTTCTATGCTTAATGATTCAACCAACTGTGCAAAAAGAGTCAAAAATTGCCCCAATGCTAGGTTTAGGGAGCCACGCAACAATCGGCTTGGCGCAATACCCTCCACCGCCCCTCGGCTTGCGAACTGCTCGCCAAAATCTTTTGAAAAAACTGGCTGCTCAATTAATTCTGAGAGAATGAGTCGAAATGACTCATGTCGGAAAAGTCTATCAATTGCAGACTGTGTACTGTCCTTATCGCTATCTTTTATCGAATAGCTTTGGGAAAAATAGTGTAGTCGAGAGAGTAGATCGGTCATTAAATGCTTCCAGTAAATTAAGTGAATACGTAATAGTTAAGAAAGATGGGGAGCGAAATTGCGACGCATTTCAGTCACCGTCGATGGCCAGTTGCACGCATTGCGCGAAATAATTCTGCAGTGATATCCCGTCAGCCTCGCACATCTTTATGATGACGCTTCTAGGCGAAAAAGAACAATACAGACCGGCTTCTAAAAACCATGGAACTCCGTTTGGATCAACCCTGAAGTCGAATAGGCCATAGTGGCGACAGCCAAGCGCCGCATAACATCTTAAAGCCGCACTTTGCACGACCTGGGTGATGGGGTCCTCTTGATTAACAATCCAAGTTAGCTCTAGAGACGATTCCGGTAACTCCATCTTTTTGTTACTATCGCGCACCAGTTTGTCACTGTGCAGTCGGATCGGGCGCTTATTTGCATCAACTGCATACTCTTCGAGCGGCAGGCACACAAGTCCATCTTCCGTTTGAACAATCCCACAGCGCACTTCTCGTCCTAAAGCTATATATTGTTCAATTAGCGCTTGGTCGTGATAAGCGTGCGCATTGGCGATGGCCGCTGTAAGGTGGCCAGGTTCGGTGACTAGGCTCACTCCTTGAGAGTTGTCAGCCCCTACGGGCTTGACCACTACAGGATAAGAAATTGTTGGAGTAGCTCCCGATAACGACGCTGCTTTTGTAAGAATTTCGCCGTCCGGTACATTAACGCCGCTTGCCGACACTACATCACGTGCAAGGGCTTTATTAGCCGATAAATCCATCTGAAGTGGATTATTGCCAATGAATGGTATGCCTAGAATCTTAAATATGGCGCGGCACTCTGTCATGCCCCGTAAGCAAAAGAGTTGTGGTAACCCGCAGTCGATAACCATAGATGCAATCAGTGCTATCGCGTCGGCGGTCGCGTATTTTTTTGCGACGTCCTTGTCACTTGAAGACAGAGACTCTGGAAAGCACCAGGTCCCGTTAGGCGAGACGTGGGCAAAAGAAAATCGATAAACTTCATTCCCCAAGAAGGCATTAGCGCAATCTAATGCATACATTTCCGACAGCTCACAATGAAAGTTGTCTGTTGGAGAACCGACTAGCTGCAGTATGTGCCGTGGGTGCATGACTAGTCGCCGCCCTCTTGCACCAACTTCCCAATATTGAAGTCGATTCTGAACCAGCCACGCTGTTCTTGAAGGTCCTTTACTAGCAGTGAAGGGATGTGCCAGTGGTGAAGCATCAAGAAGGGAAGGGGATCACGCCAATTGAATACAGAGTCTTTCCCGGTCAAAATTGTTTTGATAACTGCCTGCGCATCATGAGGTGAGTGAAGCTGAGTAACGAACCTCCAGAGTTCATGAAAAAGCCAATACGTGGACCGACAGTTCTTTAGCGGCTTGAGTGGATAAAATTCAGCCGTGTCACTTAAATGCGCCGTGGCAAGTTGCGGCCGATTACTAAACAGGGTTATGGCCGAATGCGCGCGCGGATTACACTCTATGGCGTAAAATTCACCATCATCAGTCGCGCGTATAAAATCAAATGAGGCCTGACCGGTAAACTTCATTGCGGATACAAAGTGAGTGACCCACTGCTCAATGTCTGATTCGTCTACATGCGAATAATTAATTTGAAATGCCGATGACTTACAGCAGCAGTACACCGTCAAAATGCCGTTGATAACCGTCCCATGTGTACAGTATTCATCGCCTTCTATAAACTCCTGCAGGATCCACGGGTTGTCAGTCGATATGGGTAGTGAATTGGCGAAAGAGGCGGTTTTTTCAGGTGTTTCAAGAGGCAATCTGGTGAGATCTAAGCGGCGTATCGCGTCATACGCAATACTCTTTAAAATAAACGGACGCGACTCCTTAGTAAAGTCGAAATCTACAACTTGCTGAGGGTCAGTGATGCGTAGCGTTTTTGGTATGCGAAGCCCTAATTGCTCAGCTTTCTTGGCAAATTTATATTTGTCATCGAGATCTATAATTCTGTCTGGTTCGACATGCACGACTCGGCAAAATGGGCTAAGTGATGGGATAGCGGACGAATCGTAAAAACTAGACAGCGGACTACACACGGGCACATATTCATCAACGCCTTCGTCCTGAATGATTTTCATCAGGGCCTGCGTGTAATCAGAGTCTGTGGGACCGGGTACGGTAACGAATTTTTTTACGGCGAATGAAAATCGGTGGCCCGTTGATACATATCTGGATGTTTCCGCTAGGATGACACGATAGCCAGCCCCGTGAAAAGAGCGTGCAAGGGTAAGAGCCTTGGTCATCTTACCCCCGGTGATCAGAACGGTCTTCTTGAGTCTGGCGCCCTGGTGGCCTTTATGACCCACAACTGTTGATGCCAACTGCTCGACCAATCTTGCTACTAATGAGGCCATAACCACGATGAGCGTCAGGGGCAGTATTGCCGTAAGACCGGCTATTACTGTGATATTTTTCAGCCATATATTCATAAACAGGGCGCGGCTGTACGGACAGTCAAAGGATGCGAATTAGTGTAATGCCATCACGGATAGGCAGCACAACCTGCTCTACTCGCGGATCAGCCGCCACAGACTCATTAAACGCTTCTATCGCCTTGCCGTTGGCACTAAGATTCTTGTGCGTGTAGGGCTCTCCTTGCATCAGCGTGTTGTCGATGACAATTAATCCCGTTTTAGCCAGCAACTCACTGGAAATTACAAAGTCTAAGTAATCAGAATAGCCTGCTTTATCGGCATCAATAAAAATTAACTCAAAGCGGCGACCCTGATCGGCCAATAAATGCAGCGTGCCCGCTGCCGGCCCGACTTCGACGGAAATCTTCGAATTATGCTCAGACGCCTCAAAGCAGCGACGGGCAAACTCAGCTGCATACGGATCTATTTCGCAGGCCACAAGCTCGCCTCCGATAGGCAGAGCCTCTGCCATCGCTAGCGCCGAATATCCCGTAAAGAGTCCAATCTCCAAAATCGCATTCGCTTGCGTCGCATGCACCAGCATCTTTAAAAATTGCCCCTCGATGTGGCCTGAGACCATTTCCTGTTCGAGACCAAGCGTTGTGTCCCCGTCTCGGAACCGTTTTTGCCAATCTTCTGTCTGTGTGCGTTCCACCAGATTTCTCAAACCGATGGATTCTGTGGTCGTCATACTACCGATGTAAGAATTCATGCCCTGCGCCAAAACCATTGATTCGGAGAGTGTCTTCAGGAAAGATGCATCAAGGTTTTCGATGTGTTCGGCCTGTTTGCCAAGAGATGTGAGCTTATCCGTTAAAATGTCCCACGGGGTAACAGGTCTAGCGATGTTCATCTGCTCACTCACATTGATACCTTAATTGCTCAGCAACGTTGATTTTTTTGGCTTGTGCACCACACAATCATTACGTTGCGTGGCGTAGTATTGGATCAAGTAAGCTTTAAATAACTTTGATAGCCTGCATAGCAGGCTAAAATGAAGAGTCAGCGCGCGGAAAGGCGTCTGTTGGAAATGCACGCCCAAGTAGCGACTAATCATTAACTATTAGGCCACACCACGTATTGGCTTGCCCACTGCATCAGTGGGCACCGTGCCACAATACACAGACCAATCACCCATTATCATCATGTGCGATGAACAATCCATAAATCCTGAGTCGTATAACCCGTCTGCTCGAAGGAAATCCGATAGCTTCCAGTATGGGTCCTGATCTCGGAAAACACGTAATCGGGACTGATGATTGTTGAGCCATACTCATCAGTATCGAGATCTTTCTGTTCACTTACCTCGGTAAACATGAAGCCATCACTCGGCCACTCCATACCCGGTGGGAGGTGCGGTTGACCATGCGTTGTAAAGATTAGGCGTCCGCCAGGTGTCACCGTTTCGTAGAGCCTGGACAGCCAGAGACCGAAAGTGTGCTTCGGCAGATGCGTAAATAATGACAGCACGAACGTGACATC
>PKDD01000017.1 GCA_002862465.1 Haliea sp.
TGTGTCCGTATTACGGTTCTGTGGCATAAATCGGCGCGCGTTAACTAAAAAGCAGCGATACGCGTGAGCGTAATACGGTACCACGCGAGGTGGGGGAACAGCTGTTATACAACCCCTGTTAGGCATTCTTCGGCCTTAACACTATTACCCCCGTGCTCGCCATCAGTAGCGACAACAGCATGAGCAGTGGTAACGGCAGTGTTGAAATAGAGGCGGGGCTTAGCGGGGGAGCGGGAGAGGATTTACCCACAGCGACATCTCTTAGGTTCTGAATAATAGGGCTTATCTGTGGTGTCCAATTGATGCCGTCGTTGCTGCTAAGTATTGTTCCGTCGGTACCCACGGCGACATACAGTCCGGCGCCATCATACTCTACCCCGACCAAATCTATGTCTGTGCCGAGACCGCTATCACCAGTCGTCCATGCGCGCGCATCGGCGCTGGTGAGAATTACGCCGCCAACACCCACCACAACGTAGAGATCTGTGCCGTTGTAAACAATGTCTCTCAAATTGGCAGAGGTGCCGCTCGTTTGGATAGCCCAGGCGCGAGACTCAGGATCTGCACTCGTGCGTATAGTGCCTGCATCCCCAACGGCCACCCACTCGTTAGCGCCGTAGCTGATGCCGTAAAAGCCCTCAGCATTCGACGGTTGTGGCGGTTTCTGCGTCCACGTCACCGCGTCATTACTGGTCAGAATAATCGGGAATGCGCCAGAGTCACCGGCGATGACATACAGGCCGCTGTCGTCATACGCAATGTCATACAGTGTAAAGGAGAAACCGCCATTAACAGAGGTCCAGACATCGCTGTCGGGGCTGGTGATAACGCGTCCACTGCCGCCGCTGACAATCCACTGGCCGCCGGCGAAAACCGTACCCCACAGCGGATTCGTATTGCCGCTTGTCTGCTGCGTCCAAACGGCTGCATCAGGGCTGTTAACGACAGTGCCTTGCTGACCGGCAGCCGCCCACGTGCCGACACCATCAAAATAGACGCCACGCAACGTTTCTGACGTTGCGCTAGCGGCGCTTGACCACGTAAGTCCGTCGGCACTGTTAATTATCGTGCCGTTTTCGCCTACCGCAACCCAAGCGGCGGCTAACGCGCGGGCGGAAAAAAGTAAGGAGCAAAATAGCATTAGTGTCATCGTAGGCCACGGACTCGCGGGCCGCCGGGAATAAGCAGTAGGGAACATGTTTGTCTATAAAGCCTCTTAGAAAAATACTAACAGCCGATCCTGACTGCAGAGAATGAAAGGGGTTACCTCCGGTAGTATAAAGAACCTAACGTAATAACGTCTACAGCCCGTGCGCGACATGCCCGCGGCTTCAAGCTGGTGCACATATTCTAATGAGTCGAATATCACCGCCGCTATAGTGCATCTCCTATGTGCCTTGGCCAATACCATTAAAAACGCCTTAGGTCGCAAACATCACATCTGTTTAACGTGTGTAAAATTGGAAATTGATTTAGCTTAGTCAGCAACACGTCACGAAATACTAGCATCGGACAGATGGACGACGCTGCTGATGAGTTCTAATGGAGCCTCACACATGACTAAACGAATCTTTATTGCTGGCCACAATGGCATGGTCGGGTCTGCTCTGGTCCGCCTACTCGCTCAGGATTCGAATACCGAAATCATTACACGCACTCGCGCACAACTTGATCTTATTAGCCAGCAGGCTGTCGCTGATTTTTTCGCTGACGAACAGGTTGATGAAGTCTACCTAGGCGCAGCCAAGGTAGGCGGCATACATGCCAATGACAACTATCCCGCAGAATTCATCTACGAAAATCTTATGGTAGAAACCAATGTGGTGCACCAGGCTTGGAAATCTGGAGTGCAGAAATTACTGTTCTTAGGCAGTTCCTGTATCTACCCACGTCTGGCTGCCCAACCAATGAGAGAATCTGAACTAATGCAGGGTTCACTGGAAGCTACGAATGAGCCGTATGCGCTGGCAAAGATAGCCGGCATCAAACTGTGCGAGAGCTACAATCGCCAGTACGGCTGCGACTACCGCAGTGTCATGCCTACTAATTTGTAAGGCCCCGGCGACAATTTTCACCCTGAAAATAGCCACGTGATTCCCGCGTTGCTGCGTCGCTTTCACGAAGCGGTGCAAAGCGGAGCCGCAGAGGTGACGAATTGGGGCACAGGTAGTGCCTTGCGCGAGTTCCTGCATGTAGATGATATGGCCGCCGCCAGCATTCACGTGATGAACCTACCAGACACGGATTATAAAAAGGTCACTGACCCGCGTCTCAGCCATATTAATGTGGGCACGGGTATCGATTGCTCAATCAAGGAACTAGTTGAGACCATAGCCGAAGTCACGCGCTTGAAGGGCGAAATCCAGTGGGATACCACCAAACCCAATGGCGCACCGCGTAAACTGATGGACAACGCCAAACTAAAAAGTGTCGGTTGGCAACCACAGTACGACCTATTGTCGGGCCTCAAGCATACTTACCACTGGTATATAGAGAACATAACCAGCGCAAGGTCCTGAACCTTTATGGCCAATTACGCGGGCCTAGGGTGAGCATACTGCGACTAACAAGACCGCCTTGATCACAGGTATTGCAAGCCAAGATGCTTCCTGCCTCGCCGAATTTCTTTTGGAAAAAGGCCACGAAGTGCACGGCAGTAAACGTCTTGGGTCGCAAGCATCACATTTGTTCAACACTGTGACCCGAACAGATCAGGGCGACTTAGTCCTTTAGCCGCCGTTTACGCGCCGCGTTTATCGCTGTAGCCATTGCGACACCGCACACTACGCCCGCGGTATTGGCCAGCATGTCTTGCCATTCTCCATAGCGATTGACATACGGTTGTATCAGCTCGATTAACCCGCTGTAGCCAATAAAAAAGACAACGAACCACAGCCATCGATTGGGTTTACGCAGTGCAATCGGAAAGACTAAGGCCGCATAGGCGATCAAGTGATGCGCTTTATCAGAGCCAGGAGCAGAAGGAAGACTGTCTAACGGCCACAATGACAGCCCCGTGATAATAAGCAGCAGACATACGCTGGATGTAAGCCAGTGTTTTTCAATTAACGTTAGCGATTTCATTATTTTTTAGTCTTATCTCTCTTTTAAAAGTTAACCGCTATTTTGAAAACACCCAACCTGCCACCAGACGTATATCTGAAAACCTTGGAAAATAAAGATACTGAACCGCATCTAACAATTGTGCAACGCCGTTCGAATATGATTCAAAAAATGTGAAACCATCTGCTAGTGCGATTAGAAACAGGCGTGAATTAAATGCTGCCACCCAAGTCCCTTAATTTCCTGCTAGCTGCAGGCTTTAATGTAAAGCCAGATTGCATTGCGTTAGTCTCTAAAGACGGGGAAGGGGGTTACATAAACTTGAATAGCGTGCTCGGCACTGACTCTGGGAAGATCACGCCAATCAACTGAGCGTCAAGAATTAGGGGCCGGTCATCCTTTCGCAAAAAATTTTTACTTCATAATATAATTGTACTGCCAAAACTCTATTACAAACCTAACAGCAAAGGAGTCATGACTTTTAACAAAGCACGGAACGGTAGTCGCCAGATATATTTATTTTGCTATTCGTTCGCCGTTGATGCTGCCCACTGTCCATGAATAACCGGCCGAATCACGGCCTGCCGATCAAACCAATCTCGCTTTTCCTCAAGCGCAGCTCGAATCCCATATTTTCGACAAAATATGTATAAGTTATCGCATGACGTATCGAGAGGCAGGAGTACATGTTTTAAATGTGCTATGCGCTTCTCTACCGTTTTCAATGTTACTGCAGTTTCGATGGCGATTTGAGACTGGGAAATGTGATCAAGATAATAACTCAAGCAAATAGTGTGGGCTCGTGAGATTGTACTTCCACCAATTATGATGGCCTCTTTCTCCCAATCGAACTCTATGAGATTAAGTAATACTGGTGTCGAATATGGGCCGTAGTTAATCCCAGTAATGTCCATGAGCATACAATAGATTAGCCCATCACCTTCGATGTTCAGCGAGCTTCCGTCCACAAGCCACTTTGCACACACGAGTCTGCGCCACTGCTTGTCGACGGGATGCCAGTAAATTCCCACAGACTCCTTAACTTCGCCATCACGCGCGAGAGCATCTGTCACTTCAACTGCCTGAGCAGTATTTGACCACGGCAAATTGGCGGTAGTCGCGCCGAGTATTTCGGTTTCAGTCAGCCCGGCCATCCGCGCAAATCGGCCCGAGGCATCCACTTTAACAATCTGTCCAGCGGCGTCCTTGGCGAACCATCCGACATTTTCATGTCCAGCAACGTGTGCAAAAACCTTGTTGTATAGTGAGTACACTAACCTTTACGCTCTAAAAGATACAAAATAACAGAATACGCAACGGCGATTCCTTTGGCTGTAGGGAAATCCCTACTATTTTGCCTAAACCTAATTGCAGCGCATCTTTGAACCTAAAAAATCGCAGCATGCCATTGCAGTTCAGCTGACGTGAACCAAACATTGGCTGCGCCTCCCTCAGGCAATAATGTCACCTATCGCCTTAAATTTATCGATAGCCGACTGAGGTAATAGCGTCGGTTCTTTGCCGACGGCTAAACAGCCCAAGATCACTTCAGCTGTGCGGTCGATAATTTGGATCATGTCACACGCCTTACGCAGATTTCTACCTGCACACACTACGCCATGGTTGACCATAAATACCGCCCATTCATCCATCATAATGTCGGATACGGCTGCGGCTAGTTCGTCAGAGCCCGGTGTCATATAGGGGACGCGAGCGATATCACCCCCAAAAAAAGCCGCCTCTGACGATATTGGTAGGAAGGGGGTTCCCGTGTTAGCGAGCATCGTAGCGAAAGGAGCATGAGCGTGAATGACAACATTGGCCTCGAGTTTTCTTTTCAGTATTTGCGTGTGAAAACTTTTTTCGCTAGACGGCGCTTTTTGCCCGGGGATCAACGGTCTCCCGTCCAGATCAATAAGCACCATTAACTCGGGCGTCAGATCGCCCTTAAAAATCTGGCTTGGCGTGATCCAGATTTGACCCTCGACATCCGGATTGCGCACACTGACGTTCCCGCCAGTTGCGGTGATCACGCCCTCGGCATACAGCTCGTTAACCGTATCAAGGAGTTCCTGACGAATGTCGGCAATGCCAACAATGGCCGGCGCGCTGATGGTGGCACCAGGGGGAAGCGGAATGGTGGCTAGGTCGCCAGGAGGGCCCAGCTCATCAACAATGTTATTATAAATTCGCTTCATATCACCTTCGAGTCGCTGAATGGTTAGGCCTTTACCCGCATCTCCAGCAAATGAGATATAACCGTCCATCACGGCCTCCATCGCGTCTTTACGCCCCGACAGCATGCCGTCGATGTATTGCGCGCGCATTCCAAGTCGAACGTCAGCGCCACCGTCTACTGTGCCTAGCGCAGCGCTTACCGACCCATCATTTAACGCGATATAAAACTCCACACCTAGGTCGTTAATCTGAAACCCAAGGCTTACATGCAGGCCTTTACTCAACGCTTTGACAGGTTCATCTGCACTTATAGCAATACAAAAGCCCGCCAAGATAAGCGACATTTTTTCTATAATATCGGCAGAGGCCGTGACCTCGTTGACCTTTATACGGGCGACATCGGACGACATTACTGCGTCAGTCTTCATATCAAGGTCAGTGATGGTGGGGGCAGGTCTATTGATTAGGGCCTGCACCGTGTCATCATCGAGTGCTGTTCGTGGAGCATTCCAATCAAAGCACTGGAGAACCTCGGGGTTGAGCACGTTATCGGGCTTTTCTCCGCGCAACATTTTTTCCAAGGCGTCTACTATTGCTTCGCCTTGGTGGTGCGCAACTTCAAACGTGTTGCCCGCAGAGTGTGGCGTCGAGATAACATTCTCATTAGTAATCAAGGGGTGGTCAAAGCCAGGAGGTTCCTGATTAAACGTGTCGAGA
>PKDD01000030.1 GCA_002862465.1 Haliea sp.
GGCGAGACTGTCATCGACCGTGTCTACCACCTAGATCGCGGTTATGCCAATATCGACAAGAAACTGGCAGAGTTGGGGGCCTCCATACGTCGCGCTTAACGCCCGATTAGAAGTGCGCTATTGAATCCGATGTCAGACGCTAATCGGTAAATGCTACAATAACAGTCGACAAGGACCATGACGCTATGCGGCAGTGCTTCGCTCAACTCTCTGACCCTCACCTCACATCCCTGAAAAGCGTGCGCAGCCGCGACCTTATCAGCAAGCGGGCTCTTGGTTACCTATCCTGGCGCAGAAAGCGCCGCTTCGAGCACCGCACGGAAGTTCTCGAAGCACTGCAGCGAGACCTAGCATTGTCGGAACTCGATCAACTGCTTATTACCGGCGACCTTACCCACATCGGTTTGCCGCAGGAGTTCGAGCAGGCACAGCAGTGGCTGCAGGAATTGGGTAGCCCAAGCAAAGTAGCGCTGGTCCCGGGCAATCATGACGCATGTGTTACCGTGCCTTGGAGCGAGAGCTTCGCCTTATGGCAGCGTTATATGGCTTCCGACGACGACCAAAACACCGTCAGGGACGGAATGAATTTCCCCAGCCTGAGAGTGCGAGAAGGCATCGCCTTTATTGGCCTATCCAGTGCTTGCCCCAAGCCACCTCTTATGGCTACCGGCACAATTGATAGCGAACAATTAGAGAGACTGCCTGCTCTATTGCAACGCACAGCGGATGCAGGACTCTTCCGAGTCGTCTTTCTGCACCATTGCCCGATAGCAGGTAAAGAAAAGTGGCGCAAACGCCTTACCAACGCATCCGCAATACAGGCTCTTCTCGAGGAACATGGCGCCGAGTTAGTTTTACACGGACATGGCCACCGGGCACAGTACAGTGAGTTGCAGACTTGCCATGGCACCTTGCCTATCATCGCCGTCCCGTCGGCCTCTGCTCTAGGGCTAAATGGAGCCGATATCGCCCATTACAACCGCTATCAATTAGACCGCACTGATAGAGGCTGGCAGATTAACATTGACTCGCGACGCTACCGATCTGAAATGCAGGAATTTTGTGCAGGAACACATAAAACGCTACAAATCAATCGAAGTCACTAGTGCTCTCTCAGGCATCTTCTTCCGCCGCTTTCGTCAGCGCACCCTTGACCAGCATCAGGTCAGCGATTGAATCTACGTCGATGGCAGCATTCGCATAAGGCAGGATTACTGCGCGCATACGCAGTCCCAAGCGTTTACTCAGTTTGGCCAGCGCTTCTTCCAGCGACAGGAAACCGAAGCGATAACGAATCACTGCCCACCATCCAAGCAAGCCAATGACAACTAATGGCTTCTTGCGTTCTTGTTCAATCTTGCGCCAAAATTTTGCAGCGCGGCGCCCTTCCGGAGTAATAAAGGCGAAGAGGTTGCAACCGCAAAAGTCCCCGTCGCTAAAGTGCAGCACCGTTTTGCGGATACCTGGGTAGGCTTCGGCAACCAGGGCATAGGGCGCCAGACCCACAGTGACATCGACGTCGTCTGCTAGGCTCTGGCGACCAAAAGCGTCAACGATTTCAGGCGTCAATAATGGATGATCGGCCGTCGTCAGCAGCACGGCATCCTCCGAACCCAGCCGCGACATGACCTCATAGGCACTAGTGCTAGGACTAATGCCAGGCTCGCTCCAACTCATTTCGCCGTCATCAACCCACTTTTGCAGGGCGGGATCAGTCGCCACCTCACTTGACTCAGGTCCCGCCATATAGATTCTGCTAACCACCCGTGAAATACGCAGAGAATCAAGCACTCTCCGAACCATGGGTGTGCCATCCAAGTCAATCATGGCTTTGCTACCGGCCTTGGTATGATTAATCAATGAGTCTGCCTTGCTGCGATCTCCTGCCAGCACAATAGCGACCATTTGGTGTGATTCCGGATCAAGCTGCATAACTATAATTCTTTTTGATATACGCGGTAGCGTTTATACGCGAGGCCGCCGATGGTTTCAATAATACTGCGCATACCGCCATTGTCCTCAAGTATCCATCCCATCTCAACAGCCTCTACACCACGTGCATGCAAAGCCTTGCGCACGGCATCAATAACTATAAAAGCCAACGTTGGACCTAGACGAGAATGTTGGAAGCTTTGCTTGACGCCCATCAGGGGAACGCGCGCAGTCTTAGGGTGACGCACCTTCAGACGCCACAGGAGTTTAGCCCAACCAAAGGGCAACAAGCGGCCATTAAGATCATGGGCTGCCTCATTAAGATTAGGCAGCGCTACAATAAAGGCCACGGGCTCGCCGTCATACTCTGCGATCTGGATGTAGTCGTCAGGCATCAGCTTAGCCAGTGTTGACACCGTTTCAAGCCAATCAGGCTCTGCTAAGGGCACGAAGCCCCAGTTGTTGTGCCACGCATCGTTAAAGATTTCCAGCATGATGCGAGCGTCCTCTATCAGATGCTTGCGCCTTATAGACCGAACGTTCACACGATCCGACACCCGACTTGCCAGCCGCTCCATCACACGGGGAGCTTCAAAATCAGGCCGCACCTGATAAGCCAAAAGATCCCTCGCGCCAACATAACCCTGAGCCTCCACCGCGGGCCCATACCAGCGTCGCGCATGGCCCATCAGCACATACGGAGCCGTGGAGAACCCATCCACAAGCAGCCCCACCTCTTCATTAACATGTAAATTAAACGGGCCGCGTACCTGCTGCATACCCTCACTTTTCAGCCAGTGTTCAGCTGCGCCAAACAGGGCCGAAAATATAGCTGGATCATCATCCGCCTCCAGCATGCCGAAGTATCCAACGCCGTCGGCATGCTGCTGCAAATGCATCTCGTCAATTTGAGCAGTGATTCGACCCACAGGTAGACCGTTTCTATAGGCGACCCAAGCTCGCCAGCGTGCATGCTCGAAAAAGTGATTGGCCTTAGACAACTGCTCACGCTTCATAAAACCCAGCGGCGCTATCCACGCGGGATCAGACGCATAAATACGCTGAGGTAGCGCCAAAAAATGACGCAACGCCCTAGCCTCAGTCACCATCTCTACAGAGATGGGCACATTGTAATTTTGGCTCATGGCTGTTTTGTAGTTGTGCTCTATGCTTACGTCGGATTTTTCATTGTACATTGGATAGGGACGGTCAAAAAAGGCTAATAGTGCCGCCAAACAACCCTTATGTGTATAATGTTTCTTGGTATTACAAGCTTGAATACTATCGGCAGCAAATGATCTTGGAACACCTAAGAGTGGGCTTTTTATATTTAGTGAGAACGCAGCGTTGACCTCCTCAGATTCTTTAAAGCGAGTATTCCCTTACCTGTTGCTAGCCGCCTACGGAGTATTCCTGTGCAGCTATTTTATCTTCAATGATTACAGTAAGCCGTATCAATTTTATGCCCGCGTAGTGTTCATTTTAAGTCTGTTTATAGCTGTCGGGAGTCTAAGGGCCATCTGGAAGCACTCAGTATTTCAAGCGCTAGTCATCTATACCCTTTATCTCCTGCTGTCAGGCCTTTGGAGTCACCCGCTGGACTGGTATCGGCTTGGCCAAAAAGCCACCATTGCAGTGAACATCACCAGCTTTATCGCCGTTACGCATTTTCTAGCGCATTGGAATCGCCCTGTATTCAATCGTATGTTGCAAACTGTCACGCTATTTGCCGCCGCAGCGGCGGCAGTAAGCATTATCACTTTTTACAGCCACAATCCGTTTCCCCAAACTAGGCTGGCAGGCATTGGATCCTTAACCAACATCAATGAGTTTGCCAATGTCTACGGCGTATTCGCGTTATTGGCAACGTTTTCCATCATGCATGTGCGGCAAAAGACATTAAAATGTTTATTTCTTCTGTCGATACTCGTATTTATTTGCGTGATGTGGTTTGGTCAAAGTCGAACGGCCTTTATTTCGCTGCTCATCGCCTTGTTGGTCTTTACGGGTTTGACATTTAAGAACCAAAGAATGCTGTGCATGATTGCCTTTGCCGTATTTGTCAGCGTGCTGTTCCTAGCTTTTCCCGAGGCGCTGGATGGGGCCGTTCACAGAGGTATAGGCGAGCGGCCATTGATCTGGAAGGCTCTATGGGAGCAAAGTAAATCTGCACCCTTATTCGGGCACGGTCTCATATCGACACTGTCGATTGAGATGCCGGGATATAATTTTGAAACGGCGCATAATGCATTCCTGCAATTGTTCTGGCAGGGGGGCGCGGTGGGAGTGATGATCTTTCTCTTGCTGTTAGCTGTGGCATTTCGCCACGCTTGGTCGCATGGACAGCAACAGGGTGACTTCAGTGTTTTTTGCATTCTCTTATTCGCCGTCTGTACCATGATAACGGGGGTGGACACGCTTATTGATCGGCCCAGAGACCAGTGGTTGTTATTCTGGTTCCCTCTGGCGCTTTTGCTAAGCTACCAGAGCGGGGCACCGCGCTCCCGCTTTTATGCTCAGCGCCTTGCGCCTGCGCAGACAAGCACCTGAACTGATGCCAACAGATTCCCATACGAGCACCCGAGCCGAAAAGATCGCCGTGTTTCTTCCGTCACTTGAAGGTGGCGGCGCTGAACGGTCAATGTTGAATTTAGCCAAAGGCTTCCTAGCAAAGGGACGGAAAGTTGATCTCGTGCTATGTCAGGCAAAGGGTGCGTACCTTGACAATATACCGGCGGGCGCAACCATGATTGAGTTGCCCGCTACCGGAAGTTTACGCGCCCGGTGGATTGCTGCGAGCGGTAACTTAGGCGACTTTTTCGCCTTACTACGCCCCGTTTTGCTGGCGAAAAAAGTGTCCCCAGAGGTTGCGCGAATACGGTCCTTGCAGCGCTATATAGCGGACAGCCATCCTGATGTCATCTTGTGTGCTCTCCCTTATGCCAACCTTTGCGCAATCTGGGCAAAGCAAATGTCCAGCTCACATGTGCCTGTTGTCGTGAGCGAGCGTATTGCGTTATCGACTTATTGCGCAGCGCCATCCAATTTTCGCAAATGGCGATGGCGCTATTTGCCCGACTTGGTCCGCCGCGGCTACGCCAAAGCAGATTGTGTTATCGCCGTATCGGCTGATGTGGCCAACGATCTGATCACAACCATTGGATTACCAAGAGGCTCTGTGACTGCGGTCCACAACCCCGTCGTAGACGACACCCTGCGCGCCCGCGCGCAACAGGCTCTAGAGCACACATGGTTTACACCCGGCGCCGCGCCGGTCATTCTGGCAGTGGGACGATTAACCGAACAGAAAGATTTCGCCACCCTGATCCGCGCGTTTGCGGTTGTCCGTGCAGACAGGGAAGCGCGGCTGATCATCTTAGGAGAAGGCAGGCTGCGAGATGATCTTGAGCAGTTGGCGTGCACACTGGGCATCCAAGCCGACGTCTGTATGCCTGGATTTGTAGAGAATCCTTTCCAGTATATGGCTCGAGCCGCTGCGCTCGTATTATCGTCAGCGTATGAGGGCCTGCCAGGTGTGCTCATCCAAGCCATGGCCTGCGGTTGTCCAGTCATCAGCACCGATTGCCCAGGGGGTTCAAGAGAAATTCTTGACGACGGAAGATATGGCACTTTAGTTGGTATCGGTGACGCAGATGAGATGGCGAAAGCCATTCTCGAGGAACTGGACAGCCCTACGCCAAAGGAAATATTAACAGGCAGGGCGGAGGTTTTCTCTGTTGACCGCGCTGTCGGCAATTATCTGACTCTGCTTGATACTGTCGTCACTCAGGCCGCAGGCCGAAAATAAAAGGCGAATTGCCATGTGTGGAATTACCGGTTTTATTCAGTACAAAGGCGGCGCTCAGGAAGATCTCGTCCGACGCTGTCAGGCCATGGCAGACACGATTATTCATCGCGGCCCCGATGCAGGTGGCGTTTGGGTGGACCCTTCGTTTCCTCTCGCGCTTGGCCATCGCCGCCTGTCCATCATCGACCTGTC
>PKDD01000094.1 GCA_002862465.1 Haliea sp.
GGGCGTGCGGAAGCCTGAAGCATATGTTTCCACTTTTCCAGCTTTGTCTGCGCGCAGGAGTTTACCCTGAGTTGAAAGTTGGTCTGGGCAACTGGCGCCACCAGGCAGTACGCAGATCGACAATAAGAAATAGAAGTAGTCATCTGCATGTAAAAGGCCGAAGGCGAAGGAGTGAAAGTTAGTGCTGCTGGGCCAGTCATAGCTGACAGCTCGGTAGCGGTCGATTACTCCGTCGTTATTGTTGTCGATTAGTTCCGTCAATTCTTGCTTCTGTAACACAAACAACCGATCGTCCACGATGGTCAATCCTAGCGGTTCATGCAGCCCCTCTGCAATACGCTGCACCTCCGACTTCTGATCTGGCTTAGGGTCAACTAAGAATACTGCACCATCTCTGTCCCAACTGGCCACTACCAGTTTACCATCATCGCGAAAAGCTAGCCCCCCGACTTTGGGTTCGAAACCTTCAGGGGCTAGATTCTCTAACCGAAAAGAAGGATGTTGTGATGTGAGCCGAGGCAGCACATCGTAATCCTGCGTGGCGACATAGGGGCGGCCGTTCTCATCTTTGGGTGGATAGCGTTCGGCCCGCTGCTCACGCACGCTCAGGATATAGGCGACAGCTGCAGCAGCCTCATCATAGGAGAGTTGCGGATGGGGCGGCATAGGTACCTTTCCCCATTGCCCAACGCTGCCATCGAGTACACGTTGGGTCAACGACGCGTTGACGGTCGGCTGTGCCTTACCTCTGAATTTGCCGGCAATCTCTGTCCATGCAGGGCCGGTCACTTTATGGTTAAGTGCATGACACCCCAAACAGTCACTGCTGTTGATGACTGCCTTGCCCTGCGCCAGTTCAGTGTCTGTAATACTGGCACTAAGGTCGGGCGATGTTTGTAACGCAATTGCTGTGGTGGTGCTGAGTGCCAGCTCCACTGTTGACTGCGTGAGGTAACGCTCCCCGCTGCTGCTGCGAAATCCCGCCCGGACCCCTGTTTGGCCGCCGATTTGCCTGAAGTGTCGCGAGAGGTAGCGCACACCGTCACGTTCGATAACTTCAGGTTGCTCTGCCAACTCCAAATAATGGTGACCGGCCGATAGCGCAAACTGCATGACGGCAGTTTTTTGTCCTACCCCATATTCATAACCGAGATATTTGACGGTTGCGGGGATATCTTGTCCGTCGACTTCGATAAACCATTGGGCACCTTCCATGTCGCGAAGATACCACTGGCCTGCACTGATAGGTTGTGGCCCATGCTTATAATCGTAGGCTGCACCCTCGAACAGTACATCGCCCTCCCAAGCCTGATACAGCGATTGTTTTTGTGTGTCATAAGCCGCCCACAGTCCCGGCGCGAGAGCAAACTGCAGCATTCGAGGACGACCATCAAGGTTGCCGCGGATTACCCATGGTGCATGGCCACGACCGGTGATTTGAGTTCTCCCATACGACGGGTCGGGGCTGGAAGCAGGATCCACCCCATAAAACTCTCTTGTGATGACCTCTATAATTGCACCCGGTCCATGGCGTTGTCCCAGGTCGACCAAAAAGCGCAGGTCGGATTTGGACATTTTATCTTGCTGCAGAGCGATCCCGATCAACGCTGTCAGCATCAGCATCAGCAGGATGGGAAACAGCGCTAGCGTGATCAGTGTTTTCCTCATGTTCTTCCCTAATCTACAGAGACGCAAGTTTCAAATACTCAAGCGCAGGCTCATGTTATACACGTTAGCACGGGTTGCAAGTTAGTCTGACGCGATATTGCAGGTGTCACTATCGCTCGATAACGCGGCCACCGGTAAGCACTTTCATGGAGTTGTAGATTCGTGACATGCGTTAATAGATGCGCTTTTGCGTGAGTAGTGAATTGTTGGGTTTTGTGGGAAGAAAAATGATTTTCTAGCCTGCCTTGAGCGAGCCCGTCTGGTATTTGGCTCGGGTTACGATATGATCGTATTTTACTCGGCATAAGGACTACGCACATGACAGACTCTGTTGAGCCCTACACACCAAAGCAAGAGAAAATCGGCAGCTGGATTATTAACAAAGTTGGTCGTTGGCAAACTACCGTTTATGAACTTACAGGTGGGCGTTTGTGGAACACATTTTTGGGTGGCCCAGTTGCTATTTTGACGACCGTTGGACGCAAGACTGGCGCGGTTCGAAAAGTTCCTTTGTTGTTTTTGCGCCATGGCGACAACATTGTCATGACAGCCTCCAAGGGGGGGATGTCGAAATTGCCGATCTGGTATCACAATGTGGTTGCCGCCAATACTGTAGATATTCAGGTTGGCACAGACAAGAAAACCTATCGAATGCGTGAGGCCAACATTGAGGAGGAGGCAACGCTTTGGCCGCTGCTGGAAGCGATGTATCCAGACTACAAAGAGTATCGGGCTCGCACCGAAGGGGTGCGCACAATACCTGTATTGATTTTTGAGCCGGTTTGAATGAAGCCAGCTACTGAAAATTTAGACGAGGACGGAGTGGCAGGGATGAGGCTTGGAAAATATCAACACTTTAAAGGGGGTGAGTATCAAGTGCAGGGCATTGCGACGCACTCTGAGACCGGAGAGCAGTTGGTGGTTTACACCCCACTTTATGGAGCGGGCGGACTGTGGGTTCGGCCGCTGTCGATGTTTCTCGAGCCGGTTGATCGGGACGGTAAACAGCAACCGAGGTTCGTTTACATTGATGAGCCGTTTTTGGAGGGGTCTTAATCTCCGATGTTCGCTCAAAGATAGCGCGCCTGTCGAGATGGTGAGGTAGGGCCATAATCCGGATATATAGCAGTTAATATCTTCTTGAGGTTGCAAGAGTAACGTAATTTGAACCCTCGTCGCGATATAACGGCAGCGCTCGTGCCTATGGTCTAAAAAGCAGCATCATTCGTATGCAGGGTTTAGGAGATCAAAATGCAATTCCAATCATCAGACATTAAAGCAATGGATTCGCGCCGCCGGGCCGCCTTTATTAATTCCGTATCGGGGTTTAAGTCTGCGAATTTAGTCGGCACTGTGAACGCGAAAGGCCAGACCAATCTAGCGATTATGAGTTCAGCCGTGCATTTGGGGTCAAGCCCTCCGCTGCTGGCACTAATTATCAGGCCCAGTAACGCAGATCATCAGACGCTTGCCAATATTTTAGATAGCGGTTGCTACAGTCTTAATCATGTGACGTCGGCTATTGTAGAGCAGGGCCACCAGACGGCGGCACGGTATCCCGAGGATGTGTCCGAGTTTGACGCCACCGGCCTTTCTCCAGTTTGGCATCCGGGTTTCAGCGCGCCAATGGTGGCCGAGGCCAGTATCAAATTAGGCTTAAGCCTGCGCGAACATCACGAGCTAGCGATAAACGGTACAAATCTGGTCATCGGCGAGGTGGTGCTAGCTGATGTGCCAACGGGGTGCATTGGCGAAGATGGCGCTCTGGATTTGGTGAATGCGGATACTGTTGCACTCAGTGGCTTGGACACCTATTGTCAACCGAGCACTTTCAAGCGTATGGCCTACGCCAAGCCTCATTTGGCGCCTGAGGTGCTGTAGTATTCGAGGCGGCAATGATAATTACCCGGTAGACGGCGAAGAAAGGCGAATATTGAACCGAATGAGTCGCTTTCCCCCATACAGGGGATGTGTCTTTATTTTTAAGGGGTAACCTTGTGTGACAAGGCAATCAATTGGAGAAAGACCATGAATATATCTGTAGATACTGCATCGCTCCGAGTGGCTGACGATGGTGCCGCTATGCTGCAACGAGTGGAGTCCCTGCATCCGCTGCTGCAAGCCAACACTGGCAAGGCACTCGAGGACCGTCGTGTGCCCTCAGAAAATATTGATGCCCTCCAAGAGGCAGGGTTTTTCCTCGCGCTGCAGCCGGCGTGTTGGGGAGGTTACGAACTGAACCCGCAGGACTTCTTCCGTATGCAAATGGCCATTGGTGAAAGCTGTATGTCCACAGCCTGGGCCAGCGGTATCATAGCCGTGCATGCTTTTCAAATTGCGCTAATGGATCCTCGGGCCCAACAGGATGTGTGGGGAGAGGACATTCATACTCGGGTTTCTTCCTCCTACGCCCCGATGGGCAAGGTTGAGAATGCGGAAGGTGGTTTTCGATTTAGCGGCCGCTGGGGTTGGAGCAGCGGATGTGATCATTGTACATGGGTCTTGCTTGGCGGCATTTTACCAGACGGCACCTATCGCACATTTCTGCTTCCCAAGAGCGATTACCGCATCGAAGACACCTGGAACTCCATGGGGCTTACCGGCACCGGATCTAATGACATTGTAGTTGAGGATGTATTTGTGCCCGATTATCGCACCCACAAACAAACTGATGGATTTGAGGGGACTAACCCCGGAGTAAGTAGCGATAGCGCGCCTTTGTATCATCTGCCATGGGCACAGTTATTCATTCGAGTGGTTTCTACTCCCGCGATAGGAGCGGCTAGGCACGCCCTGTCTCTTTACACTGAATTAGTGAAGGGTAAAGCCAGCGGCGATGTCACAAAACTGGCTCAGGATACTGGCACTCAAGTGCGAATTGCGGATGCTAAAAACAGTATCGAAGAGATGACCACCGTGCTCCTGTCTAATTTTGATAAGATGATGGATACCGCGCGCGAGGGTGGCGTCATTCCTTTGGATGACAGAATCTTATACCGGTATCAAGCTTCATTGGTTATAGAAAAGTCAATCGGGGTTGTGGATTCTCTATTTTCTTCTGCCGGCGGTTCGTCTGTGTTTCATGGTAGCGCGATTCAGCAGTGCTTTTTAGATATTCATACAGCGAGGGCACATGTGGCAAATAACCCTATTGGTTTCGCGCGCAACATGGGTGCCGTGGCACTGGGCGCAGCCAATCAGGACTTCTTCGTTTGATGCGAAAAAGCCAATACCCCCCTCTTGTAGCGCTCCGGCGGTTTTGACTGTGGTTAACACCGCCAAGTTAGCCGCCGGTGGCGCGTTCACGTGGAAAGTGGACAGCTACCGTGAGGTCAATGCTCATTTATGACGTAAAGTAATCCAAAACAACTGCTTTGGCGTATATTTGACTAATTCCGGTAGATCAGTACGTGGAGGTTAGTCATGATTGAACGTAATTTAGGTAACATCGAACGTGCAGTGCGACTCATCCTTGGCATAGCCTTCGGTGTTTGGGCACTCATGCAGCCGCAACTAAACGGCGTTGAATGGTTGGTAATCGTAATTGCGTTGGCGCTTATTCTCAACGGAATTTTTTCCCGCTGCTATGTCTGGTATTTATTTGACGTGAATACCAGCAAAAAAGCCCCCAGCAGCACCTCTATCTGCTAAAAATAGATGCTTGGGGTATCAGTTATCCCTTCTTTATGGCCTATGAGAGTCTAGACAGGAGCAGTCGATATGGCGCGGTCAGTTGTAACGTTAGCGGGTTTGTGTTTCGTAGCAAATGTAGGAGCAGCTTGTCCTGAATATCTTAATCACGATCTTCGCAAATTGCACTCCCAAGACCGGGTAAACCTTTGTGAAGCCAGCCCCGGCCAGCCGCTGCTCATTGTCAACACAGCTAGCCACTGCGGCTATACGAAACAGTTCAAAGGCCTGCAAGCATTAAGCGACGAATATCGGGATCAGGGCTTAAAGGTTGTAGGATTTGCGAGTGACGATTTTCGTCAAGAGGCAAACAGCGAGGCAGAGGCCGCCGATGTTTGCTATGTTAACTTCGGAGTCACGTTTACAATGTTTGCACCTAGCGACGTGCGGGGTAATAACGCAAATCCGGTATTCCGTGAGCTCGCTGCTCAAACTGAAGCCCCTAGTTGGAACTTCAACAAATATGTCGTAGATAGATCTGGCCGCGTGGTTAAGCATTTTGGCAGCAGCACTACTCCAGACAGTGCGGCGTTGAAGAAAACCATCGAAAGCGTTTTATAGCTTTGTGGCTAC
>PKDD01000072.1 GCA_002862465.1 Haliea sp.
CGTTAGAAACCATGGCGCGTCCTTTGTGTGCAAGAAATATTGTGTGCCGACTACCTTTGCCTGGGCGCGCCCTTACGGTCCGAGTAGTCGCGTGAAACCCTACTTTTTTTAACCGAACGAGAAATAGTGGATCCGGGCCAGCCGACCAAATAGCCAAAGTGGCCTCTGGGCCGAGCGCGTGGAAAAGGGCTCTTAATCCGTCAACTGAATACAGCCAGTCGTTTTCAGAGTGGGTTAGACCCTCAGGCCCATTATCGACATCCAATAAAATGGCATCGAACGGGTCACTATTATTAACCAGTAGTTGCGCAATATCACCGATGTAAACCTGCGTGCGCTGATCCTGTAATGGTTGTCCTGCGCAATCTCCCAATGGCCCGCGATTCCATTCTACGACGGCGGGTATCAACTCGGCCACGGTAACGTGCGCTGACGGCAACAGTGACCTGAGCGCGGCAGCAAGTGTGAACCCCATACCCAATCCGCCCACTAACACGCGAGCACCGCCAAGGGCGCTCAGGCGGGCACAACCTAATTCGGCAAGGGCCTCCTCTGAGCCGTGCTCACGGCTATTCATCAGGTCACCCCGTATACCCGAAAGGCGAATAGAGAAGTCTCGCCCTCTTCTCGACAATTTCAGTTGCCCGCCGTTATTGGGTATCTCTGCAGTGCCTAGTATGGCCCACTGATTCATCCTGTCTCGCTAATTTTTTTCAATCAATTAGTAGAAAATACTACCATGAATTAACGCAAAGGAAATGGACGCTGAGGCTTGCATCAGCAGTGCCAACGCGGAACGTTACATGAGGGCTTGGTCCCTGTCGGGGCGGCATCCGACACCACCCTTTGCAGGCTTCAGGCGGAAACTACCAGGGTATCTCGATGCCTGCCCAGTCTAGGAATGATAACTGGCCATCCGGTTGTACCTCGTCCAACAGCTTAATGAGACGATCGGCCACAAAATCAGGCGTGAACAACGCTTCCTTGGCGACATTGGCCTGAAATGGAGACGATAAGTAGGTGTCGGTGGTACCAGGGTGAAAAGAGATGAGTTTGACACCTGGAGAGCGACGAGAATACTCTATCGCTGCCGTTTTGAGAAACATGTTGAGTGCGGCCTTGGAGGCCCTGTAGCTGTACCATCCCCCCAACCGGTTGTCTGTGATACTGCCCACGCGGGCGCTGAGCACTGCGATCACGGTGCCTGTAGCTCGCCTTAGGGGCTTAACGAGCGCAGCCAACCACAACGCCGGGGTCACTAAGTTAACATCAAGTACGGCCCGCAGCGCATCGGGATCGAGCTTATCCAGTGATTTCTCTGGGGCGACGGTATCATTGTGCAGCAGGCCCGCACAGATAACGATACGATGTAAATTCAAACCGCTAGATACTAGCTCAGCCACTACTCGCTTCACGTCTTCCTCACTAGAATCACATACCAACCAGTGCACTCGCGTATCTGAGCCGGCAGCTGAGGAGGGCGGTGGCAGCCGGCTAACGGCAAACACCGTTTCACAGTTGCTCTGGGCCAGATAACGACTCACTAGGGCGCTGCCAATGCCGCCCGAAGCCCCGATGATTACGGTGGCGGAGTGTTCCTCAGGCGCGACATTGTTGTGCATTACACCACCCATTTAATGCGATTCAAAAATTAAAGTGCCCTAAGGCGCTGCGTGACGCGTCATTCAACCCTTATCCACCAGGGTTTTGCAAACCATGTCTTATTGCTGATGCAGCAATGTTGGCACTACCATAACCGATTCCATGAATTTTTACGCAACCAACAGATCAATGGTTCTGTAAATTCACATACGGGAGTTACTACAAACCGGAAATAATGCCTGTCAATGGGCAAATGCGCAGCAAGACACGGCGCAAATAGGCTTGCCTACTGTTTGTAAAGCCTAGTCTGCAACCAAAATTTTTTGAGGCCCCGCCCACTCGGCAACCTAAAGCGCGCCGAACGCCAGGCAGCGCTCGGAGGGCAGCGAAATTTGGCACATTTTGAGCATTTATTCTCTTGCTTTGTCATCCGCTATGCTATGGAATGAATAAAAATAATTACTTTGGAGAAGGACAATGTCCAAATCATTTAAAAGCACCCCCATAATTGCTGCGCTAGCCCTCGCCGCCACAAGTCACTTGGCAAGCGCTCAGCAGTTAGAAGAGGTCGTAGTAACCGCGCAGAAGAAGGTGGAAAGCCTGCAGGACGTGCCAATTTCAGTCGTCGCGATGCAGGGTGAACAAATTCAAGAGGCGGGTATCCAAAATATGATGCAGCTGTCCGACTACGTGCCCAACTTGCATATCGCGATCGCTCCGGTCAACACCAACATCTACATGCGTGGCGTTGGCTCTGGCAACAACCAAGGCTTCGAGCAGTCCGTAGGCATGTATGTGGATGGCATTTATATGGGCCGAGGTCGTCAGTACCGTAACGCCTTCCTAGATCTGGAGCGGGTAGAAATCCTTCGCGGACCCCAAGGCACTCTGTTTGGCCGCAATACGGTAGCCGGTGCCGTCAGCGTTATCACCGCCTCTCCCACCATCGGTGAAGACCTGAATGGCGCGATCTCTGTTGCCGCTGAAAGCAACAATGGGTTTCTCACCGAAGGTCATGTCGGCAGTGATATCACCGATACGCTGGCTATGCGCTTTGCCTTCAAATATCGCGAATCCGATGGCTGGATAGATAACAAGTACCTGAACGAAGACGAACCCAATATTGAGGATACGACCTACCGCCTCACCACTGTATGGCAGCCCTCTGACGAACTCGACGTCAATTTTAAGTACGGGCACTCTGACGAAAAACGCAAAGGCTCTACCGCTGCAACCTGGTTATATCTAGAAGAACCCGAGCGTTCCGAGCTGTTTCCTAATCTCGGGCCATTTGCCAGCATTGGATACGGCTTAGCCGATGACAACTTCCCGGAGTTGCCAGACGTGGCGGGAGAGGATTTCACTACCTACAGAGACAATAACTACGGCAGCCTTGACTACGTTGGCCTAGGCCGCGAACCCGATGGCGATAAAGCCGATGTCAATAACGTCGCCATCGCGATTAATTACGACCTGAATGATTTTATAATTACATCGATAAGCGGTTATACCGATTATCATGTCACCAGCGGCGCCGACGTAGACTGGACGCCGCTGCGGTTCCTTGCTCGCGACGACGACGAGAAGTTCGATCAGTGGAGCCAGGAATTGCGCATACAGTCTCCCGGCGGAGACTTTATAGACTACACCGCTGGTCTGTATTACGACACCAGCAAGCTGGACAACAAGCGCCTGGTGGCGATAGACGGTACTTTTCAGAACCTCTTCTCCTTGGGGCCTTTTGTGTCTGTCTTCCCGCTGGTGACATCTCCTGTAGGTGCCTATACGACCAATCAGGCCGCCCGCAACCATAGGTACATATTGGAATCGGAGTCTTATGCCGCGTTTGCACAGGGCATGATTAATATCACTGAGGAAATCACGCTGACGCTGGGCTTGCGCTATACCAAAGAAACAAAGGACGTGCAGAGCACCCAGTTCCTGACAGACGATGCCAGTGGTTACGATGCCCCCAGTGATAGCTTCTATCTAGGACAAGTTCAGGCTGAGCAGTTCAACACCTACGCCTATGACTACAAGCAAAACCGAGAAACCGATGACTGGATTCCATCTGCCGTCCTGCAATGGAATTACTCGGATGACAGCATGCTTTACGCAAGCTTTTCGCAGGGCTTCAAAAGTGGCGGCTTCACCGGCGCGGACGATGGACAGCCTGACAACTTGCCTATAGGTGCCTGGCCCTGTGCTGTGGTGCCTGGCCCGACATCGCAGGAAGACACCGTGGACATTCCAGCCTGCTATGATCCCACCAATCCCAGTGATGATTTTCAGTTTGAGGACGAAACTGTAGATGCCTATGAAATTGGCGGCAAACACCAATTGCTAGACGGCGGTATGACCCTCAACTGGGCCGCCTTCTACAGTAAGTATGACAACCTGCAAACGGCTATCTTCAAGGGTGTTGGATTTGGCGTGACCAACGCCGGTTCGGTCGACATCAAGGGTATTGAGGTCGAAACCCGCTGGGCCGCTACCGACAACCTGGTTCTCGGTGCTAATTTGGCTTACCTAGATGCCACATACGGCGAGTTCAAAGAAGCCCCTTGCACCGCGATACAGCTCGATGCGAACCCACAATGTGGCGTTGATGGCCCGACCAATGTGTTGGACACGTTCAACGATCTCGATGGCGAAAATACGCTGTATGCCTCGGATTACAGTGCCTCGGTGACCTGGGACTATGTTTACCCGTTAAGCAGTATGGATGCGTTTATCAGTGGCGAAGCCAACTACCGAAGTAAGTTTTTCTCCAACGGAGACAACGATCCCTTGGACCAAATAGAGAGCTTTACTAAGGTCAATCTGCGTGTAGGCGTCAGAACGGAGAGTTGGGAACTTACCGCTTACTCTCGCAATGTGTTTGATGAAGCAGCAATATCACAGAGCTTCGATGTACCGGTGCTATCGGGTACACACGCATACGTGATGGACGAGGGGCGCATTTTAGGCCTGCGTGCGGCTTATATGTTCTAGGTAGTAGCCTGGCGCAGTATTCGTAAACTCAAGGGCGTGCTGCGAGTAGATTCTTTTTCAATAGCCGTGAAAGGCTCTGAGAGTCTCGCACCACGCCAAGCTAGCACCCACTATCTAAAGATCAGCCCTCAAATATTACATCCTTAAAGAATGGACTGCGGCGTCCATTCTTCACGTTTTTCTAGGGCTATGGGGCCGTGTAATACCCCCTAATCAGCGGCAAATCCGCGTACGTTCGAATACCTGCCTTCGCGTCGCATACGGCTGAGATAGCATTCACTACCGGCATCGCCGTTACGACGTTGGCCAGATCAGCGGGGCGACCGCCTTGCATTTGAGCTTTGGACGGCGCGAATTTCACCCGCGTGTGAATGCCAGGGTCACCCTGCACTTCCATCGTATAACCATGGCTTACCGGCCACTCGGGCTGCAGCCCCTTGCCCGCATTCCACACTACTTCTAATTCGATCACCGCTTCTTGACCTACCATGCCGGTCCACAGGCATTTTTGTCCGGCGATGGTGCCAGCGGGAATCGAGTAGCCGTGAAATTCTCTATCATCTGTGGCAGTTGCTGACTCATAGTCAAAACGGATCTCAGTGATTGGAATGTGCAGGAGGTCAGCAATTAAATCGATGCACTCAGCATAAGTGCCCAGCACACTCTCATTGGTCGCACGCCACTTCTCCTCTGGCGGCTGCCCCCAACCCAGGTTGGCGTAATTAGCGATGGCTTCATAGTGTGTTAAATCCACCGATTCCAAAAAACGTATCTTAGTGAAGCCATAGCTCGCCGATGCCATCAGCGCAGCAACAAAATTGGCAAAGCCCGGAAAAATTCCGGAACCAAATAAACTGACGCCGCCCTGCTCAGCCGCCTGAATCAAACGACCCTGAACCTCTGGCCCCCAAGAGCGCGCGTTAATAAAATAGCTCGAGACCACATTTTTACCGGCGAGCAGGATACGCTCGACTTCATCGATATCGGGAAAGGTCGGCATATAGCAAACACAATCCGCGTCCAATGCCAGCAAATGCTCTATGTCGCCGGAGGCAATCACACCGGTGAGATCAATGCCACACAGTTCACCGACATCCTTGCCGGCCTTGTCCTTGCTCCACGCGTAACAACCGACGAGCTCCAACTCAGGGTGTCGCATAATGCCTTTGACGGCTTCGCGGCCAACGTGCCCG
>PKDD01000040.1 GCA_002862465.1 Haliea sp.
CGGCCCGGAGGGCGACGTCTTGCAGCCCAGTAGTTGCCAGAAAGAGCAACCTGTCACTTTCATTGCGGCAACAACGTAGACCAGCCCAATCGGCCCATCAATGGCTAATAGCCAGTACTCCCAGGTCTCCGCGAGCTGATTCGGAACCGCGTAAATGACCGCAGATATCGCCGATAGACGAACCAGACCTTGCCAGAAAAAAACCGGCGCGCGATTAATCATGTCATGAGACGCCCACATTAACAGGGCCGCCGCCATCATCAAAAATGTTCCCAGCGTTATCAATGGCACTAGCTGACCCTTCACCGGCTCAGCAGCGCTCGCAATTGCAACGGCTCCCGCCCATGTGCCTGCTCCTACCAAAAAATCCGATAAACCTGTCCACCAGATGAATTTTTTTAGCATCAATAGGTTCCCTCTTTTGTTGTGTAGCGTTGTAACCCGTCTTGTACTAACTAACCGCATCAAAAGTGATGTTCATTCTCTTAATTCCTGGAATAAAATTAGACACCAGATTATGAGGACTGGCAACTAACTGCGGATTGCGCAGGCGAGGCACGATCTCTTCGAACATAATGCACAGCTCTTTGCGAGCTAAATGAGAACCGATACAAAAATGCTGCCCCACTCCGAAAGTACGGTGCTGATGCTTCAAATCTGGCATCCTCCGCGAGCGCGTAATATCAAATGCCTCGGCATCTGCTCCGAATATTTCCGGATCATGGTTTACTGAAGGATAAAATAGTTTTAACAGGTCGCCCTTTTTGATATCCATTCCACCTATAGTGATATCCTCCGTAGCAGTCCGTTGCATATGTATAAAGGGTGGATAGAATCGCAAAATCTCCTCAACCGCATCCTCTATGAGTAATGGGTCATCTATAAGCATTTGATGCTGTTCCGGATGCGCTATCAAAAGTCGCATACCCTGACTGGTTGCCGTCCGAGTGGTCTCAACAGCGCCGGCTATCAGGATTAGAAAAAAAGTGCAAAACTCAAATTCATTGAGGCTTTCACCTCCGACAGTCCCGTTTAGCAGGGCGTCAATCACAGTACCCCCTTTCGGCTCTGCTGTATGACTCGCCGCAAGCTCCATAGCGATCTCGAAAATCTGTGCTGCTGCAAGCTGGCCATCTTCAGGGGCTACATCCATTTCAGGGTCATCCATGCCAATCATGACATCAACAAGACTGGCAAAAGTTTGACGCTTTTGCGCTGGCATCTCCATCAGCGCGCAAATAACAAAAAGAGGCATCTCGGCCGACACCTCAGATACAAATTCGCACTCGCCTCTGCTAGCAATTTTATCAATAATATCTTTTGCAAATTCTCTCATCAGCGGCTCAAGAGCGTCTACCGCTTTACCAGTAAACGCGTTACGCACGACGCGGCGATACTTAACATGATTTGGAGGATCCATGTTGATAATAAGCTGCCGCATTATCTCCAGCGATTCCGGATCATTACCACCCGATTGGGGATGAGAGAGATTTACACTAGATGAAAACTTTCCAGGGTTTTTTGAAATATAATCAAGGTCGTCCCGTTTTGTGATCGCCCAAAAATCACCTCCATGCTCGGATGCTCCACTTTGATAAGACACCGGGCACTGATGACGTAATGTCGCAAAGGCTTCAAACGGGAGCTTGTCGTTGTGAGTCATAGGGTTCATAAGATCAAACTGGTACGGACATTTCTCGGTCATTGTAAACCTCATTCTTTAGTCTTAGGTACCATCGAAAATTGGTCACCGACTTGGCATTACAGCATAATAAGGCTGAAAGGCCCCTTAGATCAAACTAGGCTTGCCGGAACGCAGAGTGGTTTTAACCCTATTCAATTACGCAGGCATATTTCTCGATTTTTCATGATGGAAATCGCCGGCTAAGTAATGCGACAATGGAGATACTTACTAACAAATTAGGTCTCGCATAAGAGTGTGCGGCCGGGGTTAGTGCGAGCTGCAATCATTATGGCGGAGGTTTAGTTGTGCTTCGCTAGTGCCGCTGACCTGAGAAAGCGTAATATAAATTTTTAGATGAGAATCTTATGGACTTTAAAGACTATTATGAGCTTCTTGGTGTAGCTCCAGAATCGGACAACAAGACCATTAAAACTGCATACCGCAAATTGGCGAGAAAGTATCATCCCGACATGAATCCAGAGAAGGGCGCAGAAGAAAAGTTTAAAGAGGTTGCAGAGGCCTATGAAGTTTTAAAGGATACACAGCGCCGAGCGGAATATGATGAACTGCGTCAGTACAGTAACCAACCTGATACTGGATTTGAGCCACCGCCGGGATGGCAAACTAACAACGGCTTCAGCGGCACAGAATCTACGCATTTCGAAAGTGACTTTTCTGAATTTTTTAACTCCATGTTTAGCGGAAATGGTGCAAATTCGACTCAGCAGTCAAGGCAGTTCAGAGGACAAGACGCAGAAATTGAAATGCCTGTATTCCTTGAAGAGGCTGCTTCTGAGACGTCTAAACTAGTGGAGTACCAGATTCCTGTTTATGAGGACGGTCAAGTTAAGGAAGTTAAAAAAAGTTTAAAAGTTAAGATACCCGCAGGCATTGCCGATGGGGAGCGTATTCGGTTAAAGGGACAAGGAGGCTACGGTCAGGGCGATGCCCCGCATGGAGATCTTTATCTACATATCCGGTTAGTTCCGCACCCCATGTTTGATGTTGAAGGGCATAACCTCGTGATCACTGTTCCGCTGGCTCCATGGGAGGCTGCATTGGGGGCCAAAGTGACTATTCCGACTCTGACCGGGAAGATAAACCTAACGATTGCGGCCAACAGCCGCGCCGGCCAGAGGCTACGAATAAAGGGCAAAGGCATGAGAACGAAAACTGGGAGTGGCGACATGTTTGCGCTATTAAAGATAGTGATGCCCCCAACGACCGATGACGAAGTGCAAATGCTGTGGCAATCATTATCAGATAAATCAAAGTTCAACCCAAGAGCAGACTGGAGTAACTAACGATGGCGGAAATAGTGATGTGGGTTTCAGTACAGGAGCTTTGTCAATGTGGCGGATTTACAGAGCAGATTATTATAGAGGCGGTGGATCACGGAATTGCGCAACCAGCAGATGGGAATAATAGTGCAGATTGGAGGTTCGACACCGCCGGCGCGCACTGGCTTCGCAAGGCGGTGCGCCTCCACCACGACCTAGAGATTGACTGGATAGCCATCTCTATGGTGGTAGATTTGTTGCAGAAAAATGAGTCACTCAAAAGACAGAGTCTAGCCTTTGAACAGCAGCTTGGTCGTTTTATTAACTGACGGTGCGTGACGCATGCAGGATCGATTGCTGCTCGAAGTCGCCAGTAAAAAGCGGTTGATACGTGAACCACTGCGACGGTAAGTTACTGCTTAGTAGAAGCCTATCGATAGCATCGATAACAAAGAGAAACAACGCCTGCGATGACGCAGCCTGACCGGTTTGTGTGACCCTTTTAGACAGTAACTTTGCCTCTTTATTATCTCATCTATTGCTCGACGAACACCAATTACCCTCCAATAAGAGTGCATTAGCGACGTTGTTAATCCAGCTGCGTACCGGATGTCTCCCGAAGAACAAGTACTACGATAGGTACTGCCAATAAAGAGGTCAGAGTCATGGTAGAGAGTGCCGCGGAATGGCTACCGAGAAGCGTATAGAGACTGCCTTCGATCGTAAGACCAGCCACCCCCGCAACTACAGCAAAGATCATACGCAACGTCGATGCGGTTGAACGACAGCTTGTTGGAAACAGTTCGCCGCTTATCGTGTTGACCATCACTTCTACTGCAAAAAAACTAAACAGCAGTGCAATCCAGGCCAACGGCAACAGTAATCCACTGCTGTTGTAAAAAGTTATTACGGCGAGGCAGTTAATTAGTAGGCCTGCGGCCAGCGTGGGTCGCCTCCCAATGCGGTCTGAGATCCGCCCCGCCGTGACATTGCCCATAATTGCTAAAGTGCCAGCCACGATATAGAGCAGGCTGATTTCTTGCGGGGCATAATCATGCACCTCCTGCAAATACTTGGACATGAAATTCATCGTCGCAGCAACATGGAACCAAAATGCGGCCGCGATTAGCCCAATGGCCGTTATTTGACCTCTATGAGATTTGAATACAATGACAAATGGCTGCCAAAATGACGGCGTCTTGTTGCTGCTAGCATACCGATTAAACATCGTAGATTCCGGCATCAGCCGACGCAGCCAGGCAAGATATAAAATAGGCAAGGCCGCAATAATATACAGCGCCCGCCAACCTCCCGGCAAAAATTCCACTGCACCGTATAAAAGTGACGCCAGCCCAGCGCCTATGCCGCCCATCGCGGCTAAAAAGCCTACCCCCCAACCACGATACATAACGGGAAGTAGCTCGAGGACATAAATAACCGCGATTATTTCCTCTGCTGTAGAAAACACACGTGCGAGAAACTGCGCTGCAATAAATTCCTCTGTGGTGCGGGCAAACCCTGTTGCGCCTGTGGCTATGGAAAGCCCCAGCAGGGTAAACATCAGCATTGAGCGTCGACCAATACGGTCTGACAACAGGGCAAGGAATAGTGCAGGAATAGAGCCTACCTTCGCGATGGCGATGACTTTTCCCAAACTTTGTTCTGAAATATCAAAACTGTTCTGAATGTCAGGCAGCGCGAGGCCAAGAATGGTCATATCATACTGACCGACAAAAAAGGCTACCCCCAGTAAAAGAAGTAGCTTCTTATCAGCTAACTCCAGCCCATCTGGAGGAAGAAAAATTCGAAACATTTGCCCTCATCAACTTAACTAGAAGTTGTAACGTAGGCTAACGCCATAGGTACGCGGCTCTAACAAGAACTGATTAGTGGCCAATCCCACGTTTTGATCACCCAAATATTGGCCGGTAACATGATCGTCATCATTTAAATTAAGCCCCCAAAGCTCGACAAGCCAGCTTTTGTCGGTGCTATACAGGGTGACAGTCGCGTTCCAGACTTCCCAGGCATCCACTTTATCATTGGGTGCGTTAAAGATTCGAGTGTAGAAGTCGTCCTGCCAGTAATAATTTGTCGCCGCGGCAATCTCCATACCATTCTGCAAAAACCACGTATAGCCGACGCCTACGTTCACAGAAAAGTCAGGGGCATTAGGCAGTGAATTACCTTTAACCGATACCGGCAACCCGGGACACGTCGGAGTGCCTGTGGGACAGTCCGGACCGATGTACTCATTGTTAAACGGCGTAGTGATAATATTTTCTACGGTGCCCAGTTGATTGATATTCGCCGGATCGACGCTCTCTGCACTGTCCAACGCTGAATCTAGCCACGCCAAATTGGTAGTAAAGCGCCAGTGCTCATCGGGCACCCAAATAAACTCACCTTCAAAGCCCTGTATGGTGGCATCATAATTGCTATTCACTGCAGTCTGATTTTGAATCTCTCCAACCTGCAAGCCGTCGTAATCATAATAAAAGTACGTCATATTGGCCTGCAGCGTGTTAGAAAAAAAACGGCTTTTTAAGCCTAGCTCTAGTGCGTTGATATACTCCGGATCAAACTCGGAGAGGCTCGGATTCCCGCCCAAAGCAGGATCTAGAAGGGGGGACTCAGACGATATCGGATTAAAACCACCGCTTTTGTAGCTGCGCGACAGCGTGGCGTAGGCCATAATATTGTCTGTCGCATTCCAACTGACATTGATCTTGCCCGTGGGCTCGTCCCATTTTCCATCAAAGTCGCTG
>PKDD01000138.1 GCA_002862465.1 Haliea sp.
CAGCGCGATGAAACGATTCAGGCGCAGGATGGTGTAATTGAACAGCGCGACGGAACGATTCAGGCGCAGACTAAACTAATTGATGCTGGCGTGGCAGCTTTAGGAAAGCTAAATCAAAATATGCTGATTAGGGCTCTACGGTTTCTAAAGCTAGTCACATGAAAGATAGAAAACGATCTTCCCGACACTCTTACCGGAAATACTTTTCACTATGGTAAATATTGCGTTGTTAGCGCCGGCGCCCATCAGAGGCTCAGGTGGTGTCGCTAGAATCTATAATTTCGCCTCTGTGTTAAACCAAAACGGCTTCGCCGCAGAGATATATGTGTCCGACAGGCTCGATAAAAGCGGGACGAATTTATGTGATGACGCCCGAGAATATTATGGGGTAAAGGGCGTCCATATCGTAGCCGGATGCAATTTGCAGAAACCCTATGATTTGATCATCGCAACCCAATGGGAAACCGCTAAGATTGTTCGTGATATGCCCGCAAAACTGAGAGCGTATTTTATTCAAGATTTTGAGGCTTGCTTCAATCCTGTTGGCGACGGCACTATATTCGCTGAAAACTCATATTTATACGGGCTGCAGACGATTACCTACGGACGTTGGCTTGCCTTGAAGCTTTATAGTGAATTTGGAAATTCACCTTATTACTGTAATTTTTCTACCGATCCGAGGGTTTTTCGCGTAACGCATAAGATAAAGGATCGGCTGCATAAGCCGCCGGCCATCTGTTTTATTTATCAACACGACAAGCCACGTCGCTGCCCGCAGTTGGGAATAGAGGCCCTAGGTATCGTTAAAAATATACGGCCAGATGCCCAGCTATATTTTGTTGGGTCTGCTGAGTCACCGAATCTTTGGTATGACTATAGTAATATGGGTTTGCTAAATACTGAGCAGCTGAACGAGGTCTATAATCGCTGCCATGTCGGTTTATGCCTTAGCTCAAGCAACCCGTCTTGTAACGCTTTCGATATGATGGCTGCGGGTTTGCCATCGGTTGACCTCTATCGAGACAATAATTTGTTTGATGTCCCTGCTGGGGGAGTCCTACTTGCGCATCAAACGCCAGAGTCGCTCGCTGAAGCGGTTTTGTCGTTAGTCTCAAACCCTGAGAAACTTGTTGAAATGTCCGATTTCGGCGTTTCACATATGGAGAAAAAATCGGTTGACAGTGAGGGAAGGGAATTTCTTTTGGCAATTGAGAGCATTTTATCAGGGCGAGAGCCAAATTTTGATGCGGCTGAAGTGCTCCATCACCGATATTCCGCGCAGCCGATAGTCGCGCCTGCTTATAGAACGACGTTGGTGAGTCGGCATATCAAAAGCCAGTTTAATAGATATCTTGGGTTGAGCCCTAGTGCAGTTTCTGATGAGGAGAAGCCATATCAGGCTCAAAAAGAAGATTTTGTAAATTCGATCAGTCCATTTACATCATATTCGGACGTTTCCTCTAACGATCTCACTTTGAAAATAAAAAGAGTGATCAATCGCTTTTTTCGTGGGGCTCGATGATGACGCATAAACTTCTTACGGTTGACGTATGGGATACGTTGCTCCGCCGAAAATGTCACCCTGATGCGGTCAAATTGCATGTTAGTAATTATCTGCTCAATAATTATTTTTCACTAGTAAGGCTTGAATATCGCGATTCCATGAGACTTTTTCGCGAACGACAAGCGGCCGAGGCAACAATTGGCACGACTTATCTCTCCTCCGGTATGGATGATGAATATAATCAGTACGAAGTCTATCAGGCGTGGCTTCAAGTTGTATTGAGCGACGTAGATAATATTCGCCCTATGATGACGACCCTTGCGTCTGTCGAGGTCGAGCAGGAGAAGTCTATTATTTATGCAGACGCTGGAATTGAGGAATTTTTAAAGTCCTATCCTTCTCAAGGACGAGCTTTCGTTTCCGATTTTTACATGAGTGCTCAAGTAATTTCAGAGTTACTCTGTTACGCAGGTCTTGGGAATGTTGTCGATCGGGGCTATTCATCTTGTGACCATCGCCTGAACAAACGTTCTGGGCGGCTTTTTGGGTTAGTCCTCGAAGAAGAAAAGGTCGACCCAGGCTCTACAATTCACGTCGGCGACAATGTGCAATCAGACGTAAAGATGGCTAGAGGCTGTGGCATAGAAGCCGTTGCCTATTTGCCTAAGGCTGAATCGGTTTTGCGCGGCTTGCGTAAGGAAGAGTTTGAGAACCGAGCGGCCAGCGTTGAAAAATTGGTAATCAAGCAGCCAGACTTTGCGACGTCAGATTGTACTTTATCTGCAGTGTCAAGCGAGCTTTACGAATATGGTAAATACTGTGCGCCGCTGGTTGTTGGTTTTATGCTATTTGTGATGGAAAAATCTCTTCGAGAAGGACATAAGAAAGTTTATTTCTTTACCCGAGAAGGGGAATTTTTTAAGAAAGTTTATGATAGGTTAAGCGTTAGCCAGCCTCTAGGACAGTTAGCTCCACCCTCAGAGATTCTCGAGGTCAGTCGTCTTGCTACGTTCGCTCCCTCTCTTCGGAGCTTTACGCTAGAGGAACTGATGCGTATTTGGACGTTGTATAGCACACAGTCTATTGCGGCTTTACTTAAATCTATGAATATTGACGTGGAGCGCGCACTCATACACACATCTCGCCATGAAATTGATGTCCAAGAAGAGATCGAGTTTCCTTGGCTGGACAAGAAAGTAATGAGTTTATTTGGCGATAGTTCTTTTCTGGATTTTCTCACGATGGAAGTCGAGGAGAACAAACTTGCGCTGTTGCTGTATTTACGACAAAAGGGATTGTCGGATTCAACGCAGTGTGCTGGCGTGGTGGATATTGGTTGGCGAGGAACGATACAAGACAACCTTTCCTATTTGCTTCCCGAATGTCATTTCGATGGATACTATATTGGGCTAGATAAGTTCCTCAACAACCAGCCAGATAACTCAAGTAAGAGTGCCTTTGGCCCGGATTTAAATGCCCCGAATTCTGCACACTTGGCGGACTTATTTGCGGCAGTAGCGCCCCTCGAGATGCTATTTAATTCAGCCTTTGGCAGTACTGTTGGCTATACTATGGTTGACGGTTATGCATGTGCAGAGCGGATGGTGAATGAGTCAGAGAACAATATAGTAGAAAGCTATGTTGTGCACTTTCAAAAAGGTGTTGTTGACTCCATAGACGGTATTAGCAGAACCATACGGGAAAATGCGATATCGTCTATCGAAATTCGACCTGTGGGTGTAAAGATTTGGTCAACTATTATCAGGAAGCCGAACTCAGCTGTTACTCACGCTTACTTTCAACTGAATCACAACGAACAGTTCGGCGTCGGTGAATTTTCTGATAAAAGAGATGCAATATCATCGCGGTATTGGTTGAAAGCACTCGTCCTTCCAAGCGCATTGCGTCGTCTCACAAAAGAGCTAGAGTCAACGGGTTGGCCTCAAGGGTATCTGTATCGTCGCAATGTCCTCGTTTTGTGGTCGGTAATTAACCGATTAAAGATATGGAGAAATTTTTTTAGAAAACAGAACGAATTATAATTATCTTAGTGGTTATTGCCTCCGTGCTGTGCGCACTAACAACAGTTTAGAGTTTTCGCCAAACCTTGTATGTCAAATGATTTTTTCAAAGTGGGGTCTCCGACACGTGCATAGTAGCGTCGAATATATTAATCTGATCGCTAACACTATATGCCCAAATAAATTATGCGAGAAATCAATGATAATTGTGATATTTGGAGGGGGCGGATTTATAGGCGCAGCGATCGCTGATCGGTTGTTAGCCGAGGGCCACTCCCTCCGGATTTTCGAGCGGCCACGGGTACAGCCCTACAGGAACTTCGCAGCTACTGAAACAGTCGACTGGATTGCGGGAGACATTTCTAGTACGCACGATGTTAATGATGCAATATGTGGCGTTGATGCGGTGCTGCATCTCGTGTCGACGACGCTGCCAAAGAGTTCCAACGATGATCCAATTTTTGATGTGCAGAGTAACATTGTCGGTTCGTTGCACATTCTTAATGCGATGGTGCACTACGGTGTGAAAAATCTCGTCTTTATTTCGTCTGGCGGCACCGTCTATGGCAACCCTCTCTATTTACCGGTCGATGAAAAACACGCCACCAATCCTGTTGTGTCGTATGGCGTCACAAAGTTGGCGATAGAAAAATATCTGCAGGTTTATGAAAGCCTTCATGGCATTAAGGCCATAACCCTGCGGGTGTCTAATCCGTATGGCGAGCGCCAACGCATAGAGACAGCTCAAGGAGCAATTGGGGTATTCCTGCATTCTGCTATACGAGGTATTCCTGTTGAGATTTGGGGCAACGGCAGTGTTACCCGGGATTATATTCACGTAAATGACGTTGCTAAGGCGTTCAGTCATGCATTGAAATATACTGGTGCGCAGCGTGTTTTCAATGTGAGTTCTGGCGTTGGCATTAGTTTAAATGAAGTGATGGAAAGAATTGAACATGTATTGGGGAAGCCGGTTGAGCGGCACTATATGCCAGGCAGGCCTTTTGATGTTCCTATTAACGTGCTTTGTAACCAATTGGCACGTCGTGATTTGGAATGGGCCCCAGTGATATCTATGGAAGAGGGGATCAGCCTAACCGCTGACTGGATGAAGAGTGAGTTGGCTGCTTCGGTCGGCTAACGTATTGAGTGGCCTGGGATGAAAATCTTACTCACGGTTCATCAGTACTTTCCGCAGTTTGCTGCTGGGACGGAGGTCCTGTGTCATTCTGTAGCGCGCGAGCTTACTCGGCGTGGGCATGTGGTGCATGTTCTGGCGGGCTATCCAGACAGTGAAAGCCGAGAGGATGCCGACCGGCTCAGCGAGTATGATTTTGAGGGCATCCACGTTTATCGCTTTCACCATGCCTATGTCCCTATGGGCGGACAGGTTTCGAAAGTTGAAATTGGATATGATAACCGCCTGGCGGCAGATTACTTTGATCAAATCTTGGACAGCTTTAAGCCGGCATTGGTTCATTTTTTTCATTTAAACCGGCTGGGGACAGGGCTAATTGATCGAGCGGCGCGTGCGGGCGTACCGCGCTTTATGACGCCTACAGATTTTTGGTTTATCTGTCCGCGCAGCCAACTCTTGCTTGACGATGGCAGTCTTTGTAACGGTCCCACTGCGCACTCAGGGAATTGTGTGAAGCACTTCGTTCAGAGTACACGCGGACGGCTCATTGGCAAGATTTCTGAATCACTGCCGGATCACGGCGCAGATGTTCTAGTTCGGCTTACAAGTAGCGGCTCCTTGCCTGCCTATCCTATGCATGAGGAAGTCTTGGCAATTGCAAAACGCCTACCGATAAATATTTGTCGATTGAATCGGTTGAACGCAATTATCGTGCCGAATGACTTTATGAAGATGTTCCTTGTTCGCTATGGTGTCAGCTCTGATTTGATTGTCGAGTCAAGCTTTGGCGTTGAGGCAACGTCGACTAAGGGAGGTAATCGTCTCTCAAAGCATATAGGACCACTGCGGATAGGTTTTATTGGCTCACTGGCGTTCCACAAAGGATGCCACGTGCTTATTGACGCGTTTAAAGAGTTGCCTGTACTCGGGGCAACGTTACAAATTTATGGATCTTTT
>PKDD01000091.1 GCA_002862465.1 Haliea sp.
GGTCTATCAATTTATCGGTATGGAGTTTACCGATATGGCGAGAGCAGCTATACAAGACTGGCGGAATAACAATCGGCGTGACGATCGTGCTGTTCATGAATACAGTCCAGAGCAGTTTGGTTACACAGAAGAGTTTCTTAAAGCTGAATTTAAAGAATATCGTCATCGCTATGGCTTCGAATGATTGCGATACTCTTTGGTAGATAAAGACTTATCGTTATCAATCTAGCGCAGTAACGAACGGCGAGCGGGGGTATCAATTCGTTTTGAGTCGGTGCCAGTCTAATTCTTAGCTAAGCAGCGGTATTGCACATTGCCAAACTTGATCATTCGTCGGGGCCGAAATCCACTCCCTGAGTCACGGCTTCCCAGGTGTCTAGCGATTGTCTAACTTCAGTTAGTTTGTCGCGGTAGGTGGCCAAGACGCCAGCACCTAGCAAGAGTTGCGCCGGTGGTTTATCCATATGGGCTAGGTCGACGAATACCTGCGCGGCCCGCACAGGGTCACCGGGTTGCTTGCCGTCCATCTCGCCAATCATGTTCAGTCGTGATCCGACATGTTCATTATAGTCATCAATGGGCGTCTGGGTCCGTTGCATGGAGCGGCCGGACCAATCTGTGCGGAAGGCGCCGGGCTGAATTGAGCATACCTGGATGCCAAATGGTGCTACTTCCTTCGACAGCGCTTCCATTAAACCTTCCAGTGCGTACTTGGAAGCACTGTAATAGCCAGTGCCAGGATTGGCCATCAAACCGGCCTGAGAAGAGTTGTTCAGTATAACGCCTCCGCCACGCTGCCGCATCAGGGGCAAAACCCTTTTGGTCAGCGCTAGAACACCAAAGAAATTAGTTTCAAACAGTTGACGCACTGCCGCTTCTTCGCCTTCTTCAATCGCACCCACGTAGCCATAGCCCGCGTTATTGACCAATACATCAATAGCCCCAAAGTGGTCTACCGCCGAGGACACTGAGGCTTCAATTTGAGATGCGTCCGTTACATCCAGTGCTAATGCCAGCGTATTGCTTGGATAGTGCTCGCATATATCGGCGACCGTTTCAGGGCGGCGCGCCGTGACGACGACATTATCACCACGGGCAAGTGCTGCCAGCGCAATATGTCGTCCAAAGCCGGTAGAACATCCGGTAATAAACCAAATTTTCGCGCTCATCTATGTTGCTCCTGCAAGACGCCAGGCATAGCTTGCGGCGCGTTCTTTACTGATCCGCTGGCGTTGCTCTAAGGAAACCTTTTCGCTGTCGGGCAATGTGGCCTGATACTCCGCTAAGTTGACCACAGACGAGCTGACGCCCAAGCTATCGGATGGGTTGCCGCTGATAAATTCAGCCCACCTTAAGGTGAGAATGCCCTCATGCATATCGTTGGGATCCAGCCAGTTGTGCACTCCGGGGTCAGTCACCGAAAGGACAAAGGTGTAACTTCCATCTGTATTTTCGATTGACTGCGCGCTGTTTAGGCAGCCATTACGCTCCGTAATGTTATTAGTGGTACCCCATATATTGGTAATGGGTGCGATGAAATACTCGGCCCCGCCCATGTCTACCTTCAGCACGATAGCGTGTTTGGCGTCGGGTAGCCGGAAGTGGCCCATGATATAGATTTGACCAACCTGAGCGCCGTCGTCTTCTCGGTCAATTAAGAAACTAAAGTCGTTGGGTTCCTTTTGCAGCGCCTGATTATTCCAGCGGTGGGAATTAGTTGCGTATTTATGCATATACTGGCCGGCCAGTTCAATCAGTTGATCGCGCTCATACTGGGCCCGGGTAGGCGGCGGCCCTAAGCGTTCGACCCGTAACTCATTCACACGGTCTTCTGCCCAATCGAAGATCACGTCACGAATATAGAATTCAAACGCGCTATCGTCGGTCTGAACGTGATTGGGTCGTTCACCCGCTGGTCGATTGTCTACAGTTATTTTGAAGTGTCCCTCTGCATCTACTACCAGATCTTTGCCATTCATTAGGCCGACGGTTCGCATATCTTTGTCCCACAGCGTGAAATAATTCTCCACCAGACGCTTTTCATGCACTCGGCCACTGATGACATATTGCTCAGAACCATTGACAGGAATGACTCTATATACGCTGTCCGGATTATCAATACCCCACCGTGATCCAGGGATGTGCTGGTCGTATAAATCGTGAGAAAGACGACTGATGGTAATCACTTTCGGATAAAGCGGATCTTGATTTAGCGCCCAGACCACGGCACTGAACATCACTTCGTTGAATGCGGCATCGAAACAGGACCGCATATCAGATGACGGTTGAGCCAAGTCTAACCAGTAAACTCTCACTTGCGCATAAACCTTCTGCAGCTCGGGCGAATTGAATAGTTCTAGGGCTAGTAACTCGTGTTCTCTTTGTTGTGGTGTATCAATAGGGTTGTTGACCGTAGCCACTGTAAAATTCCTTATGCGCGAATATGACCTAATGAGATTACGCCTACGATAGTTACGCGCAACCCAGCAGTACAAAATTAATCTATGAGCTTACCACTGGCACACATACGTGTACTGGACTCAATTCAACACTGAGCTTTGATAGATCGCATTTGTGGACGACAGTGATCTTGGAACTCAGGTGGTCATAATGGTGCTTTTTTCGCGAGGCCGCGGCGAGCTCAAATAAAGATAATTTTTTGACTTGTACTCATCATGACAGGCTTTGCAGGCTTTGCAGGCTTTGCAGGCTTTCCCTGTTACTGCGACCTGTGTCGCGATGGTTTTTCAGTCGGTGCCCTGATCGGCAACGATCTTTAGTGCGTTTACCGCGTTTTTGAGGTCGTCCATTTTATTTTGGAAATCTGGCATTTTTTGCCATATTTCAGGGTTAGCGCGCATTGTGCCTTTGTCTGATCCGTCGGCGTAGCCAGCCATTTGCATTTCCTGCCAGTTATTTCGCCTTTGACCATAGAACCCATAGGGCCAAAATTCGCAGCTATCATTGCAAACCATGACTGCCGATAGGACTGCGGCGGCTCTTTATCATTGTAGTGTGAAATGGCCAGTGGTGAGATGGCAAGTCCGGCAAACACAATCATGCCGAGCGTTGTTTTGCGTTGAAAATTGAACATATCCAACTCCTTGCACTGATGTTTTTAGAGTTATTCAGATGCGTTTGCACTGTAGTAAGGCATTGAGCCGGCTGACAAGACAAATTTCTGAGGGCGTTTGAGTCTCATGTGAGACGTTGACGACCAATTTTTTAAACCTTCGAGTCATTACGGCCGCTCTGAGGCTGCAATGCGCGGTGATTACGCTACCATGGGGGTGATATTTGTGGAGTGAAAACGATGAGTGCAGAGCAGAAGTGGGATTACAGTTTCGATGTGGTGGTGGTCGGATCTGGCCTTGGCGGCATGACAGCGGCTCTGTGCAGCTATGAGATGGGTATTAAGGATGTGCTGGTTATAGAGAAATCGGACCTTTTCGGTGGCAGCAGCTCGATTTCCGGCGGTGGCGTATGGATTCCCTGCAACCGCTATGCCAATGAGGCCGGTGCGGGAGATTCACTAGCGAGCGCCAAAACCTATCTACGGCAACTGATTACGGAAGAGGAGGTGTCTGAACCTCAGCTTGATGCATATCTGGAGAACGGTCCGAAGATGGTGGATTTTCTCCACGAGCGCACGCGTATGCGCTATGTGACGTTGGAGCACTATCCCGATTACTACACCAATCTCGACGGCGCTATGGAAGGTCACCGCTCGATGGAACCGGAAACCTTTAATGCAAATGAGCTCGGTGAAGAGTGGCGGCGGCTCCGGCGGACCCACCCGATGATGCATTTAGCGGGCGTGATCGGGTTTACTCAGGTCGAGGCGGGGTTGCTGATCGGCCAACAACCTGGATGGTGGAAAACAGCTCTCAAGTTGATCGTTGACTATGTGCTTGATATCCCCTGGCGCCTCAAAGATAAGTTTCACCGTCGTCTAGCGACAGGGTGCGCCGGGGTTGCCCGTTTGCGAGCATCAATGCAGGATCGAGATATCCCGCTCTGGCAAAATACAGCGATGACGAAAGTCGTGGATTGTGATGGCAAAGTCCTAGGGGTTGAAGTAATACGCGAGGGTAAACCGGTCAGGATTCAGGCACGCAAAGCCGTTATCTTAGCAGCGGGCGGGTTTGAGCATAACCAAGAAATGCGTGAAAAATATCTCCCGCAACCTACCGATCATCGCTGGAGCGCGGGTACCAAAGACAATACCGGCGATGCCATTCTCGAAGGAATGCGACTGGGCGCAAAAATGCATCGTCTCGATGAGGCGTGGTGGTGCAACACAATTTCGGTGCCAGGCGAAGATATTCCTCGTTTGAGCATCATGGAAAAATCTTATCCCGGCTCTATCATGGTGAATCCGGCTGGGCAGCGATTCAGTAATGAATCACAAAACTATATGGCGTTTCAGCAGGAGACGTTCGCAAGGCACACCGAAGAAAACCCTCTCAATCCAAGCTGGCAAATATTTGATGCTAATTTTCGTGCCACCTATTTTGTCGGTCCACTGTATAACAGCAAATTTCTGCCAGATTGGGCGGTACCAAAGCGCTACGAAACAGAAGGATTTTTTGCTAAGGCGGACTCAATTGCCGAACTTGCTCGAAAAATCGATGTGGATCCGGCGGGCTTGGAAGAGACGGTCACTAAAATGAATGAGTTCGCCCGCAATGGCGAAGATCCGGATCATCAGCGCGGCGAGTCGGCATACGACCGTTACTATGGAGACCCTCGCGTAACGCCTAATCCCTGTTTAGGACCGATTAATAAGGCACCATACTATGCAATGAAGATTGATCCGGGTGATTTTGGAACTCAGGGCGGCATGGTGACCAATGCGGATGCGCAGGTGATTCATGACGACGGCAGTGTAATCGAAGGTCTTTATGCAATTGGTAACTGCAGCGCGCCGACGCTACCCTGTTATCCCGGTCCGGGTTCAACCCTTGGGCCAGCTATGACGTTTGCCTATCAGGCTGCCAAGTCGATTACGGGCTATCGGGATTAGCGCTTACAGAGGGGCGGGTTACCCGACTATAGTTTAGAAATCATGTTGACGGCCGGCAACAGACCTTGGCTCCTATCCCTGTGCTCACGCGTTTGCGTGGACGATATAGGTCAAGAACTGTCGCCGCATCTTAAGAAGAGCCGTCAGCGAGGGCAAACGGCTTCTTCACTCAGTACCACATGGGTCGTGGCCATGCGCCCCAAGCATTCCAGTTCATTTCATTTGCCTGCGCCGCTTCCGCGGTTGCTCGCTGTTCGTTCGCGATATTTTGTTGAATTGACAGGCGCTGATACGCTTGATAGTTGGCTTCTGAGCCGACGTAGACGCACTTGCAGGTAGTGGGATCTGCGTAAGCAAACACCGTCTTCCCATCCATTGATGTGGCTACAACTTTACGCTCCGTCATCGTCTTAAGACGGGCCATTTTTTCCGGCGTGTCGGCTAGCTTCATTTGAAAGCCCGCTGCGGATAGTCGTCTCTCTGTATCCATCGCTGATTGATTGGCGATGGAGGCGCAACCGGTGATTGCGACGGCGACCACTGCGGCG
>PKDD01000059.1 GCA_002862465.1 Haliea sp.
AATTTGCCCTGAAAACAGCTAGGCCCCCGATCTAAGGCGGCAGTCCTACCGCCACAGGCAATCTTGCCCCAGCCAAAACTCTGTGCTCAGACAGCCGCAAACTTGCCCCCTAAAAATTTATTTTCGCCGCGGCAAGTGTGGACGCCATCCCGTGGGTTGATACTGGATTCTCATTCAATCTAGGAAGACCTGAGCATGTCCTACAACGAACCAAAGCAAATCAACGCTAAAGACTTTCTTGATGACCTTATTATACGCAAAGAAGCAGCGCGTTTATTAGTATTCGGGCTCGCCAATCTTGTAGCCCCGGTCTGTGATCTGTTACACAGCCTAACTCTTGAATTCATTGGTATAGCGTTTGTCACTCATAGATGGACCGATAGTTAATGCCGCTTCGTTGTGAGATGATATTATTTGTGTTCGCCGTCTCCTTCGTTCAGGTCCACATTCAGCAATGATGCCATCAATTCGCCTATCTACTGCGCTGCTTGTAATACTTTTTGCATTAGTGACCTATTTTTTCTGGCCGGCGCTGGGTTCGCAGCTGTTTTTCGGTTACTCCGACAACGCTGTTCACGGCCTGCCATTGGCGAATCTACACCACCGTATTCTTACAGGGCAAGAATCTGCCCTGTGGTCACCGCTGATCTACGGCGGCCACCCACTGTTTGCTGAATCGCAGGGCGCATTCGCCAATCCAATTAATATTGTGCTGAGTTACCTGCTGCCTCCGATAACGGTCTCTACCCTGCTGCACTGGCTGGGAATGTGCGTTGGGGCTTCCGGTATGTTCGCGCTCGGTCGCGTGATCGGCCTGAGCCCTTGGGCAAGCGCATTTGCCGCGCTTACGACCGTGTTTTCGCCACTCTGGCTGAATGTTAATAACAACATGACTGTAATTGCGGCCATTGGCTGGATGCCTTGGGCGCTGTTTGCCTTTGAGCTGTGGCTAAAACGTCAAAACATACCAACAGCGCTGTTGTTTGCTGCCATGACCTCCATGCTGGTTTTAACGGGCTACCCACACCTACTGTATGCCTGCGCGCTCTATATGTTTCTGTCGATCGTACCGTCACTGCTTGTTCCCTTACGCCGACTCAATTTGCTGACGCACTGGCGTCCTATGTTATCGAGTGGCGCACTGGCGATCGTCATCACCTGTGGACTTTGTGCCGTACAGGTTTTGCCATTGCTGGAACTCATCCCGGAATCGCATCGCAGCGACGGCGTCAAAATGAGCTTTTTTGCTTGGCCAGAAGTGTTCTATCGAGGCTTTTTCTTTGCAGTAGACGCAAGCAATAAAGAACCACTTCCCATCATTTCCTACATTGCCAGCTTGCTGGTCTGCATGCTGGCTGCAGGCGCGCTGCTGTGGCGACCGACAATGCGCTTGGCCGGGATATTTTGTGCGACCTATGTGCTCGGTAACCTTGGGCTCGGCTACGCATCAGGCCTGTTCAGTTTTATCTATAAGCACAACCTGCTTCCAGGTATACAACAATTCCGCATTATGCATCCGTTTTTCTTACCCGCGCTAATTGGCCTAGGACTGCTGGGTGGTGCAGCGCTTGATGGTATCAGCGAACGCGTGCAGCAATACCGCGAGGGTGTAAACAGTTGGCAGAAAACACTGATCACTTTGGTCCCAGGGTTCGGCGCTACTTTCTTAATTATTGGTTATGCCTATTCGCTTTACGAAAAGTGGATTTCGCCGCTATATCTGGCGACCGCATTTATCGCACTGGCGATTATCGCCATTGCGTTTGTGAGCAAACAAGCACGATGGCTGACACCAGCGGTGTTTACACTGTTGATGATTGAAATTGTTGCACTCAAGCTAGACCGACCACACTTCATTTCCACCCAGTGGCTGCAAGAGCCTGCTCGTATACAAACGATCCCACACTCGGCACGGCGCGATTACAAGTTTCTCAATATTGCAAAAACTGGACTGTTTGTCCCAAAAAAGTCACCAGACGGCGGGCCTCCTTTGAAACGCGCTCTCGCCGCCGTAACACCAGCCACAAACCTGCTGTGGGATGTGCCGTCGATTGGGGGCGCTTTTGCGCTCCAGCTTTCAAGGCAGGCCTTATGCCACCCGCATTTGCGCCGCGAAGCAGCGGGGGAGATCCCGCAAACACCCGGCGTTCGCCTAATCGACTTACTAGGCATTCGCTACATCACAGCTGGATCACCATTGCAGACCGAAGGTCTCCGCCTGATGCAACACGACGCGGCAAACGCGCTGTACTATTACTCTAACGATATGGCAGAGACGCGATTTCAGATATACGACAAAGTGCAGGCGGTCGCCAACCAAGACGAGGCTTTCGAGGCACTTATACAGCTCAAGCAGCGCACACTGATTGTCGAAGGTGATGCAGCAATGCTAAAAAATCTGATGGGCACATCTGAACTGACAACGATACAAACGCCACAACAAACACCATCGATGACATTCACCGTAACCAAAGCTGCGTCGGAGCATTATGTGTTCGAGGTGGATGCAACACGCGGCGGCTGGTTGTTTATTGCCGATAATATGTACCCAGGCTGGATAGCAACTCTGGATGGCAAACCCACCCCCCTGTTCGCAGCACAATTGATGGGCAAAGCGGTTTGGGTGCCAACAGGCAAACACCGTGTCGAGGTGCGTTTTGAGTCGGGCAGCTTCCGCTTAGGGCTTGCCATTACAGCTGTCACTTTGGGCGTTGTGTTGTATTTACTCATCGTCATCACACGTCGCCGGTTCGCAACAAAAGTATAAGCAGGATAAACGCTACTTTCGAAACTAATTTCGTAAAGCCTGAGCCTTCTCAAGCCCGCCTAGTGCGGATTTTTGTTGGCTGGGGATTAGTCCGTAGGGGGGCGGTAAGCCTCGTGGCAAAGCGCACCCTAGGACACCTTTTAGGACACCCCCCCATCAAACACACAGAAGCACAGTGGAGCACAGTGGAGCACAACCTCTTAAAATCAATAACTTACCTTGCACACAAACGCACATAAAAACATTGCAGCGGGTTCGAGTCCCGTCCGCTCCGCCATTAACGCATAAAAAAATGACTAGCTTAGAAGGGTTCCGGTTTGTTACGGACAGGCACCGGACAACAACTCCTAGCAACGAGGTAGCCATCCGCTTTGTTATATTCGAGCAGGGCCGGTAACGCCTACCGACTCCAGTCTATGGAGCACACTTGTTCCTAGCTAGACATTATTAGCAACGTGTTGACTGTTCAGCAGGTGCTTCTGGATCAAAGGTAATGTGCATTTCTTTCATGCCGTTGATGAAGTTAGATCGCAACCAATTGATCGGCTTGTCGAGCTTAGGGTTACGTAAGCGCGGGATTATTTCTTCAAAAATTACTTGCAGTTCAAGCCGCGCTAAATGTGATCCGAGACAAAAGTGTTCACCAATACCAAACGCGCGGTGCTTATTCTTCACATCTTCACGCTCTTGCCTGCGAATATCAAACACTTCGCCGTCATTGAATATTTCTTCATCACGACTCGCAGAATGATAAAATAAAACGACATTTTCACCTTGTTTAACAGTATGACCACTAGGTAATTTGACGTCTTCGGTAGCTGTGCGCCGAAAGGCAACTACAGCTGTATGGTAACGCAAAACCTCTTCCATAGCGTTGGGAATCAAAGCGGGATTATCAATTAACTCTTGAAGCTGTTCTGGATTATCCATTAGTAAACGCATGCCGTGCGCAGTAACAGTCCGCGTAGTTTCGTTGCCGGCAATAAGCAAAATTAAAAAGAAACTGCTGAACTCTTCATGCGAGAGTTTCTCGCCATCAATACCATCGAGAAGAGCGCTCATAATGTGGCTGCCTTCAATGCCTTTGGCTTTACCATCCTCATAGTCCGAAGCCATTTGGCTGCCAAACATGAATAATTCCATCATCGCATTTTGAGCATCTTCCTCCGTCGTAGTGAGATCGGGATCATCACTGCCAATCATAATGTTGGTCCACTCGAATATTTTATGCCGGTGTTCGATCGGAACACCCATCAACTCACAAATGGCAATTAATGGAAGTTCAGCTGCAACATCCTGAACAAATTCACAGCGACCTTTACTGGCCACACGATCGACAACATCTTTGGCGACTTCTTGGAAGCGTTGATGATACGAGTCAATGACTTTAGGTATAAAGGCTTTACGAATGATTCTTCGATGCTGAATGTGCCTTGGCGGATCCATATTAATCAAGATCATTTGTTGGAGTGGCAATTGATCTGCAGCAACATCTTGAAGCATGCAGGTTCGCTGCTCGGAAGAAAATAATAGCGGTTTTTTTGAGATAAAATCGACGTCTTTGTGTTTAGTAATGGCCCAATAACCACCGGCTTCAAAGGCGTCTGTGGTTTGCCATGAAACAGGCTCCTCGGCGCGAAGCTGCTTAAGCCATTCGAACGGCACGCCACCAACATAGTTATCAGGATCGGCTAAATCAATATGCGGGCATCCACTCATGTGATTTCCTTTTTTAGGGGTTACATAAATTGGACATAAGAGCAGCTAGGATTGCTAAGCTGATACTGTATAAGCTTTGCTGGTCACGCGCAGTATGCGCTCCTGTCGTCTAAGCACTTCAGGGTTATCCGGTGTCATGCCGCCAAGCCGCTCTAATAAGCCAATGAATACCGCAACATGGTATCAGATCAGAGTTAAGTACAGGAAAAATAAACGGGCTGTTGTGAGGGCAGCTCCTAATGAAGACGAGTTACCAGGCCTGAAAACACCGGGCATTCAAACTGTTCCACCGAATGCTAGCCCTTCAATTACTCAGCATCACATGGCTGTATCGAAATACTCAAAGGACTCCATCCCCATATCGGGCCTGGTGTCAGGACGCTATTACTGTGTTCATAAGTAAAAAGATAAGTGGCGGGCTTAGATGCAACCAGTCCACCCTAGCTGGGTTCCCAATCTCTAGCGAGGCTCTGTGCTTCTGCTATCTGTGCTGGGGTCATATCCTTCGCAATAAAGTCACGACCCGCAATGGCCACGGTATCGCCGCCAGCCGCCGCTAGGCTGTACCACATGTAAGCTTGCACATAGTCCTGCGCAATGCCTTTACCCTCTTGACACATATAGCCTAGATAGTTTTGCGCATAGCCATAGCCCTGTTCAGCAGCCTTTCGATACCAGTTCACGGATTGGCCGTAGTCTTGCGAAACGCCTTGGCCGAGATCATACATAAGGCCCACATAGGTTTGTGCGCGGACATCACCCGTCTCAGCTAATGCCTTAAAACCAGTCAATGCATCCTTGTAATTTCCTGCTTGATAATCATCATAAGCATTATTATAAGCGTCAGCGCTGGCGCTTCCTGAAAAGACTAATGACAGCACTATAACGGCGGCTAGATTTTTAAACATGTG
>PKDD01000144.1 GCA_002862465.1 Haliea sp.
CGAGTAACTTTCCCTGATCGGCGAGCGATTTCAGGCGATTTAGGTGGTCCGAGCGCACACTTTGGCGCATTGGCAAGCCATTGTTAACGTCTTCACACCATATCGCGCAGTGCATCTTGTAATAATCTCCGACAGGGGTTAATCGTCCTGCTGTAGGACTTGCTCTTTACCCGCACCGTCCTTGAGGTGAGGGCTGATAACCAAGGCCGTTAGGATCATCAGAAGTAGCGTAAACCCGATCGCGGAATACAGCTTGTAGCTAACCCAGACTTCTTCGCTGTAGTTGTAAGCCACAACCAAGTTGAGTGTTCCTACAATAAAAAAGTTTGCAACCCATATTAGGTTAAGTCGGGTCCATATCGCCTTAGGCAGATGAAGTTGGCTGCCCAGTGTGCGCTCCATCAGATTCTTGTCGCCAATGAACTGTGAGATTCCGAAAGCAAGCGCGAGCGCCCAGTTGAAGACGGACGGTTTCCACTGAATAAACATCTGGTTGCGAAATATCAATGTGGCGCCACCGAATATTATTACTGCCAGCAGTAACCACAGCAGGCGTTTTTCGAGTTTGCGCGTTATTGCGTAGATAAAAATTACCTGCAGCACGGTGGCGATCATCATCGCAGCAGTGGCAGAAAATATACCATCGAATTCATAATGCCAGCCCGCTAGGCTGATGCTTCGACCATCAAGCTGGTAAACAATAAAAAATAGCGCAATGGGAACAAACTCAGCGATTTGCTTCATAGATTCTGTACCGCTCCGACTGTTATGATAAATTATGACAAAAATATATGATCCGTTTAAGGGGCGCTGCAACCAGTGTAAAGACTGTGTTGATTGATTTCCACACCCACACTAGCGCCTCCGATGGTGCGCTCACGCCCAGCGAACTGTTGGTGCGAGCAGCGGCCAATAATGTGAAATTACTCGCCATTACTGACCATGACACAGTCGCGGGGTTTGAGGCTGCGGCAGCTTATCATAAGGAGAATCCGAGCGGTATGAGGCTGATCTCGGGCATTGAGCTTTCTTGTCAATGGTTGGGCGTTACGATTCATATTCTGGGTCTCGGTATCGACTGTACGCATCCAGCAATGCGGGCGGGACTGGACTGCATGGCTTCAGCAAGGCAGGAGCGTGGTGCCAAGATAGCGAGCCGGCTCGAGTCTCGAGGTTTCGGCGGCGCTCTCGACGGTGCTCTGATGCACGCTGGAGACAGTCAGCTAGGTCGACCAGATTTTGCTGCATGGATGGTAGAACGAGGACATGTCAGGGACCATAAGCAGGCGTTTGACCGTTACCTGGGGCAAGGCAAAATCGGAGATGTGAAGGCCTTTTGGCCAGAATTGGTTGAAGTGACCCGGTGGATCGAGTCGTCTGGTGGCGTGGCACTTATCGCCCACCCACTCAAATACCGCTTCACCGGTATGAAGTTGCGACGTTTCATAGCAGCTTTTGTGGCGGCGGGAGGCTGCGGTATTGAAGTCTTAAGTGGCCGTCAAAGCAGCGACTCAACCAATCAATTGGCGCGTTTAGCTCGGGAGTTTGATTTAGAAGTCTCCATTGGCAGCGATTTCCACCGGGATGCGCCCTACAGCGCGCCACTTGGGGCAGAGTCAGCACCGTTTGCACATCTGCGCGGTGTTTGGCAGCGCTGGTCAACTGCCCCCTGATCATCACAACAGCAACCAGAGATATAGCGTGAGCCAATTTTATCAGATTCATCCAGAAAATCCGCAGGCACGACTGATACGTACCGCTGTTGATATTATTCACAGTGGCGGAGTCGTAGCCTATCCCACGGATTCTGCCTATGCTCTGGGTTGCCATATCGGTGACAAAGCGGCACTGGATCGAATTCGGCGTATTCGCAAGCTTGACGACAAACACAACTTCACTTTGGTGTGTCGCGATTTATCGGAAATCGCCACCTATGCCGAGGTTAATAATGCCTCATATCGACTATTACGCCACACCACACCAGGCCCCTATACCTTTATTTTACAGGCTACAGCTGAGGTGCCACGGCGTCTGATGCACCCTAAACGCAAGACGGTTGGGCTGCGTGTGCCGGATAATGCGATTGCTGCAGCTTTGCTGGCGGATTTAGGGGAGCCTCTGATGAGTGCCACGCTCATAATGCCGGGAGATGAGTTCCCTCTCACAGACCCTTACGATATCCGCGAAACGCTGGAGCATGAAGTTGATCTCGTAATTGACGGCGGTTATTGCGGTATGGAGCCGACTACGGTGGTCGATTTAGCAGACGATAGGCCGTTGATATTGCGTGCGGGCAAGGGGGACGTTACGCCCTTTGAGCGTTAGAAATTGGAATAGCCAAAACTTAAGACGCGGCTTTTTTTGGCTGTGGGTAAGAGCGATTTTAAAAATGCTAGGCTGACCTACAGTATCAGTATCAGTAGCATAGCGAGGGCGATATAAACAATTAGGGCAAGTGTTAACCGCACACATAATTCGCGATTGGCAGAGAGGGCAGTTCGATATGCGTTTATTCGATCCGGAAAACCACATGCGCAGCTTGCGGCATAAAAAATCTATGCAGTGTGTAAAGTTGCCTACACATTAACCGACGTTTCCGCTGCACTGTTATTTGTCATTGGCGGCATCTTGTTTTTTTATCCAAAGACGACTGACATAGGTATTTGGTTTTTTCTGGTCGGCTCAGTCTTTTTTGGTCTGCGCCCGGCAATCAAACTGGCCCGAGAGTTTGCTTAGTTGCGAATCGGTGATTACTCCGATATTGCAGACAATATGAAGTAGCTTTCAGCCACGCAGGCGGAGACTCGGCCGGGTGATCTTCTTTTTAGGCTTGGGAAAAGTGTCGAAGACTGTGAAGTGGGGGGCAAAAGTTAGAAGGTCAATGCGTTTCAAGATACTACAGAGGCCGCCGAGCGGGCAGGTCGTGGAAATATCGTCCTGATGCATTAAATAATGTTGCGAATGGTAATGAGAATGTTTATCATTACAGAAAGCGAGTGCGAGAAAAGACCGGAGGGCGCCCTGCCACCGGCAAACAACGCGCCTGTATCAATCGTTCAGTTAGGAGCAACATATGAATAGTCAACGCCTTTTTGGCCTCAGCCTGATAGTAGTCAGCGCACTGGCGCTCGCAGCCTGCGGTGGAAGTAGCAATAATGATGATCCCTTTATTAATCCCATCGGGCCTGTAGATCCGGTTGATCCGGTTGATCCGGTTGATCCGGTTGATCCGGTTGATCCGGTTGATCCGGTTGATCCTCTGCCTACTACCTATACCTTTGAAAACACCAATGGCGCCAGCACCGTGTCGTACACGGGGCAGACCGCTCGTCAGATGCTGATTAGTGACCTGGTCACTAAGCTGAACTCACTTGAGCGCAGTGCAGACAATGTGCCCACACAAGTGGCTAGTGATCTCAACTTCTATATCTGCCTAGACGCGGAGATTCGCGACGCAGACTATCCACCGACCTTTAAGCTTTCTGACGATGGGCTGATGATTGGCAACAGCACCATGGAGGCTAACGATAGGCTGGTCCCAGCGGATGTATCCTCCGGCAAGAGAATTTGTAATAAGATCGCGGGTGAAGATAAAGCGGATCATATTATTGGCGGTGAGTTTTTTGGCGGAACCGCCGCAACGCCGCTGCTGCAGATTGATGAGTGGGTGGCCCTCGTCGCAGAGGAATCTGCCGACACCACCGACACCATTTCCACCGCCACGGGAACTGCTAATATCGGAACTCCGACAGTGTCTGAAGATGGTCGGAACTACCGTCAGCTTCTTCAGAAATTTATTTTGGGCGCATTGACGTTCTCTCAGGGCACTGCGGATTACTGGAGCATTGATTATGGCTCCGAAAGCAATCTCACATTGGCTGAGGGTAAGACTTATACCGAGGGCAGCCACGACTATGATGAGGCCGTTGGTTACTTTGGCATGTCACGCGCCTACGGTATAATGTCTGACGCAGAGATCAAAAGCCCCGGCTATGCAGATAACATCGTGGTTGATGGGTTGATTGATGTCCGCAGCGAATACAACTTCGGCAATTCGCAAAACTGCGCGAAGCGAGACTTAGGCTCGGCAGATAATGCAAATCCAACAGACTTTACAGGGGAAGTCTTCAACGCAATCATGATAGGCCGTCAAATCCTGAATAATGCGCAAGCTGATGCAACGGAAACATCACCGGGCAGCTTGAGTCCTGACGCGGAAGCAGCACTGGCAGTGCAGATCGAAATTGCCGCAAAGACGTGGGAAAAGTGCATCGCCGCCACGGTAGTGCACTATATCAACGACGTACAAGGCGATATGGCTAATTTCGTTGGTAATGAGTTCGCAGACCTGGATAATTTCCTGACTCTGAGCAAACACTGGAGCGAATTGTATGGTTTTGCACTGGGCTTGCAATTCAGCCCGTTCTCAGCTTTTCGTGACGGCAGTGTCCCAGGCATCGATGTGGACTCCTTGAAGACGATACTTCAACTGGTGGGAACAGCCCCGGTCTTGGCCGACGGCACGCAAAACGGTGTATTGTTTAATGGCGCTAGCAATCCTGCTGCGGCCCGGGACGAATACCTGGGAGGCTTGATTGAAGCTCGCAATATACTCCAAGAAGCGTACGGATTCGATGCCACAAACGTAGCTAATTGGTAAGTCTGTGGAGCAGTCTGCAAGCAGACTGCTCTTTAATTAGCGGGGGATAAAATCCCCTGTCATTCGCTACGGCGAAACTCAAGGCGCGAAAGCGCCTTTCTTGCGATTTACAAGAGGGTAATCCACACCATGTCTTTCTATACCAGAGCAACGCTAATAGCGGTATTTCTAGCACTGCCACTAACGGGCTGCGTGGACGACAGCACCGGCGGTTCAGGGTCCGACAATTCTGACGCTGACACCTTTGATTTCACGGCTATGTTCGCTAACTATGCCGATAACATTATCCTGCCAAACTACGAAGCCGTAGCAAGGTTGGCGACCGATATTGAGTCGGAAACTGGTCCGATCTCAACCTATTGTCAAAGTATTGGCACCGCTGCTGAGACTGCTGCGGTTGACGCGGCCCAAAACGCTTGGGACGACCTGATGGTGGCAATCCAGAAGACGGAACTGCATATCATTGGACCGGCAGCCAACAATGACAACGCGCTGCAAAATCGTCTCAATTCCTTCGCCACCGGCAGCCTCAGTCTTTGCGGTGTTGACCAGTCGGTGGTGCAATCGGCGGAAAACGCCGGATTCGATATCGAAATTAAAACCGCTCGCCAGCGCGGCATTGGAGCTTTAGAGTATCTGCTGTTCAACTCCAACCTGGCACAAAACTGCCCCAGTCAGATCGTTGAAACAGCCGATTGGGACAGTCG
>PKDD01000129.1 GCA_002862465.1 Haliea sp.
AACTTGATGGAGATGCGCGAGGAAATGTTTGCGCTCTAGGTAGGGATAGTGGTCTTTCACAGGATGACTTTCTAGTTCAGGGAGTAGAGAATAGCTGTGCTCCCTCTTATTATCATGCGCGCTGAAACATTATGACTGAAGACACTTCTGAAAAATCCGACCGCAGCTTTGGCAATAGCCTCTACCCTGAGGATCAGAAAAAAGTCGATGATTTTGTCAACCGCGGCATTAACTCCGTCAAACGCAAGCCGTTCCGGCCCATGCGGTTGGTGCTAATGTTGATCTTTGTGGTGACGATGCTCAGCATTTTTAGCCAGTTCTTAGCGAGTTGGGCGGGCGCGTACTAACGGAAAGCTACGCTGGGGCGTTTAATTTTTTATTTTATAATATCCGTTATTCCGTCAGAACATTCGCGAGTAAAGCCTGCCTAAATTGCTGACCTGATTTTGATTCTGTCTTATAAAAAACCGCTGGTGTCCCAATAGGCGCTGCAACGACAATCGACTTGCCCTGTTTATGACGGTGTACCTGACCTGTAAATACATGGGTCCAGCTTCCCTTCGGCAAATAGACGTCCACTGATACGGCCCCTGGTTCCAGTACCGGCGCTACCATAAAGTCAGCGCCAATCATGAATTGATATTCCAGTGACCTTACGGCGTTGTCATTCGGATAGTGCACCCAAGGATGCCTTACAACAGGGTGCCCTTTTTGGGCTGCATCTTTTACCAGTTGTTTGCGGTAATCCGACCATGCTTTGTAGACGTTTGCGAATCGAGCAAAGTGCTCAAGCGTGTCTTTATCAGTATGGAATTGGTGGTTAGCCTCTGGACGATTACCTTCATGGGTTCTGAAAACAGTGGTAAACGCATTCAGTTCGGTCCATCGCTGCATCAATTCTTTAGAGCGATAGCGATGATTGATTAGCCAGCTTACCGGAGACGGCACGGTTGTGTAGCCGCCAATATCACTATGGTTTAGCGAATAGCCTGAAAGCCCGCTAGACAGCAAGCCAGTCACGGCGGTTTTAATGCCATCATACTTATCCCAGGTTACCAGTTGATCGCCTAGCCAAAACAGCGTAGTCAAGCCAGGACTTTTTGTGTAGCCCGAGCGGCTAAAGAATACAATATCGTCACCACGACCTGCTTCGTTTATGGCTTCGCGATTCACCTTCTGCCATTCTTCCGCGTATCGGTTATGCGATTGTGCAGGCGTGCCACTGTGCAACTTGCTGTCGTATGGCAGTGCTTCGCCGAAATCAGCCATCCAGCCCGAGACCCCACTGGCAATTAACTCGTCTTTAATTACTTGCTTAATCCAGCTTCTGGCTTCAGGATTTGAAAGGTCAATTAATCCAGCCGAAAAGCTGGTGTTTTCAATTAAGTATGGGTCTCCATTGAGTGTTTTAATCAGGAAGCCTTTTTCAAGTAGCTCGTTAAACTGGTTTCTATTGACGTTAGGCTTAGTATCAACCTGCGCAAAAAAAGGATTGATGTAGGTTAAAACATGCACATCATCTTTACGTAAGTCGGCTAACATTTCGCTCCAGTGATCATAGCGATCATTATCCAACTCCCAATTCCACCAGAGCTGTTTTCCGAATGATGTTCTACGTTGGCCGACCCAGTCTTGTAACCACAAGCCTGCGACCGCACCATTGCTGTTTTTCATTTGCTGATAAGCGGACATAACTTTTTCTGTGCCACCTTGCATGCCTAAAATTGCTCCTTCATGAACCCAGTCTGGTAGCTCACGCATGCGGCCCGAGTAGGTTGTGTATTCTTCGATTAATTCTAAAGGCGTATCACCATTGATTATTCGGCCCTTCATTGAATGTGAAAACAACGCTATCTGAACCTGATGATCTTTTGTCATATCAAACGAAGAATATTCTGAAGTTTCTAAAAATAGCGATCGCATCTTGCTGGTCATGTAGTGGGGTACGCCCGCATATGATGTGTGCCAGCTCCCGCCTGAGCTTGCGTTTATATCCACAAGAAAAGTGAAGGGCTGGGATCCGCGGCCAATGCCCTGTTCCATAATAAAAATGGGCAGTTTTTTGCCCTTCTGATCAAAATATGTGAATTGCTCACCAAAGCCGTAAAAACTCTCGTCTTTGTCTGAAGCATAATTTAAGTAGATGCGGTTATAGCCCGCACCGTCTAATTCAGCTGAGAAAGCAAGCTGATTGCTGGAGTGTGGTTTAAGACTAAACCTGTAGCCGATAGAGTTGCCTGATTGGCAGGCTAAATCACCGCTAATGACGAGTGCGCCATTGATGACGCTTAGGCCGGCTATTGTTTGATCTTCGCAGCTATCGAGGGTCTCGTCATCAATAAAAAAAGACCCTTTAACCTCATGAATACCTTCTTTGCCCTTGCCGCCCATCACGAAACTCTTGCCAGGTACGGTTTGCCATAGAATTTTACTCTTGGCCCTATTATGCATGACCCTAAGTGCAGGTAAGCTGGGATCTGCGGCCTGATAGACGACTAAAAACTGCCCTAGCGCAACGGATTTGGAGCGTAACGTTTCATCGTCAGTGATGTGCCCAGACATGATGTCTGAACAGGCTGATAACAGCAAATGAGCAAGCAGTAGGCCTGCAAAGCGCGCTGCCTGTGTCCTGTAAATGGTCGCCATAGACTCTTCATGTATTCTCAGATTGGAACGCTCACACCATACGAAGCATGCAGACTGCTTTAAAAAATCTAGGATTGCCAGCTTTATACTGTGGCCTTTCGGTTATAATTTGTTGACTGATTTAGCATGTGGACCGGAACGGGTGATGACCCTTCGAAGAGTGGCAAGACGCGAACGCGGCTTTAGTTTGCTGGAAATGGTTGTGGCTGTAGCAATACTGGGCTTCTCTCTCGGAGCGCTTTATCAGGCCGCGGGTGGAGCTATCCGTATCGTGCAGACAGATGAGCATAGGTCCTATGCCATCGAGTTGGCGCGCTCACTCATTGTTGTGTATTCGGTAGTACCTCCGGCTGGCTTGATCGAGACAGGTGAAACACAAGGCGGATTCTCCTGGAGCGTGGTGGCTGAACCGGTGGTATTGCCAGAGGAAATTTCTTTGATGGCAGGCGCATTACAGCGTATCAGAGCTGTTGTCAGTTGGGATGATGGCGCAAAAAGGCGTGAGGTTTTTCTCGATTCAGTGGTCGCCGGCAGCGAGGCGTTGCAGTGAGTCGGCAGCGCGGTTTTACTTTGCTTGAAGTGATGATCGCCTTGTTTATCCTGTCAATGATTATGGTGGCCACAATCTCGGCCCTGCGAGGGTTTGGCAATACCAAGGCCACTGTTACCCAAGTCACGAATCGGCTTGATGAAGTGCGGGTAGTCAGCAGCTTTTTGCGCAATTCGCTGGGTAGTGCGATGCCTTTGCGTTTGGACAAGACGGGTGCTCCTACTTTCGGCCGACCCGAGCCATCCGCAACTTTTTTTCGGGGAACGTCCTCTGGGGTGGTCTGGGTGGCACCATTAATTGCGGGGGCAGACCTCGGTGGGGCTTTTGTAATGCAGCTTAGTCATATAGAAGGGCGGGTTGAGCTCAGATGGCATCCTTATCACGCGGCGCTGGAGGAGGTCAGTTGGACAGAGGTCGAGTCACGTGTCCTGCTGGAAAACGTGGAGGAATTCACGATTGGCTATCTCGGCGATTACGGAGGTGAGTGGCTAGCCCAGTGGTCTGAATCCCCTGTGAACCCCGTGGCGCTGCGTCTCAATATCAAGTCTCATAACAGGTACTGGCCTGAATTAGTGGTGCGCTTGAACCCGGGCGATGTGAGTCAATTATGACCGCGCTATGCAATAACATAAACCGGATACAGCAATTGTGAGTGGGCGCGGTAACCTGCGGCTTGGCCTTGCTGGTGGATCCGAGGCCGGCGTTGCGCTGGCCGTGTTGATGTGGTTTCTCGCGGCAATGGCCTTGTTGGTGGGGGGCATTGTTATGCAGGCCAGAATGGATACCAAGCTCTCGGGTTTACACCTCAGCGCGGCGCGGGTTGAGGCCGCGGGCGATGGTGCGATTCAACTGGCGCTGATGGATCTGCTGGTGAGAGAACAGTCTGGAGATTTTTCGGGTCGGTCTGCTCAATACGGGACTTATAACGTTGGCAATTTTAAAGTGGGTGTCGTTCTGACCCCTTTAAGCGGACTGATAGACCTGAATGCTGCGCCGGAAGGGTTGTTGTTTGCGTTGTTTTCCGCCATCGATGGGATGGGCGAAAGTGCAGCCTATGAACTGGTTACCAGTGTGGTAAAGTGGCGTTCCATAACGTCTCAAGAGTCAAATGATAGCTTCGGGGGCAGGTTTGAAGTGCCGGAGGATTTGTTGTTAGTGGAGGGCGTAGATCGGGATATTTTTGAAGCCGTACAAGATTCTATCTACGTTAGCGAACTGGGCAGCCCCGGACTGGATTGGGTCTCAGCGCCGGCGCGCGTGCTACAAGCATTAGGTGGGATGAACGAGAACATGGCAATCGGGCTGGTCGAATCACGATTGACGCAAAAAATAGAGTACCTGGAGCCGCCAGTGGGGATGGATTTAAGTTATCAGGAAGTGGTGACGTCTTCTTCTTACCGTGCCGATGCTCTGGCCATTGTGGACAAGACTGTGTATCTGCGCCGGCGCTGGCTGGATCGATCCCAGGTAGGTGCAGATGGACTTCCTTGGTTATTTTTTCGCACCGAAGCAGTGCGCGGGGCAAGGAGTTTGGGCGAGGCTATGTTGATCACCAAGGGGGACGCTTATGCTGGAGATTAGTCAGTCCTGGGATCTGTTTGGTTATGATCTGCGCCGTGTGCCCCACTACGTTAGGTCTGGTTGGCGTGATTTTTTGTGGGGCAGTGAATCACCCGTGCTGGGCGCCATCGACGAGGTGGTGGAGGTGCACCAGGAAACCGGTGAGGCCCTCTGCTACCGGGCTGGCAGCGCTGTTGTGGCCTCTGCAGATTCAGGCGCGGTGTTGTCGCAGGCGGTTTTGCTCCCCGATCGCCTCGTATTGGCTAAGGCTTTGCGGGTGCCGGAGGCTGCCGAAGCCGATCTGGAGTCAGTGATGTTGTTGGAGGTGAATGCCAATAGCCCATTTTCTGGTGCAGATACCTGTTATGGCTGGGCTATTGGCAAGCGCCGAGAAAAGGATCTGGACGTTCAT
>PKDD01000026.1 GCA_002862465.1 Haliea sp.
CATCGTCTGAGCGCGCGTTTTTTAGCAAGGGTCGGGCGCGCAAAGCCGAACAGGTCAGTGCCAGTCTGCGTGAAACCGGCGATCGTGAATCCGACCAAGAGGAAGTTTGGGACGACATCGAATGTAAAATGGCCTGCATGTCAGTGAGCTCTGACACGGCGGCGATTAGCGACGCTTTCAGCCACTTTGCCGGCTCTGTCGATGAGTATGTGAAGGCTTTTCAGGCTAGCGATAATCAGGTCGGCGCCTGTTTTGTTATCAACGGGAAGATCCGTGGTGTTGAGTTATTCGATGTCAGTGAGACCTGCGGTAAGTTCATGCCCAAGTTAATTCGCAGTTATGCGTTAGATGCTATCGAAGAGGGCGCGAAAAAAGTCGCAAACGCGGCCCCCAGTATCAGCGACTTTATTCGAGCCGTTGCGGCTGCGCCCGCAGACAGCTTTGAGGCACTGGGGGAGGGTAATGATTTGCGCATCCATTCCACTCGCATTGCCGGCGGCGCTCTGGCTGCGCGGGACCGAGTAGTGCATTTGTGTGCCTTTAGTCAGGCGGCGGAGACTGGTATGCAGGTCCGCGCCAATAGCATGCGCAGCGCCAGTAGCAGACATCTTCAGATCGAACGATATACGCACCTGGTCGACGATGACGATGGTGCAGCAAATGACTGAACGAACGTAACCCCTAAACACGCAAGGAGAGTTTTATGAAAACATTCTCAATGGCTGCAGCCCTTACCATGCTGCTGACCGGCACAGTGTGTGCCGACGAATATATTGGTAACTACAGCGCGAATAAACAGAATGCTAACTCGACGTCTAATCCCTACGGGGCGGGGAGTCCTTACAACGCCAACAGTATCAATAATCCTAGCGGCAGGTATGGCAGCCCCAGTAGTGCGCAGTCGGTAAACAACCCTTATGCAACGGACGCGCCCAAACTGTATAACAGTGCGGGGCAATATCGCGGTCGGCTGAGTGACAATCCGTATGATGCGGACTCAACATCTAATCCCTATGGTCGCTATGGCAGCGAATATTCTAGTGAGTCAATCAACAACCCCTACGGGGCGGGCAGTCCCTATCGCAGTGACAGCCCCAACAATCCGTACGGTGAAGGATTAGAAATGTATGGGGAGTAAGGAGGGTGGATGAGCGGTCCTGTGCTAGGCCAGCAGTGCGTCACAGTGTAAACGTGGATAAATATGGTTAGTGCTTTTTATCAGTGATAATGCCCTTCGGTCGACGCCGAACGGGCATTTACATCATTCGTTCGTGCAGATTAAACAGAATCCAGATGGTGCCGCCAACCATTAAAAACAGAATAAGGCTGGTAAAGAGCACGAGTTGAAGGTCGTCGCGGTGAGAGTGCCAACCGATGTGGAGAAAATAGCGAAAGTGCACAATGATTTGTGTGACGGCCAACACCGCAAGCGCAAGCAATCTTTCGAAGTGCGGTAAAATCTCGAAGATCACGATACCGAAAGCCAGGCCGGTCAGCACGAGAGCCAGTAGGCCGCCGATGCAGTAAGACCTGAAATCCTGTGCATACGTTTCGATGTGCTCGTCAGTCATTGTGTCGTCCTTCATAGTGCCACCCCGAATAAATAAACAAAGGTGAAAATACAAACCCACACAATGTCGAGCATGTGCCAGAACAGTGCTAGTCGCATCAGTCGCAGCTTCACCGCTGTGGTGCGGCCAAGCACCCGCAACTGCACCAGCAGTATGATCATCCATAACAAACCGGCCGTCACATGGAGTCCGTGCGTCGCTACCAGCATGTAGAAGGCTGATAGGAAGCCGCTGCGTTGAGGGACAGCGCCCTGCTGCATCATTATCCAGAAGTCGCGCACCTCCATACCAATGAAGCCTGCTCCTAAGCAAAACGTTAGGAGCAGCCATAGCACTAAGTGCAGCCTGTCGGCTTTGTACTTTAGAGCCAGCGAGGCCATGCCAAAAGTAATGCTGCTGCCCAGCAGTAACATTGTTTCGATAAAGGCGCTGGGAAGGTCGAAAACATCGGTCGGGCTAGGACCGCCTGCCTGACCTTGTACGCTCATACTGGCATAGGTTGCAAACAGTATGGCGAACAGTACAAGGTCGGCCATGAGGAAAACCCAGAAACCAAAAATGACGGGCTCGGACTGGGCATGGCTATATTCATCGGCACTGCCCAAGTTTAGTCCTGGGTGGAGAACGGTCTGTCGCTTCATGCGAGTACCTCCGCACGGCCGACATTGGTGCTGGTATCTTCCTGTTCACGCGGCGTAGTGGCGCACTCTCGTACCTGCGCAAGCCAGGCTTCATGATCTGCACGCACTTTGCTGGCGGGAATAACGCGTTCTGTCTCAGCGACAAAGCTGCGTGCGATCACCGCTCCCCAAATAATAACGAAGGAGACGGCTACCAGCCACCAGATGTGCCAGACCAGTGCAAAACCCAAGCCAATTGCGCCAACGCCGATAACGGGCGCCACTATGCTATTTTTGGGAACAGCAATGTCTTCATACGTGGCTGGCGATACGTAGGCTTTGCCCTGTTCCTTCAGCCGGGTGAAGGCGTCCTGCCCTGATACTTCAGGTATAACGGCAAAATTGTACTCCGGCGGTGGCGCGCTGTTAGACCATTCCAGTGAACGGCCATCCCAGGGATCACCTGCGGGCACGCGCCGCTGGTCGCGCTGGCGCACGCTGACGACCAGTTGCACGCACAAGAAAATGAAGCCCGAGAACAGCAGTAGTGCGCCGACAAATGCCACCTGCAGCCAACCCAGATACTCGGGTCGAAACCATTCAACGGTGCGACGCATTGCCCCCATTAGGCCCAGTGCATACAGCGGCATGAAGGTCAGGTAAAAGCCTATGGACCAGCACCAGAAGGACGCTTTGCCCCAGCGCTCTGCTAGGCGGAAGCCGAATGCCTTGGGAAACCAAAACTGGTAGCCGGCGATCATGCCGAACAATACGCCGGGGATAACCATATTGTGGAAATGTGCGACCAAAAACAGGGAGTTGTGTACGGCGAAATCCACCGGCGGGTTGGCCAAAATCACCCCGGTTAGCCCACCGATCACAAAGGTGACCAGAAACATGATGGAAAACAGCATGGCCGTGGTCAAGCGGATGCGTCCGCGCACCATCGTCAGCAGCCAATCATAGACTTTCACGCCCGTCGGCACGCCGATCAGCATCGTCGCGATACCGAAGATGGCATTGACGTTGGCACCCTGTCCCATCGTGAAAAAATGGTGCAACCACACGGTAAAGGACAACACCGCTATCGACATCGTGGCGACGACCAGTGACTTATAGCCGTAAATAGTTTTGCCGGAGAAAGTAGAGATGACCTCGGAGAACACTCCGAAGGCGGGCAGAATTAAGATATAGACCTCGGGATGACCAAACAGCCAAAACAGATTGGCGTAGTTCATCATATTGCCGCCCAGATCATTGGTGAAGAAGTGGAATCCGGCATAGCGGTCCAGCGCTAGCATCAGGGTCGCAATGGTCAGCGGCGCCATCGCAAAAATCATCAGGACGCTGGTACACAGGCTGGTCCAGCAAAACAGTGGCATGCGAAATAGCGTCATACCCGGAGCGCGGTTCTTGTAAATTGTGGTGGCAAAGTTAACACCTGTCAGCGTACTACCGATAGACGTCAGACTGATAGACCAGATCCAGTAATCCACGCCTTCGCCAGGGCTGAACTCGATGCCGGTGTAGGGCGGATACGCTGTCCAACCCCCGGTTGAAAACTTGCCTACCACCAGAGAGATCATTACCAATGCGGCACCGGCGGCGGTCAGCCACAAGCTGATGGCATTCAGTAGCGGGAAGCTCACATCGCGAGCGCCAAGCTGCTGCGGCATGACGTAGTTGATCATGCCGGTAATAAAGGGCATCGCCATGAAGAAAATCATGATGCTGCCGTGGGTACTGAACAACTGGCCGAAGTGATCGGGCGTCAAGACCCCCGGGTCGTTGACGGCGATAGACTGTTGGTAGCGCATCAGCACGCCTTCAATAATCGCCCTGGCGAGCATAACGAAAGAGACCACGATGTACATGATGCCGATTTTTTTGTGGTCGACACTGGTCAGCCAGTCGAACCACAGTGCTTTCCACCCGCGGTAATAGGTGAGCAGCACGGTCACCGTGATGATGCCCAACACCAGAACGCTGCCTGCGGCCCCGTCGATAAACTCGCTCATTACCGGGTTTTCGAAGGTTTGTACGAAAGAAATATCTTGGGGCGTTAGCGTCCCCATTAACGAAAAACTCGATTCAGCAGTCACAGGTCAGTCCCATCCGCTCTCATGTGGGGGTGGCCGCCGGTGAAACCCGCTACGACCCCGGTGAATAGGCCTTCGGCAACGCTGCCGAAGGATTGCGGCGCCGCCAGCACCGAAGGTTTTGCTAACAGCGCCCACGCGGCACTATTGAGTGGCGGCTTAGACTCGCTCATTTTGGTCGCCCACGCATCGAAGTCGCCCTGACTAACCGCGTTCGCCATGAACTTTTGATTAGCAAAGCCCATGCCGTTGTATTGGGTGTTCAGACCGCGAAATTGGCCGGGCTCCGAGGCGAGGAGATTCATTTGCGTCACCATGCCTGCCATTGTATAAATCTGGCCGCCAAGGCGCGGAATCATAAAAGACTGCATTACCGTGCCGCTGGTCAGGCTGAAGTGCACCGGCCTGCCTGCCACAATCATCACCTCGTTGACCGAGGCAACGTTTTGCTCGGGGTAAATAAAGACCCACTTCCAATCTAGGGCTATCGCCTGTATTTCTAACGGTGCTTCGGTTGCGGCCAAAGGCTTGTAGGGATCCAGTTCGTAGGATTGATGCCACAGATTCCAACCCAGTATGACAACGATCACCGCGGGCAGTCCCCAAATCAGGATCTCCAGCGGCCAAGAGAACTCCCAGTTTGGCTGGTACGAGCCGCTTTTAGTGCGCAGTCGGTAGCGCCACAGTGTCCATGGTAGAGCGATAAAAAGCGGTACGATTACGACCGACATCACCACCACAATAAAAATAAGGTGATCGCGCAGTGCCTCGGCAATCGGCCCGGCAGGATTGATAAAGCCATTGCTCGCTGCGGCGG
>PKDD01000012.1 GCA_002862465.1 Haliea sp.
AGCTATCTCGGATACGTGGAATGTCAATGTCTATGCACTGGTTCCCGTTGACGACACAGAATACCGACTGAACAATGTCTATAACGGTGGGGCTTTAGACACCTACGGTGTCGATGTGGGCTATAGCATTACACCTGAGTTCGAAACCTCTGTGGGCTACTACTATCAAAAAGGCGACCTTGGATATGCTGACGGCTCTGGCGTGCAAGGACGTATTGCATACAACATGGGGAATGATTTCAGCATCGGCACCAACCTGTCTTACGACGATGCCTTTGACGGACGTGTATCGGCGGATATCACTTATCGTTTTGCATCGCCTACAGCTTCCACGGCCCCTATTAAAAAAGGGTTGAACGCTCCGACGATAAAAGGGCTTTCCGATGCTGTCAATAATCGGGACGTCCGCGTGCATGACATGTCAGGTGATACGAGTACCATGTCCAGCGACGACTCTTGAGTACATGCAGACGCTGCAGGGTAGTGTGTGCCTTCTTGTCGCGCCCAATTGTCCTATGAGGACATCCTCATCTCAAGCTAGCACTTGAAAAAAGACTTACGCCCGCTCTTATAGTGGGCGGGTTTTATCCGTTATGTTGAGTGTGTCATTACTTTCTGCATCTTGTAGTAGATTGAGTAAATTGAGGAGGTATTAGTACTTCCTATACTTTACACGCTAGCTTGCTCAGTTTCTCTTAGAGGTTCTGCGTGCGGTGCGTCGCGCAACGCGGCGTCCCGAGTCCGCTTGTGCTTCATTCAGTGTAAAACTCACGGGCAAATCTGCAAGACTCAGCTGCGTCAGTGACATTGTTATGGGCGCTCGAAACTCAACAGAGCCGATTAGCATGGTAATGGCAAAAACCATCGCCACCGTTGCTGTTTTCATTACTTTCATCGTCGTATCCCCTTTTTAAGTCTCCAGTTACTGTGGCTGTGGCTGCATTGCTTCTAATGTGACTTCGGTGTATCCATCAGGTTTTTCGAGTGTGAAGCTGTCTGAATTTATTTCAGGAGTTAGGTTCCAGCCTGAAAAAGTCATCTCAAACTCTGGCTGTCCAGATATCCACCGCGAGGTGATCATATATTTGCAGGGTAAGCCATCGGTTTCTCCGACCCACAAATGCCAATCGACGTCTCCTGAACGAAACGCAGTATAATGGCAACTCTTTCCATTGACTGGCATGAGACCTAGGTACTGACCGCTCGTGACACCATCGAAAATGCCTGCAGCAGCGTCGTCATAGAATAAGTCGCGGCCGGGCAGGTAAGAGCCCATTTTCTCCGTCAAGGCATCCATTGCAGAGTCGACGCTAGTGTCGTTTGGCATTTCAGCGGTTGCAAAGACCTGAAGATTTTTGCCAATGCCGAAAACATTTTCTCCGTCAAATGCAATCTTTTGGTCAACAATGGCCCCGCTGCGGGAGAAAACAAATCCAGCTTCCCTGCTCAGAAGCACCTCGCCTTCGCGATAGGCTCGAACCTTAAAACCGTCGTGAAGAACGGCTTCGTCGGCGATGGAAATGTTAACTGCGATTGCGTCTGCAGCAGACAGCTTGTTTAGTGATGCCTCTGCCATCTCTCTGGCGTCAGGCTGGCCATTCGCAGCCATCGCCGTCATCGCAGCGCTTAACATGATCAGGCCTTGTTTTAATATGTGTCGCATAGGATCTTCCTCCTCATTTTACTTGCGTCCCTACGGTATAGAGCCACATAGCGACTTTGAAGGTGGCAAATGCTTACTTTTAGCGTCTAGTGGTTCCGTTGCCACGGTATGTGATCCTTTAGAGCTTGAACGGATGCGGTGACGGTCGACTTACAAGTGCAGGCACGATGACTGGGGTATAGGTAAAAAATCCACTCGTGCCCCCCCCACAGTTCTTCGACCCGCTGATAATGTCTCTGACGGCACCCGCGATGTTGATTTCAGGTGGGGCAGGGCGGCCTGTCCCTTATCGAGTATTTCCTAGGTTTTGTCGCCGAGCATGGCGTTTTTATATCAGGCGCGGTGTTGTTCTTTTTTAACGTAGTTTCCCTCATCTCAATTGAAGGCCCATTTAAGGGCCAAACTCAACTTAGGGTGGGATAGCGTGAACCTGCACAGACTTGTAACTTCAGGGCGGGATAGCCCTGCACATGCGCTTGATATGCAGCATGGTTAATTAGGTTCGCACGATAACAAACGGGCTGTCTTCCTACGGCAGCGGGGGCCATCGAGTCAGTCTGGAAACAGGTATGCCCGATTCAATTTTCCTACCAGTTCATCAGGATTGATGACAATACTGATCGGATTCTTATCAAATTCACCGCTTGCAAATCATTGCGAGGGCCATTGCTGAGTGGGTCGAACATTACAACCACGCGCGATACCATCAGTTATTGGATAACGTGACACCGGCAGATGTTTATGGCGGACGGCGGAACGAGATCCTAGATCACCGCGCTGTGGTGAAGGTCAGGACGATGACGAAGCGAAAAGTACACGGCCTGCTATTAGTAGGCTAGACTGGAGAGCTAACTCGCAGAAAAAGACGGGCTGATTGGTCCCAAATGGTCTGACGACGCACAAAGACCAGTAAAAAGGTCTTTGAGATTCACCGGAAAGCTAACGTTATTGGCTATTCACCTTCTGCGGCTGCAAATGAAGTCGCCGCGGCATCAAGTTAGTAATCTCCTCAAGGTATATCTACTGGAACATGACCAGGTCATTGATACGATGCCTAGAGTACATCTCGAAAGCATCGAGCCTGACTCGATAGATATCCGGATAGCCTGCCAATTGCAGGTTGACGATGAAGAAAATGAGTGGGCACGATTTTTTAATCTCCAATAAGAAATTCTGATGAGCGTCAGCGAAATCGTGCAGCTGGGTGGCCTCGAGTATGACTGCCTTACCGAGACAATCGAGAACATCGCAGACCTGAACTCGGCCTGACGTTCCTTCTACAATACAATCATGGATGGTCTTTCTAGTGGCTCAATAGCAGCTACTCTGCGGCGCGGCGTATTCGGGCCGGTCTATACTTCACGTGTTTGAGGCGGAGGCATTGAGACGCGCTTCAAATGCTGCTCACCGGGAATGCATCACAACCCGGCGCTCGAGACGATCATCCGCGCCATCTCGCGCCGCTGTGGATAGTGATCGGCGACCGCGAAATGCCAAGTGGCCCGCTCGTCCCAAAGTCCGACGTCGCCCTCGGTCCAACGATGGCGAAGCTGCAAGTTCGGATTCTCAATGTGGCGATAGAGAGTCTCTAAGAGGTCTTCACTGTCATTGGGGTCGAGACCTACGATACGCCGCGTGAACTGGCGATTTACGTAGAGGTGGCGTCGGCCGGTTACGGGATGACGCTGGACGATTTCGTGTTCCGTTCCAGGATAGGCTTCCCGGAGCTTTTCCGTTAACTCACGGCCGATTTTCTCTATGAACGCCTCGCCCGCGCCGGAATCGTGGATGGCACGCATCCCGTTGATTCGTTCACGAAGCGCGCTAGGGAGCGCATCATAGGCGTCTCGGGTGCTCGCCCAAAGCGTATCGCCCCCAACAACTGGAATCTCTATCGCGCGCAACGTACCCGCTGTCGGCGGCGATGTGTCGAAACTTACGTCCGTATGCCAGCGATCCTGAAATGGCCGACTCTCGCTCGAGTCTACGATTCGTTCCACGCGGGCCTCGGTCATACCCATTAGCCGGGCGAGGGGATGAATATAAGGATCGCCAAAAAGATTTACAAATCGGTACTGGTCCGCATCATCGATCTTCTGATCGGGAAAAAACAGTACGAGGTGCTTAAAGAACTCATGTTTCAGCGCTCCGACGATTGAGGGTGCTAATTGCTGCGAAAGGTCGACGCCCGTAACGATCGCACCGAGGGTACCTGTAAGACGCTTGATGTCTAATTCAGCCATAACGACAGGATAACTGGCTTTTAAGTAGAGGACAAATCAAGGGGCTATCGTGAGAAACTCTTATTATCGATAAGAATCGCGGTGTGCCAAAACCTCAGTGCACGGTCCTGCGCGAAAAACCAATTGCTCAGCAGCACCAAGAGCGTTCCAGGCGCTGATGACGCGTGGCTTCTTGGTGGTCATAAATTTTATTGGATATTGAGTGCTGCGCATTTATACTCGATACTAGACAATCATGTGCCAGTTTGGGCCTTGACTCTTATATGAAATGAGGACGTTTAGAATGAGTGATATTGATATTGGAATAGATGCAAGGGATAGGGAGAAGGTGGCGGAGGGGCTAAAACGGCTGGTAGCAGATTCTTACACGCTTTATCTACAAACACACAATTTTCACTGGAATGTAACTGGTCCGCGGTTCAGGGAACTCCACCTCATGTTTGAAGAGCATTACAACGAACTGGCACTGGCTGTTGACGAGATAGCAGAGCGTATCCGCACCTTGGATTTTGCTGCGCCAGGCACCTATGCTGAGTTTTCAAGATTGAGTTCTATTAAGGAAGTTGAAGGTGTACCGAGTTCTGAAGAGATGGTGGACTTGTTAACGAAGGGGCATGAGCAAGTTGTTAAAACAGCCCGAGAGGTGCTAAAGCTCGCACAGGGAGCAAATGATGAGTCAACGGCGGCATTAGTTTCAGACCGTATGAGGATTCATGAAAAAACATCGTGGATGCTTAGAGCTTTCCGAGACTAAATTAGCGGCACATATAGAGCATGCGGGACCGAGGATAAGAAGCATGCTCGCCTATCAATTTACTTGCAGTGACGGTAGCTCATGCGACCGTATGGCCGCCCGGCGTGCTCCGAAAGCGCTGTTTAGGCAAAGATTAGGTGGCTGTTCAGCGACGACATGCAGTTCGTTGCCTCAAACCCAATTAAGTTATGGACTGCTCTGCTTTGCTTTAGCGAGCACTGCTCCAATAGCTCCAGCCAGTGGAAAAGGATTTCAGAATGGTTTTTCGTAGTGGAATTATAGTTGTTTTTTTAGTTTTCATTTACGGCTGCAACGACAGCAGT
>PKDD01000157.1 GCA_002862465.1 Haliea sp.
ACACTGGCGGCACACGCACTACCATTAACAGTGTTAACCGCTATACTTGAAGTACTCAGGTATTCACAGTCATGGAGCTACGTATGCTGCAGTCAGTCAATCTTCGCGATTACATGTTGCCTAATCCTGCCAAGGTGCATCCTGAAGACAACATCATGGATGCAATGAGGGTCATCACCGACAACAGGATTTCTGGCGTATGCGTGGTGGATGAAGATGCGAATCTGGTTGGCATACTGTCGGAGATGGATTGCTTGCGCGCCATATTGGGGGCAGTCTATAACAACAGCAACACGGGTGTTGTTCGTGAGTACATGGCAAAGGATAACCTAGTGGTCGCTCATCCTAATGAAGATATTGTAGATATTGCTCAGGATATGCTGAAAAAAAATAAGCGGCGCAGACCCGTAGTAGAAAACGGCAAGTTGGTTGGGCAAATAACCTGCCGTCAGTTACTCATTGCCGTGGTGAAGTTTAAACACTGAACGTTATTCAGTAACACAAAGCTTAAGGCTTTCCCCAGCCGTACTGATCCGCCTTCAGCAGGAGACTGGCTTCTTGTGGGTTAGCAAGCCACTGACGTATCCAAGGTAGGATCTGCTGAAACAGGCGTGGGCTGCCGTAGAGTAGCGGGAGTGCAGCGACAGCCGTATCCCCCAGTTCATTCAGTCTCAATATATGCCGGGCTCCGTGAACAGTGTCCTGTATTTCAATTTCAATGTTACTCCATTGTATCGGCACCGCCAAAGCCCGCTGCCAAGAAATTTGGTTTACCAGCATTGTGACCTCCCGCAACAGTTGATTGCAGATGGCACGTGATTTCGCCAGCTTGTTACCCTTTTCAAAATGCACATTTATTCCCTGATAGGAGCACACTGTAGCGCGCGCTGTGAACGTCCATTCAGGTCTCACGTACACGCGTGAAGCGGGCGTGGAAACCGGCTTAATATAATGGTGCAAAAACTGTTCACAGCGATGAACGGCACAAAATTCCGATAAAATCTTATGCTCGAGCACATGTTGCTGATCCAAACGGACGTGGCTTAGTATGATCGTTCTAGCCGACACGGTTATTGCCAGAGATGAATCGTCAAGCCTTGTTAGGCGCACGGGAAAACCCCGCCCTATATCATTAAGCAACAAGGGAATCTGATTGGCATAATGGCTTACTGCAAGAGACCAGCCGCTAGCGTTCGCCTGGACACCTGACGACCGCGCTTCATCACGGGCCAGTCGCGCCTCATTCCGGTAGCCATTAATTAGGTGCGTTAATGCGATAGCCGCGAATTCGCTGCGTAGCTGAGGTGAAGCGCCTTGAAGATATTGTGTCGTTTTGTGAAAGCGAGACTGACTGTCAGCACTCTCCGCCGCAGCCATTTGCGCCAACAGACTGGGACTGATGATCGTTGCCGACAGAAATAACCACAGAGCAATGACAACCAACGGTCTCGGTCCATCATTGACCAGCGCAGGACAAAGTGCGTTCATGCACAATGGCTCCACCTCAGCTGCTGCCACTCAAGCGTTGCGATTATTGGCGCTTGCATCCGATCCGTCACATTGAAAACCCTATTCATTACCTTGCAGCGACTAAGCCCCTCGCTCCGCCCTTGCTCGCAGTATTAAGGTAACATTGAACACCAATCGAATAAATTCGTTATAAGCCTAGGCCTAAAAACTTGCCGCTGAGACGGTATGCCGATGCAGTGTTACGCGAATGTCAATTCCTTTGACTGCAGGCTTGCTCCGCTTCACTAAACACAAAAATAATGCTAATTTATTTCCTGTCTGTATTCAAAAGGCAAGAAAACCGTATGGTCCGAGCCGCAACCTTAACCTCGCTAGAACACGGCCTCAAAATGTTGGCCGCATTACACTGGCATGCTATCACTGCCGCACTGGGACTTTAGCCAACTCAATAGGGATACATAAGCATGGAAGATACCCGCCAAATAGAGAATTTGATCTATAGCTATGCTGAACGCATTGACGCTGGCAACCTCGACGGTGTAGCGGCGCTTTTCCATGATGCCGAAATTTTTTCAGCGGCGCATGAAGTCCGGCGAACAGGCTTTGACGAAGTGTTAGAGATGTATCAAAAGTCAACTCGCCTATATGAGGCCACAGGCACACCCCAAACGAAGCATTTAACAACTAACGTTATTATTGAGCTTGATGAGAGTGGCGTGGAAGCGAGCGCACGATCTTATTATACGGTCATGCAGGCAACTGATTCGCTGCCTTTACAGCCCATTATCAGTGGCCGGTACAAAGACCGTTTTCGTAAAATAGAAAACCAATGGCAATTTGCAAGTCGAGAAATGATCGTTGATTTGGTCGGCGATTTATCTGCACATTTACTTTATGATGCCAGCAGCCTTGCTTGAAACTGACCTAATTTATTCTCACTGACTCAATGCCACATGCTTCAACAACAGTTAAGAGCATTTGTGATTTCGCGGCGGATGTCATCGCTAATTATCAAAGAAAACAGTGTCAATGTGAGCCCAAGGCGCCGTAGCTGAGGAATACTTCGGATATACGCTGACAGAAATATCAGCCCTACTGATGCAAAAAACCATACGCCGGCATTATTTTTGGCACTCAACAGGAAACATTTGCCTCCGTTTCAACCGCTCTGTGAGACCCTAGAGTTGGTCACTTGCCGACAATAGGTTAACTTTCTATTTGGAGTAACATTAATGAAAAGCCTGTGGAACGATGAGGCCGCGGCGGTCTATAGAAACGACGATCTTGGCATGCGCGTATATTCATCAAGGTTACTAGGCGCCGATAAAAATCTCGTCATGCACGGAGGGGGAAACACTTCGGTCAAGGCAACGATCGAGGATTTTTTTGGCAGAGCCATTAAAGTACTGTATATCAAAGGTAGCGGTTGGGATTTGGAAACGATTGAAAAAGCTGGATTCCCGGCGATTAAACTGCAAGAGACACAGATGCTCGCGGAACTCGAAACACTCTCCGACACCGACATGACGCAACAATTGCGCGCTCTAATGCTCGATCCATCAGCCCCGTCCCCCTCCGTTGAAGCGATATTGCATGCCATTTTGCCAGCGAAGTTCATTGACCATACCCATACTGACGCCATTGTCACTCTGAGCAATAATCCACAGGGAGCGCGGATACTCGAAGAGGTGTTTCCCGACTGCTTGGTACTTCCCTATGTAATGCCTGGATTCATTCTTTCAAGGCAGGTTAATGGCGCCATAAAGAGAGATGACCCAAGGCATTACAAAGGCATCATTCTCCAGCACCACGGGGTATTCACCTTCAGTGACGAGGCGAAAATCGCCTATGGAAATATGATTGAACTGGTATCGAGGGCTGAAGCTTATATTGCTGAAAACGGGGAGACCCGAGTTGCTACCGCAGAAAATAAATTTGATCTACTGAACCTTGCGCGTATCCGCAATGCCGTATCACTTGTCCGCGGTGAAGCACAGTTGGGCATCCTCGATCGATCACCGAGCGCACAGGGATACTCGGCACTAGGCACTGTTTCCGAGATTTCATCTAGAGGACCTATAACCCCGGACCACGTAATCCGCACGAAGAGAATTCCAGTCATAATTGGTGCTAACCCCGCGAAAGGCGTTCCGGAGATCCAGCAGTATGCTATCGACTATACGAAATACTTCGAAGAAAATCATACTGCACAACTGCAGATGCTTGATCCGGCACCCCGTGTGGGAATCTGGCGCAACGCAGGATCAATAGCTTTCGGCAGCAGCCTTAAAGAGTGCAACATCATTTCTGATATCGCAAAGCATACGCGACACGCTGTGCAGATTGGGGAGTCTATCGGTGGCTGGCAGGCTCTGTCGGCAGAAGACATCTTTGCGCTAGAGTATTGGGTTCTTGAACAAGCAAAACTAGGACAGAATACTGCGCCTAAAAAGCCTCACCAGGGTAAAGTGGCAATTGTTAGCGGCGCGTATAGTGGAATAGGCAACGCGACCTGCGAAGCACTTGCTGCCGAAGGAGCGGTTGTCGTTGGGCTCGACATCAATCCAGAGGTGGTGAGCCAACTGGGTTGCGACGGCATGCTGGGGCTAGAATGTGACTTGACTAACAGCAACGCTATTGCAGTCGCTGTGGACCATGTTATCTCGCTGTACGGGGGTCTCGATATTGTTGTCTGCAATGCGGGTGTTTTCAAAGCGGGTGAACGAATCGAGGACCACACAGAGTGCACGTGGAGTGAAACATTAGACATCAACCTGACAGCCACACAGAGATTGATGACCGCAGCGATTCCTTATTTGAAGTGGGGTATAGACCCGTCTATTCTAATTGTCGGTTCACGAAACTATGCAGCGCCCGGACCCGGAGCCGCTGCATACTCAGTTAGCAAAGCAGGTATTACGCAGCTGGCGCGTGTCGCCGCGCTAGAACTTGCAGCTAATGGCATCAGGGTTAACATCGTGCACCCAGACGCTGTGTTCGATACCGCCTTATGGACAGAGGAGACACTAGCCCGCTCTGCCGCGCGTTATGACATTAGTGTTGAGGAATATAAAACTAAGAATTTGCTTGGCAAAACAATCACAGCCGCCAATGTCGGACGCTTACTTTCTACAATGGCAAGCGACGTTTTTACTGCGACGACGGGGGCTCAAATACCGATCGATGGAGGTAACGATAGGGTAATCTAGACTTGTCATGGTCAAACTCCCTTCGGCAGAGTCTTTTTTCATCGCCCATAAAAAATCCCGCGGCACGCAGTGCTGCGGGATTCACGATTAAAGCCTGGCGATGACCTACTCTCACATGGGGAAACCCCACACTACCATCGGCGATACATCGTTTCACT
>PKDD01000107.1 GCA_002862465.1 Haliea sp.
ACTGGCTCCGGGATGATTGAAATCGATTTCGGCAACCCGCTGCCGCCCATCACTAATATACCCCACTGGGCAGACACCGACTCCGATCCACACGGGCGGGCTACCGAACTGGAGGGATTGGGTCGTGTACTGCGACGTTTTTACGATGAAGGTGTGGTCTCAAACCCCTGTGACGGGCCTTGTAGTGAGGATGACCTGCTGTAGCGGTGCTGACAAGTTAACTTTCCGAGGCCCACCAAAACTGGCCCAAGGATATCGATAAATTAACTTTGCGAAGTCGCAGAAATCTAGCTCCCATCACAGGTCAGAGCGCGGGAACAGAACTGGGCAGCACCAACAAGCATGGACTGGAAGGGAGCCAGGCAGGGCAAGAATCGGGGGTTCGGTGCGGATTTAAACGATCAGGTGAGGGCGCGGGAACAGAACTGGCCGACTCCATGAGCAAACAAGATAGACTCAGAGAACCCAGAAACATGGTTGGCTCGCCAGAAAGGAGGGAAGAACTCACCACCGCTGGCTCTTGCAGCACAGATGGGCACTCCAGACTTCCGACAGTGGCCGGCGCCCACGACTCAAGACAGCAACAAAGCAACCAAAAAAATGTAGGTCCGCCATGAAAATGACCATTGGCGTCAATTGCTATTGTCTAGGCTTATAAAGCCTGTAAAGAACATTTTCGAAGGTTTCAGCAAGCATTGGAGCCACTAAGCCTTTCTCAAGCCATTCAATGATTTATAACGAGGTACTGGACGAAAATAGGAAGAGTTTTATCATTAGAGAAAAGAATCAAAGAAGAACATGACCTCCACGATACTGTTAAAGAAATGGTTAACGCTTGGGGCCATATTGGGGACAATTTCGCTCTCTTTTATCATTCCACGCAGCATTTGCGCCCGATTTTCGGGTGAGTTCTAGACCTCACTACAATTTGCGCTGAAAACGGCTAGGCCCTCGATCTAAGGCGGCAGTTCTCTCACCATAGGCAATCTGTCAGCCAAAAACTCTGTGCTCAGACAGCCTCAACATGTTACATGAGACTTTAAAAAACACCTGTATATGCAAGGGGAGAGGTAAGAGAAATCGGTCCCGGATTGTCTAGGCTGTGCTATGCTTATGGTTATCTTGGGACATTGATCGTGTGGGGCGCTCTTGCGGCACCGCAGGTCCACGGGGAAGGAGTCAACATGAGCCAACGCGCCCACAAAGCTCTGCTAATAGTTTTCCTGGCTATTCTGGCAACAGGTTGCAAAATATCATTGACAGTGACTTCCGGGGGTGACGTACCGTCTCTGTCGGGAACCAACGACTGCGCAGGGGCCAGCCTCTGTGAATATGAAGTCAACGATATGAGTTTTGCTGAAACCTTCACTGCGGTGCCCAGAGAAGGATATGTGTTTTCAAAGTGGCAGGGGGGTGACGATTACCTTTGTCCGAATTCTCCAAACCCGATATGCACCGTCGAGAATGGACTGTTAGCAGCACTCCCAGATGGACCGCGAGAAATTGTAGACGCTATTATTGCATCGGGGAGGTTTTACTATCTACAGCCTTTATTCACCTTTGTTGGCATCGATACCGATGGAGACGGGATCCCGAACCATATTGATACCGATGATGACAATGACGGCGTGCTGGATCCCGATGACGACTGTCCTCTGCAAGGGCCAAATCTTGATGGCTCCGGATGTCCGGGCCCGAGGAAAACGGTATTCGTGACGAGCGAACGCTATACCGGTAATCTCGGCGGTCTCACCGGTGCCGATCAAAAGTGTAACGCTCTCGCAGCGGGAGCCAGTTTATCTGGCACCTATAAAGCCTGGCTTTCGACTCCCGAGGCGTCGCCAGACTCACGATTCGTTAAGAGTGCGGTCCCGTATGTCACCGTTAACGATAGAGTTGTGGCGGACGATTGGCTTGATCTCATAGGAAGCTCTGTGTACATCACGACGTCAGAGACAGGCGTGCTGATTGATATATTTTCTGGCCGTGCATGGACGGGAACGAAGCCATCAGGGGAACCGGAGAAAGACATCGGCAATTTCTGCGCCGGACCCGGGGGGGCATGGAGCAGTAGCAATGTCTTTGATCAAGCAGCATGGGGTGTTCCTGTCGGCGCAGATTTTTGGTCAACGGCGGCGCCCGCTGGCGTATGGACATTATGTGATAATGTCGATATCGGGTGTGTCCCCCAGGCTGCACCCTGCTCGTATTTTGGCCATTTGTATTGCTTCGAGCAATAATAACAGGGTGCCCTGCGAGTACGCGTTGAGCCACTTTCAGGTCTGATCCACTCAAGGTCTCAGATAGCATTCGAGAAGCGCAATTCACAGGTGGTGATTTTATAGTCTAGGTCAATGTTGAAGATTCCATTGGCGTTAGAAAAAGGTTTTTGATTTTCGTTGGAACTGTTAGCCCTTTTGTTTGTCGTATACTTTATGCTGGTTTTTTAAGGGCTAAAAATGCGAGGGCTCTTGGCAAAATAAAACTAATTGATATATTCCTAAATTATAAACTTGATATTTTTCTTAGTTCTCTGCGCGCATTGAAAAAAATTAAATTGGAGAGGTCAGATGTTGATGAAGAAAAGTTACTCGAAAGCAGTGCTAACGGCTAGAACCAAATACTTTTTTCGTTGTATCACCGTATTTTGTATCTGTGCAATGACGGTGGGATGTATTGGGTCCAAAACTGTCAGTGATGCGGATAACGATCAAGTGATCACACTGGGCGATTCAATTTTTGACTTGAGCGGCGAAATTCAAGCAACACTCGAAGGCTATGCGCGGCAAACTTTCCGCAAATACACCAAATCCGCCGCTGAATTGGAAGGTGGATTTCTAGCCCTGTCTGTCTACGATCAGTACGACTTGGCAATGTCGGATAACGCAGACATCGACACTATTGTTATGAATGGCGGCGGTAACGATATTTTAATTCCGGCGGTTCTTTTTGATCCGTATAATTGTCGGGTTCAATGGTGGGAGTGGGGACATTTAAGTGGTAAATGTAAAAATTACATTGACGACCTCTATGTGCAGAGCGTTAATTTACTGAATGATATGTATGCTGACGGTGTCAATAACGTTATCTATCTGGGTTACTACTACACTAAAGGTGGCGTCGATAATCTCGAAGAGGCGGTCGACTATGGTGATCAAAATTTAGCCTTTGCCTGTGCCAATACCGCCGTCGACTGTATGTTTATCGATCCTCGGTCGGCGATAAACGATCGCGATATCATTATAGATGGAATTCATCCGGCACGTTCGGGCTCGCTAAAACTTGCCAACCTTATTTGGCCGCATTTGCAGCCTCTACTGTAGTAGGAATTAACTTTGGTACGCGGGCCGGTAGCCAGTACTAGCCCGTTTTCCGTTTTTGTCGAACGCGGGATTTAGATGGCCAGTTTAACGAATAAACGAATGCGACTTATGATTGCGGCGGTATTGACTACGGTTGTTGTAATTTATGGGTTGTCACTAGATGGTTATGATCACGCGACTATTAATAAATTAAAAGAGAATAAATCGCTGAATCTTCCAGCGATGATTATTCCAGAAAGAAACAATAGCGAACAACACAAAGACCCTTCCACGGTTAATCAATTGAACGACTTTTTACATAAAGAAATTGTCGCTATTTTGCGTCAGTACGGCAGTGATATTGAAAACATTTCAGTGCAAGTTTCTCTGGTTGAGTTGCGCGACTATATTGTTAACATTGACCCGGTGCGTGGCTATCAATTGTTTATCGAGGCGGTTAGAGAGGTTTTCCCTGATCATGCTGACGACATTTTACAGGCAGTTAAATCGATGGACCAGTACAATAGATGGCTGCTGGAAAACGCCCGTGATTTTTCCTTTATGTCGGATGTCGACAAAGACCAGCAGTTGTGGATTAAACGTAAAGAACTGTTTGGTGAAGCGGCTAATCAAATTTGGTCCAGCGAAATCGCTGCTTATGAGAATCGTAAAAACGCTATTCGCGAGACTATCGCCGAGCTGTCCCAATCCGCCATCATCAGTAATGATGAAAAGCTGTATCAATTGCAGGACTCGCTAGAACAGGTTTATGCCTATTCTATTGATGGCTTTATTTTAAACAAAAGTTTGGTATCCAAAGTGTTTCTAAGTATGGAAACCGTGCAACAAGAGTTGGCCGCGATGGATGCCGATCTGCGTCAACAACGCATCGACGAATATCGCCAAAGAATGGGTTTTTCAGCCCCGGTCATTGAGCGTTTGCGAGGGCGTGATATAGATCGAAACCAACGCTGGGACAACGGCCTCACTTATATGGATGCTAGGTCTGAGCTAGAGCAAAAATACAGTGGTGAGCAGCTTGAGCAGCAAATGGCAGTGTTGCGTGATAAACATTTTAAGCACGAAGCACGAACTATTGAGCTTGAAGAAGAAAGCGGATTTTACCGTTACCGTCGGCCGCGCGTGCACGGCCGGAATTAATGCTGTCTACTGTGCCTGTTCGCGATCTTTTCAGGCCTGGTG
>PKDD01000105.1 GCA_002862465.1 Haliea sp.
ACTCACCCCTCAGGTGTTTGAGGCGCATATACGGACTGCACGGCGTATCAGCGATAGCAGCAGTCGACCTTTTGATTTTACTATTGTCGCGGGTGACTTAACGGACACCAGCCAGAAGAATGAACTCGACTGGATGATAACCGCGCTCAATGGCGGTGTAATCGATCCTGACTCTGGTGCTGATGATGATCCAGTTCCCGGTCCCGGTAACGATTATAACGACCCCTTTCGCGCGATAGGAATTGAAACACCTTGGTATGTGGCGCTCGGCAATCACGATGTCTTGCATGTAGGCGGTTTCGGGTTGATTGACAGTAAGCTAAGAGATGCCGCGCAGGGTAATCGGCTTTTTATCGATAGTCCGTTTAGCAGAGTTTGGGGTGGATATGTTGCCGGCGATACAGCAGATCATAAGGTGATTTTGGATGCCAGCCTAACTACACCAAAAGACGCTGCCCGCTTGCCACTCAATGAGACAGAGTTCTTGCAAATTCTTTATGACGCAGGAGGTTCTCCTGCGGGCCACGGCTATACCTTAGATGATATTGCCGCTCAGAAGAGCTATTACAGTGTTTATCCCGTAACGGGAAAACCGATTAAGATGATTGTGTTGGATTCTACGGATAGCACTCAGACCGCCGGCGGTTATATGGATAAAACGCAGTTTGCGTGGTTGCACGAGGAATTAGTGCGTGCCGCTGACAAGCATGAATTAGTGATTGTTGTCTCTCATCACCGTCTAGAAGATTTTGAAAAAAGAAGTAAGGTCTCTGCCGAGATGTTAAGGAATTTGTTAGTGAGTTCGAACAACGTGATTCTTCACATCACAGGACATGGGCATAAAGACAGCAAAACTCTGCAGACGGTAAATGGTGAGGACGGCTTTTGGGAGTTAATGACGACATCGACAATAGATTTCCCAATGCAGAGTAGAATTTTAGAGCTCATAGATGAGCGTAATGGCTATCTATCTATTTATGTGACTAACGTCGGACATAATTCGGCCGAGAGGACGTTAGCGTCGAAGGCTCGTCAGTTGGCAGCTGGTAAACTGGCCTTTGGTACTACATTTTTTGATGGTGATACAGAGACCTTTTGGCAACAGGAGGTCGAAGGGCAGAACCTTTTATTGCGCATAGCGTTGCCCGAAGACATCAGCAGAAACCTGGCTACGATTGAGAACGGGTCTGACATTGTCGAGTCGGTTCAGACCTTATCAAGATTTTGAGAGATGGCCTGTTAGTGTGCCCGTAAGAGATGCATTCGAACCGAGTTCAGCATCAGAACAGGGGGGGTATGCTTGAGGGCTCTGCAGTGGGAGCGCTGCCGCTGATGTTATCCGCTTCGTCGATCCAGCCTCCACCCATTGCCTTGTAAATATTGGTAGAGGATTCCAATACCACGGCACGCAGTTCCGCAAGTCCCAGCTCGGCAGGGAATAGGGCTTGCTGAGCTTGCAGCACCGTGGAGTAGGGTACATATCCCGCATCGTACTGCAGTTTAGCGAGCCGCTCATATTCGCTTAATGCCGATACGAGCCGTTTCTGCGCTTCCAATTGTTCGCCTGCTTTCAGATAGGCAACCAGCGCATTATCAACATCCGCAAATGCGTTTTGTACGGCGAGTTCATAATTCGCTACAGCGGCCCGCTGTGCGGCTTCGGATTGCGCGACTTGGCCGCTTACAGCGCCAAATGAGAAGATTGGGCCAACGATCTGGCCCGCATAATTCCATGTGCGGCTCGACCCGTTAAATAAATCAGACAAATTGGAGCTTGAATCACCAAAGGCTCCGGTAAGAGAAATCGTTGGGAAGTACAGCGCTTTTGCTGCGCCTATTTGCGCGTTTGCGCCGATCAAATCCTGCTCTGCTTGCAGCAGATCGGGACGTCTTTCAAGCAATAACGATGGCAAGCCAGCGGGGACGGACGGGCTGACTAATTCAGAGATCGACTTTCCGCGAGGGATGGCACCCGGGTTATCCCCAAGCAATACCGACAATGCATTTTCTTGCTGCACGATCTGCGATTCAATTAGCGGAATTTGAGTTGCAGCGGTCTCGTATTGAGATTCTGACTGTGCGACGGTCATTAGCGACGTCTGCCCATACTTAAACTGAAGCTTATAAAGTCTCACGGACTCGGCATACGTCGCCAGCGTGGCACGACTTACCGCAAGTTGTTCATCGAGGCCACGTAGGTTGATATAACTTGCAGCCACGGTCGACACCAGCGTTAAAATGACACCGCGTCGAACCTCCTCTGTGGCCAGCATATTAGCCTGAGCGGCGTCAGACAGACTTCTTATACGTCCCCATAAATCCAGTTCCCAACTGGCCGAAAGAAAAGCCTGATAGGTCTCCAGTCGGTTAGGAATCTTGGGAGCATTCTGAAACGCGCCAGACAGGTCTGTGTCTGCCAAGCGCCGCTTTTCGCCACTTGCACCATAACCGATCTGCGGATACAGATCTGAACGCGTCTGGGTGACAATGCCTAGCGCCTGTTCAACATTCGCCGCAGCGATTTTGACGTCGTAATTATTAACCAATGCAGTCGCGATCAATTGGTCGAGCACTGGATCGCCAAACTGTGTCCACCAGACAGTGTTAGCAGTCTCACTAACGACTATTGGTTCATACCGAAATTCCGTTGGTATGTCGACGTCAGGTCGTTCATAGTCTGGAGCGAGCGTGCAACCGGATATTGCTGCCAGTGAGGCCACAACTGTAAACATGCAGCAGCACAGACGCATGTTCGTAAATGTATAGGCCAAAGAATGAGACGACCGTGATAGAGGGCTAGTCATATCATTCCTTGCCTTTTGATTCTTGCGGATCTGCAGCTTCTTCTGAGGTTGTGCTCTCAGGAGGAGCATCTGAATCCTTGTTTTTGCGTTCGCCAAAGCTGTCAAAGAGATAAAACAGCAATGGAACATAGAGCATTGCGAGCGTTGTCTCTCCGATCATGCCTCCGATAATGCCGGTTCCGATAGAATGCCGCGCATTCGCTCCCGCACCCATTGCTAGCGCCATTGGCAAACAACCCGCGGCAAATGCTAGCGACGTCATAATGATAGGACGCAGTCGCTGTTCTCCCGCTAGTATAGTCGCTTCCATAATCGATTTTCCTTGTTTGCGGAAGTCGACGGCAGCTGAGACACGCAGTACGGCGTTCTTAGCTCCGAGGCCAATCAATACAAGCAAGCCGATCTGAAAATAGACATCATTCTCCAAACCACGCGCCATAATCATCAGTAGTGCGCCAAGAATGCCAAAAGGCACGGCCGACATTACAGCGCCGGGTAATGTCCATGATTCATACTGTGCTGCGAGCACTAAAAATACAATAATCAGTCCGAATGCAAAGGCGATTATAGAGGTACTGCCCGATTGTTTCTCTTCATAGGCCAGCCCCGACCACGCGTAAGTATAACCATCAGGCAGTATATCGTCGGCCAGTGCTTCCATTGCAGTAATTACTTGGCCCGAGCTATAGCCTTCTGCTGCAGTGGCGGTAACCTTAGCTGCAGGAAAGCCATTAAAATGAGGCAACATATCAGGCCCGGAAATCCACTCAAGACTGACTAGGGCTGAGAGCGGAACCATTTCGCCACTCTTTGAGCGTGTGTAGAGCCGTAAAAGATCGTCAGGGCTTTGCCGGTACTTGGCGTCAGACTGTATAACAACCCACCAGACACGACTGAATTGGTTGAACTGGCTCGCCGTTAGGGATCCGAACTGTGCCTGAATCGTTTCATACACATCTGCTATTGCCACGTTCAGCAATGCGGCTTTTTCACGGTCAACGTTAACGCGCAATTGCTGAGTGTTTGCGTTGAAGGTGGATGTTACTCTCGTAAATTCGGGTTGCTCGCTGGCTTTCTTCAGATAGTCTTTTGTAACCTTGTCGAGCTGGGCTGGGTCTCCAGTGCCGATATTCTGAATCCAGAATTCAACTCCGCCCGTGGATCCGATGCCGGGAATCGGCGGGGGAGCAACCGGAAGAATGATGGCCTCTTGCATATCTTCAGTGGCGGCACGAAGGTCCATCAATATAGCTCGCGCATTTTCTTTTTTGGCGATTGCTGTTGATGCATAACGCTCTTTGAAGTCTGTCAGTGTTACAAAGAATGCTCCGGCATTAGTCTTGAATCCACTGTCTAACAGGCTATAGCCCGTAATCATTGAGCGTTTGTCCACGCCGGGAATATCCTTGAATACAGCGTCTACCTTCTCAGCAACGGCCTGTGTGCGCGCCATACTAGATCCTTCAGGCATAACAATTGCGGCCATAACATACCCTTGGTCTTCATTCGGGACAAACCCGGTCGGAATGATTGAGAGTAAGTGGTAGATAGACCATAGGAAGAAAACGAG
>PKDD01000083.1 GCA_002862465.1 Haliea sp.
GAGCCACGCATTGGCGACTGGATTAAAGTCATTCAATAGCGGAACAATCGTCGGCCTGCTGCACTAAAACCCAAGGGGCTGCCACCACAGCCCACAATTCTGTATTGGTCTCGTACCAGATCAACGCCTGCTCGTCACTGACTGCCGCCACCTCACCGCTTTCTATCCAATGTTGAAAACAAGTTGTGTTGTCTAAGCCCAGTTGCACAGCGACCTCTACAAGGTTCAATCCGGACGTCACCACAATGACAATGCCACTGGCATAATAGGTTTGCAACTCATGCCAATGAATATGCGCAGTCTGTTGATGATAGTCCTCGCGCAGTAATTGTTCTCGCTCGGTAACGTCCTCATCCATAACGGAAGTCTGCAACAAAGGGATTTTTTTCGCGTTCATGTCCAAAAGTCGACATCGGACCATGGCCGGGTATGAATGTGATGTCATCGCCCAGAGGAAACAGTTTCTCTCGGATGCTGGCGATCAGGTCTTCCTGATTGCCCCTGGGAAAATCGGTGCGTCCGATGGACCCGTGGAACAATACATCACCAACCCAAGCGAGTTTTTGCGGCTCATAGAGAAAGACAATGTGGCCCGGCGTATGGCCCGGACAGTGGATGACTCGCAGCGTCTGCTCTCCTACACTAACCCGATCACCCTGCACTAACCAGCGGTCCGGGGTAAAGGCTTCTGTCGGCGGAAACCCTGACATTTGGCAAGCTTCAGGCAGGCCCTGTAGCCAAAACTCATCATCACAGTGCGGACCTTCAATCGGCACTGACAGCCGCTGCCGAAGAACATCCGACGCAGCACAATGGTCTAGATGCGCATGGGTCAGGATAATTTTCTCCACTCCAGCCTGCATCTGCTCAACAGCCAATAGAATGCGTTCCACATCACCGCCCGGGTCAACAATCGCAGCCTTGCCCGTAACTTCACATTTTATAATGGAACAGTTTTGCTGATACGGGGTTACCGGAACGATAGTGCATTGAATAGACATAAAACGTTTTCGATCCCACGGCATTAAGTGCGTCTAAACTATCAGAGTTCGTGTCTGGAACGAATTCCCTGACATCAGAAGCGCCTATATCAGATTAATAAAAGACCCTTTGTCACGCATTCACCACAAAGACGTACTGATTAGCTTAGAGATCTGCTCCAAATTTTCAGTGCTCTACCCTATCTAGCTGAGATCAGATACTCGATTTTTTTAGCCCCTAGGCGACGATAACTCACCGCCGTTAATGGGCTCCTGATCTGCATTCGGATCGTGGAAAACACTTTCATCAAATTGTTTTTCACTGTGAGCAACTACCAGTGAAACAACGGAATCACCCGTAACATTAACCGCGGTTCGTACCATATCCAACAGTCGATCGACACCAATGATCAACGCGATGCCCTCTACCGGCAGCCCGACCTGCCCCAGCACCATTGCCAGTGTAATTAAACCCACCCCAGGCACCGCTGCGGTGCCGATTGAGGCCAACGTCGCCGTTAAAATTACGGTCAGAAAAGCGATCATCGTTAAGTCAACGCCGTACACCTGCGCAATAAAGACGGTAGCCACGCCCTGCATGATCGCGGTACCGTCCATATTGATGGTAGCACCCAGCGGAATGGTGAAACCGGCAACAGAATTATGCACACCCATGCGCCGCTCCACGGTGCGCAATGTGACAGGCAGCGTCGCTCCAGATGATGCTGTACTGAACGCAAACGCCCAGACTGGACGCATTTTTCTTAGCAGTATCCGCGGTGATAACCCGGTCAGGCCTTTGAGCAAGACGCTATAGGTCACTAGCGCATGAAACAGTAATACGGCAAGAACGGTAAAAAAGTAACCCGCCAAATGCACGATCACATCGACACCCATCGCTGCAAAAAGTTTGGCAAGCAGCGCAAAAACGCCGTAGGGGGCTAGCCTCATCAGTATGTCGACCATATTCATTACCACGGCTTCCATATCTCGAAAAAATCCTGCAATACGCCGTCCCGGGTCGCCCGCATTTGCGATCGCGAAACCGAACAATAGGGCAAACACAATTATTTGCAGCATTTTTCCATCCGCCATAGCCCGTACTGGGTTAGTAGGAAAAATATTGACCAGTACATCCACTAATGGCGGCGGTACTGACGGCTGATAATTGGCAGTGCCATCCATCACAACGCCATCACCCGGGGCGACGAAGACTGCAAATGACAAGGCCACGGTGACCGCCACGGCAGTTGTCGCTAGATAAAAGATGACAGTTTTACCCGCAATAGGGCCCATGCGTGAACTATTTGCCAAAGAACTGGAGCCGCAAATTAACGACACCAACACTAAAGGCACAACCAATAACTTCAGCGAGGCCACAAAAATTCGACCGACCGCATCGAATAACCCTGAGACAATATAAGTGTCCAATGCAGACCGTATAGCCTCAGGCAAGATCGCACTATGCAACGCAACATTGAGCAGACAGCCCAGCACGATGCCCGCCGCCATCGCAATCAAAATACGATTAGTGAGACTCATTGTGGGCATGGTCCGGTGTCATACCCCGACACCGTATCGCTGGAGCAGGCTGTACAAGGTGAAGCAAATTCCTTGCGCTCGCCCCCAGCGAGAACAGCGCAGGCCGGGTCGTAAATCCTAGTGCAAACTAAAGGCCGGGGATCGGTGCACAAGTGAGCAGGCTCAGGGACACTCATACAGGCTGACAACAGAGTGCTGAGCGCGGCACAAACAAACATACTTCGCATTATTTTCTCCAAGATGGTTGGATTGACGCCGCAAACGGAAGCCTAACACTGTGGTGCCTTTTGCGCATCCAGAACCTGAGTCCAGCGTCTTAACGAGTACCGAGTATCATCATCTGCCGCGCAATTTCAATAGCGTTCTCATAGCTCTGAACACCAAGATACTCATTGTTTCCGTGGACGGACGCGGCCTGACCTACTGACACCAGCATCCCATGAAACCGATACTGGTTATCCGACACGTCAATATAATGACGGGTATCTGTGGTTGCAACCAGCAGGGACGGCACGATAACGGCACCTGGATACACCGCGCTAATCGCTTCTGAAATGACAGTGAAGCCACCGCTGCTGTAGTCCGATATACCGGGTGTCTTGTCCCACTGATCGTAACTGATTTCTATTTCCGGGTCGTTTACCAGTCCAGTGACATAACTCACCACCTCGTCGGGCGTATCACCGGGCAATAGGCGAAAGTTGACCTTGGCCTCTGCTCGCTGGGGCACCACGTTCTCTTTTACCCCAGCGTTGAACATCGTCAGGGCGGTCGTAGTGCGTACGAAGGAGTTCGTCATTGGATCCTCGCTCATTATGCCTGCCACGACCCAACTGGTTAGCCAAAGGTTGTCAAAGAAAAAACGTGTGGGCTGCTCCACGTGCGCAGCCATCGTCTCCAGCATAGCTGCAACGGGCCCCACCATTCGCGTGGGAAAGGGATTCCTCTCTATGCGCTCCAGTGCGGCAGACAGCCTACCAATAGTACTTAATTCGGGCGGTCTGGAAGAATGACCACCCTCGCCGGTGGCCACCAGCGTGAGCGTGAGATAACCCTTCTCGGCCACGTTGATAATGGCGGCGGGTATATCGGGCAACAGTGGATAGTCGGAAATTACCATACCCCCCTCATCCACCATCCATGCAAAGTGCCAGCCCTTTTCCCGCATACGTTCGGCCAATTTTTTAGCACCTTGTTTGCCGCTGATCTCCTCGTCGTGGCCAAATGCAAAGACCAGCGTACGCGCCGGAGCAAAACCCTCTGCCAGCAGCGACTCCGCCGCCTCGAGATTGCCCAGCACACCCTGTTTGTTATCCAGCGAGCCACGACCGTAAATACGTCCATCAGCCACCACGCCCGCAAAGGGCGGATACTCCCAATCTTCCTCGGTGCCGGGCTCAATCGGCACCACATCCATATGGGCAGTAAACAGTATCGGATCTAGATCGGGGTCGCTGCCAGGCCAACGAATCAGCAGGCTGTAATCATTGATCGTTTCCACTTCCAGTTGCGAAAAAACGAGCGGAAAAGACGCTCTCAAAAAGGTGTGCAAGCGCTGGAATTCCTTAAGGTTGATGCGACTACGATCTTGATAACTTACCGTCCGAAATTGAATAGCCTCACCAAGGCGCTCAGCAGCCGTCACCCCGCCATAACTCATTGAGATCTTCAGCAGCAACCCTACCAGCAAAACAATAAAAAAACGTGACACGCTAGATCTCCCTGAAATGCGCTTTCACAGCTTAGCAATATGCCAAATGGGCAAGGTCTGCCCCAGCATTGTCTATAGTATACCTTAGGTAATTTCAGCGAGGCATGTGCGGAGTATCCCTATTTTTTCAA
>PKDD01000108.1 GCA_002862465.1 Haliea sp.
TGCCATCAACCGAAACAAGATCAATTAGGGCGTTGCCTGCACGGAGCTGAATCAGCCCCAAGTCCGCCGTCGACTCTCGCTCCACAGTGCAGCCGAGTACATCGCAGTAGAAATCACACATCGTTGCTGAATTCTTGGCACGAATGACGACGTGGTCTAGTCTTTTTATTCTAATCATTGAAGGCACCTAACGCTTCAAGCTTTGGCGCGCCTTAGTGCATCCAGCTTGCTTTGTCTTGTTATGTGAACTATAGCTTTCTCGCATCATAGGCCCAGTGCAATAACGCCTATCTTTGCTTTTTGCGGCGTTGAAAATCATAGGGTTCACAGCACTTTTTTATTGCACCTGCAGGGCGCCTAAATGCACTCCATCGCTTTATTTGCCGCTGATCCTCTTCGGGCGTGCGTCTACCTATCAAATACCTGCAATTCCATTGAAACCAACCTCTAGGGTCTTGAGGATTAATCCATCCCTTTTTTACCCGCTCACTTAATGGCTGCGAAGCGTTTACCGAGAAATAGTTAAGGTTCCCGTCTTTTGTATCACTAACCTTTTTACACACAAACCAATCATTTGAGAATTCGCGTTTGCCGTCATTATAATACTTACCCCCAAAAACACCTAGCTCGATCATTTTTTTAGGCGCTAACTCTCGAATAAATTGAGGATCAAAATTCTTAACAATAGGCTCAATTCTTTTGTATATGTATCCCCTTTGCATCTTATCATTTACAGAAAAAGTCTTCATAACTGCCTATTATCACTGACACATAAAGCCTACATAGGGGAGCAGTTTGCCGCGACCAGCCGAACGCACTTTTGATTTTTTTTATATTTTTAACTTTGAATACCATGCCCATAATGCGATTAATATTACAAACTCAACCGCGACCCAAAACCATTGCTTTACTACCGAACCGTCAACAGCAATGCCGATTAAGCGAGCGATCAATACACCAAAGGTTAACGCTCCGCCGACTGCAATAATTGTAGGCAGCCAAGGCTTTACAGTGCCATGAAAAAATGGAATGAGACCTAAACCGATTAATACACCCCACCATACCCGTCGTTCTACTGCCCTAAAAATATCTTCCGGAACAGGCTTACTACTTATGAGTTCTGGACTCCAAGCCAATACAATACCGGCAGCGAAGACAAAAAATCCAATAATCTTTAGAGTGAGACTCAGATCCATGTTTAATCTATCGGCTTCACATAACGCTTCAAGCTGGGGCGCCGGTCACGGCGTCTTCCGCCGAAGACCCCTTGCCGCCTTGACGTGTTATGTGTACCGGGTGGCACCAATTCTGACGCCACCCTTCCATTTTTTGACTAACGGTTTGGCTGCCGACGTCGGATTCAATTGCGGGAGAAAAACCCAACTTGTTTTTTAGGCAGCGCGAGTTCAAAGCTCCATATGTTTCGCCATCGATATCTGCGGTAACACAAACGACATCCCCGCAGTTTCGGCATTCGTGAAATTTGGCAGATTCACTACCATGCGTGACAACCAGGTGAAGGCTCTCACGGTGTATTCGTATTCTGAAGCTAGATCCCGATTTAGACACATAGGCCGCACTCTTCGCCTTGCAGTACTCACACTGGCACTGCCGCGGTACCACGCTATAGTCGACCGTCTGCCACTCTACGGCGATATTCTTGCATCTACAGCTACCATGCATACTCATATCAGGTGCTCATAACGCCTAGAGCAGGGGCGTGCCGAAAGGCACGTCCCGCGAACGAAGTGATCAGCTTGCCCCAACTGGTTAGATGGTACGACTACGATTTTTCTAAGCTTGATAGTTATGTATTTGATTTACTCAGCCCTAATCGTAAGGGGTGTTTCGGTTACCCCAGCATAAAACACGATGATTTCTGCTGGTATTGACCCCTTATTAATTCCACGATGAATTTTACCAATAACTTCTACTATGGTATCGCCAACTGACAACTCGTGCTCTTCTCCATCTTTTGTAATAACGGTCAACTTACCCTTAATCAATACACCAGCATTAATTATTGGGTGTACGTGCCACGGCAGTTCCATATTCGGTTGAACCGTGATTTTAAGTATGGTTATTTCAGGCTGACCTGTTTTATATGGAGGCAACGTAGAACCATCCCAGCTTTCCGTAGTTTTGGTTAATTCTTCGACTTTAACTAGTTGGCTATCAAACGCAGCAAGATAGCCTGGAATAAGCAATAGAATTGAAGCATATAACTTTAGTTTCATATTGTTACCTGTCTAAACGACCAACGCCCTAAGTGATGGCCCGTTTTAGTCGGGTTGGGGGCACGATAGTGCGCAGTTGCCACGACTGGTTCGGTGACCCCAATGTTTTGGGTTAAAGTTTGCCAACTAGTTCGGCCAAGGATATGGCGGGCTGAATATTGATACTGTCGTTTAGTTGGGCGAATAGCGGCTCGCTTATAGCAGCCATTTGAGAACCATCCGGCTCTTCGACCATCATCAAGATGAAAATAAGCCGCTTCAGGCTTCAGCTGCTTGACCATGCTGTCAATTGCTACCGCCATGGAACCATCGACTGCAGCTTCATTTCCTTTCTCGACTGGAATAATAAATCGCAATATAAGGCTCACAGCGTTCTCCGGTTCTTGTTATATGGACGAATTCTAGCTCACTGCTTCCTGAACCGCCTAACGCCTAGGTTTGCGGCGGGCCACACAGTGGGACGTCCGACCCGAAGGCGTCAACACCGCCTTGTTATGTGCCCGTCCGCTCAAGACACCTCCCTATGGAATCTAGATTCAAATGTAAAACTTAGACCCAACCCAAATGTCTCGTCGCGCGCAAATACATAATAAAAGGTATCGTAAATAGTAAGTCTCCTAGCCCAATAAATATAATTCCAGCGCCAGCCTGTCCGGTGAGTAACATAGCAACTGAACCAAGAAACGCAAGGGTTTTACCCGGCACAGCTATAGCAATAATGAATCTGAATCGCGCATTATTTAGACCAGAAACAATAAACAATATCCCGATTATGCCTACGCTCGCCCATAATATTTTTTGCCTCATCTCCAGTCCATTGCCTCTTGCTTCGAAAGCAAGCACTTGGATGAAAGTCTCTGTGAAAAATAGCGCCCACGTCGCAAGGCATATATTCCATAGACCTGCGAATATTAGAATGCCGGTGAATCTTGGGTCTCGTGATTTTTCCATTATCAATTACTCTATTTCCCGTCATCCATATACATGATTGAATTTTGCACGGAGGGCACATAACGCCGTAAGCATGGGCTGGCAGAGGTGGCACGTAATTGTGCAAGCAATTTAAGTTACGCTTTTGACAGTCCAGTGGCTTGCCTTGTTACATGCTTAGTCTGCACTAAAGTTAGACTCAGTAACATTAATTAACTCGGCCAATGACTCTGCTGATTGGCCATAAACCATTGCGTGACCTCTGGCATGTTGCTCTACATCGTAGCCTTGTTCTTCGAGGAATACGCTTAACTGTTCATAAATTTCTTTACTGCGACCAATAGAGACATTGTGATTGCCTGATTTTCTATAGCCTATGTAATAGGTGAGATTAGTTTTATCGCTAAAAAAAGTTGGGCCATTTTTCCTAATACTTGTACGTAAAGGCTCAGTTAATAGCTCTGATATTTCACCTGATAAAAGTTGGCTAGATACCGATTTGGAATCACTTTCTCTTTTGAGAATATTTTTAGTATATGAGTCTTCAGCGCCTTCAATTTCTATTTCTTCAGCTCCGAGAAGCTCCATCATTGGCAGCATTCTCTCGACTAAAGTATCGTCCTTATCGTAGAACCATTCACCCTCAACTCGATTGTCATCAAGAAGCAAGTGTATGGCATTTTCAACCGCCTTAGCATCGGTGTGTTGCCATGCGGCAATACACTGAGCCTTAATTGGTGATTTTGTGTTGCTAATTTGCTGAAGGCGTGAGGTTAAAGTTGCGTTGCCTTGACCAGTGATACCAACCTTTTTATATGGGATCTCGATATGCCCACCAATATCGATATGGCGCATGACATAAATAATTGTATGTTGGTTATTCATTCACGATCTCTCTTTAGGCATGTAACAGTTAACTATACGGAATCGTTCAGATAGCCCAATTCCGTGTAAATATATTTTCATGGATTCATTTAAGACAAGTATCCCTTTGATAACAACCGATTTCGTATCACACACACTCTCGGACCGCAGACACACGGAGTTTTTGGAAGGAGAAACTCACCATTTTCGGTCAGTGCACTTTGTGCTGATTTTGACTTAAACGTTATAAATCATTTCGTTAGCTGCCGTTGTTTTTACGCGATCAAAAATTCCGT
>PKDD01000122.1 GCA_002862465.1 Haliea sp.
TCATACTCACCCAACTCACGCAGTGGGCCCGTTGGAAGACGAACTTCAGACTTGTCCACTTCACAGCCGAGGGCGGCAATGGCATCCGAGATATCCCTCGTGCCAACTGAACCAAACAGCTTACCCTCCTCACCCGCATTGGCGGCGATCGTAATCGGTTCTAAAGCATCAATTGCATCAGCGCGCAATTGCGCGGACCCGACTAGCGCTGCGGCTGCAGCTTCTAGCTCTGCACGACGAGCTTCAAACTCTTCGGTATTGCTCCGAGTGGCACGTACTGCTTTACCCTGCGGAATCAAAAAATTGCGTCCAAAACCCGCCTTCACATCCACTTTATCGCCAAGTCTACCGAGCTTGGTAATGTTTTCCAGCAAAATGACTTCCATCTTACGTTCCTCTGTTCGGGGAGCATTCTCCCTCTACTTCAAATGTCTCAGTCGTCTTTTTCATCGTGTTCGTCGCGCTTATCCAGATCTTTCCCTGGCGCTTTAAGCCAGCGCTGACGAAAGTTAATCCAGCTATCCGCAATAACGAATAACACCAACAACAGTTTCACTGGGTCAAACATCAACCAAATGATGTAAAACCACGTTAACCACCCCGCACTCTGCCCGAGTGCCTCGACCCGAGCGTGCATTAATGCTAAACCCGCGAACGTCAGCGGGATAAGGCATATCATCGCCCATGAACGGTACTGCTCGCCAAGGCCCCAAAGCGCAATAGCCAATGCAGCCAGCACAGCGCTGACCGTTATCGAATACCGCAACGCCTTAAACTCTGCGCCGAAGGCATCTGCGTTGTACAGTGCTGCTTGCCAATATCGCGCCAACAACAGACACAGTATCGACATCATAGCCGTTGCCGCACCCAGCATACCCGCAATTTGCCCCGCCTCAGGCCTAGGCAATATGACGTCTTGCCCTTCCTGCGACAGTTGCTCCTCAAGCGTGATCAGAAACTCACCGAAGAAAGCAACCATCTGATTCAAATATTCTGTGGCGAAGGCCATCAGGACTAGTCCTGTCGAAACGCCAATACCCACGCCGGCCAATACCGACAGCGACAAATTTACCGTGCTGCGGAGCACTATAGCCAGCGCCATGGTCCCCACTAACAATGCCAAGGGCCCACTGTCTCCGGAGACGTAAAGTAACGTGCCGGCCGGCAGCAGAGCCCACATAAACAGCGAGGCTCCATATCCCGCGCCCTTGCGCAGAGTCACTAATGCCAATGCCGCGGCACTAATCCAGCAAAACAACAAGCTGCCGGCGCCCGCTACGATGATCAGCAACGCCTGCAGTCGGCCGCGCATCACAAACTGCGCCAAGCCCTTCAAATGCAACCCCGGCCAGGCAATGCGCGTATCAAAGGGTTACTATAGGTGTGCATCCGTATAAGGCAACAGAGACAGGTAGCGCGCACGCTTAATGGCGGTCGCCAACTGTCTCTGATACTTAGCCTTAGTACCAGTAATACGACTAGGCACAATCTTACCGGTCTCGGAGACGTAGGCCTTCAGCGTTTCCAGATCCTTGTAATCAATTTCTTTAGTGCCTTCGGCAGTAAAGCGACAAAACTTACGGCGACGGAAAAAACGTGCCATGGTGATACTCCTCTAAACCTCTGTATTCGTTACGCAACGGAGAGAACTTATGCTTCGTCCGTCTCACTATCATCGACATCTTCAGTAGCAACAGCGGCGGCTTCTGCAGGGGCCGCCTCAGGCGCCTGACGCTCTTCGTAGCGGCTTTTGCGCTCACGATTTTCTTTCTCTGCCTTCATGATGAATGATTCTTCAATCACCGACTCTTTGCGGCGGATGACGAGGTGACGGATAACAGCGTCATTGAAACGGAAAGTGGTTGTCAACTCTTCCAGTGCTTCATTAGAAGCCTCAACATTCATCAACACGTAATGTGCTTTGTGAATCTTGTTAATTGGATAGGCCAACTGGCGGCGGCCCCAGTCTTCCAGACGATGCACCTGCCCACCGTGTTTCTGCATAGCAAGGGTGTAGCGCTCGATCATGCCGGGTACTTGTTCTGACTGGTCAGGATGGACCATGAATACGATTTCGTAATGTCGCATACACTAAGCTCCTTAAGGGTTAATGCTACCCACGATAGTGGTGCAGCAAGGAGAATCGACTACCGAAACAGTCGAGTAATTTTTGAGGAGACGAAGTCTACCGAGTTTGGCGGTAGGTGACAAGGAGATTATTTGTTTGGGGCGTTGCGCTGACGAACCACCTCAAACAAAAAAATACCCGCTGCCACTGAAACATTGAGGCTATCCACCGAACCGGCCATAGGAAGATGGAGCAGGTAGTCACACTGCTCCCGAGTTAAGCGGCGCATACCCGTGCCCTCAGCTCCCATCACAAGCGCAACAGAATCCTTTAGGTCGCTATCATATATAGATTTTTCTGCATCGCCGTCGGCGCCGTAAAGCCATACGCCACGTGCCTTTAGGGCCTGCAGTGTGCGACTGATGTTGGTTACTCTCACGAAAGGCACCACTTCAGCAGCACCACAGGCCACTTTACTTACCACGGGCGTAAGATCCGCCGCGTTGTCCTTGGGCACCACGACTGCATTTACACCCGCCGCATCTGCACTGCGCAAACAGGCCCCGAGGTTATGGGGATCGGTAACGCCGTCTAACACCAAAATCAGCATGGGCCCTCGCGTGTTTTCAACAGCCTCCAGCAAATCAGACTCGCGCCAGACATTGGATTCACAGGATCCTGGCCCTGCCGCAGTCGGGCCCATACGAGCCACCACCCCTTGATGGCGTCCGCTAACTATGGCGTCGAGATCACCACGGGGGTGCCGCACCACAGTAACCCCTTGGTTTTGTGCCAGTTCCAACAATGCAGTCATGCGCTTATCGTCACGGTCCGCCTGCAACAGCAGGCACCGCACTGATTGGGGATTGCGGCGCAACAAGCTATCGACCGTGTGTATACCGTAGACGTATTCCACCCTTAACGGCGCCGCCTAGACCCAGTCTTACCTTTCTTCTTGGGAGCAGGAGTGCTTTTTTTAGCTTTTTTAGCAGCCTTGCTAGGCGATCGACCTCCAGACTTTTTGAGTGCAGCGTTGCGCGGATTCTTGACATCGATCAATTCCAGTTCAATTTTGCGATCGTCTAAGTCCACCCGGGCGACCTGCACTCGAACAATCCCACCAAGCTGAAAACTGCGTCCTGTGCGCTCACCGGTTAAGCGTTGTTGAGACTTATCAAAGTTGTAGTAATCACCGGGCAGCGCTGTAATATGAACAAGACCCTCTATATAAAGGCCTTTGAGTTCGACGAACAAGCCAAACCCGGTAACCGCGCTAATAACTCCGTCGAATTCGTCTCCGACATGCTCCTGCAGATATTCGCATTTGAGCCAAGAATCGACCTCGCGAGTAGCATCGTCCGCCCGACGCTCACTCATGGAGGAATGCTCCCCCTGAGTCACCATGGCGTGAAGATCATAAGGAAAAATCTGTTTGACAGGAATTGGCTCGGCGCCTTTAGCCCGCAATACACCCTTTGCGTTACCAACGCTGCGAATAAGATGGCGTATACCGCGATGCACGAGCAAGTCGGGATAGCGCCGTATGGGCGACGTGAAGTGCGCGTAGGCTTCGTAGTGTAAGCCAAAGTGACCCTTGTTTTCTGGCTGGTAAACCGCCTGACTCAGAGAGCGCAGCAGCATGGTCTGGATCACATTCGCATCCTCGCGATCGGCTATCTGCAGCAACAGTTGCTGATAATCAACAGGCGTTGGTTTACTTCCGCCGCCAAGGTTCAGACCTAATTCCGCTAGGAACTTACGCAAGCCCTCGAGCTTTTCTTCTCCCGGCCCCTCATGCACCCTGAAGAGCATGGGCAGCTTATTAGCGTCGTAAAAGCGTGCCGTCGCAACGTTTGCACAGAGCATGCACTCCTCGATCAGCTTATGCGCATCGTTTCGCACCACTGGCACAATGGCTTCAATCTTGCGCCGCTCATCGAATATAATGCGAGTTTCTACGGTCTCGAAATCGATTGCGCCGCGCTTGTCCCTTGCGGCGCGCAACACATGATAGAGGCTGTGCAGTCGCTGAAGGTCGGGCACGCGCTGACTGTCGACGTCCGCGTGACTGCCCTGCGCCAACACCTCGCCCACTTGGGTGTACGTTAAACGGGCATGAGAGTGAATAATCGACTCGTAAAACCGATATTTCGCCAGCACGCCGGCAGCCGTTAATTCCATTTCGCAGACCATCGCTAAAC
>PKDD01000060.1 GCA_002862465.1 Haliea sp.
TCTACCCATGGTGGCATTATCCGGATTCTTTCAAGGAAGCGGACAACCTTTCGAGCAACAAGGATCAGATCACGTTTTTGCTCGCAGATTGGCCATGCTTCACTTTTTGAGGGCGCAGAAAGTATAATTTTGAAACCAGCGCTTTCCAGCGCCGCACAAACATCGGCAGGGTACATCGACTGGGTTGCCGCCAATGTCGGCAGATAGGATCTGTGCAGAGCCGCGTGTTCATTGTTGTTCCAATCAAAATAGGGAGATAGTAGATACTCAGAACACGAGTATCGCGTACCGGGCTTCAACACGCGGAACATTTCTCTGGCATGATCGCCTAATTCTTCCTTTTTGAAGAAAGGCCAAACGGCTTGGACAGAATAACAGCCATCAAAAAACTCTGATTCGTAGTCGAGTGGGTCATGGTGATTACCCACTTTGTAATGGAGGCGTTCACTCATTTTGGTTTCTACTGCCCAGTCGATGGCATTTTCGACCTGATCCGGATCGATGTTATAGCCGGACACCTGCCCACCGGTCATTGAGGCAATATAATGCGCAATCCTGCCTCTGCCGCAGCCCATATCCAACAGATGTGATGCCTCAGGGGCCTGCAGTTCCATTTCCTTCAACATCGCTTGTTCGCATAGCAACTGATTGCCATATAAGCCCTCCTTCTCGTCCAACTGAGGAGGAATATAAAGTTTCTCTAAATCGAACACCGACAACATATTATTCAAAACCTTATAGTAGGCCGCAATCGCTTTTGTCTCGTCTTCGGTACTGGTCTCCTCACCACCTTGCATGCGCTGCAGAAATTTATAAGCGTTGACGCACGCGTCCTTATCCTCCTGCGGCAATGTCACCAGTCGCTTAATGCCTGTAAAGGACGTCTTAATACGGTACCAGTTCGCCCGCAGGCTTGAGTTTTCACGTTGAAAATACTTCGGCATTAGTAGAGCCATAATTCACCTCAATGTCGTGCACTATTAAACAATGATGGGCAGCGTTTGCACCCAGGCTTTGACGTTGCTGGTAACGGGCTTGGCATGATCGCCCTGTAAAATGGAAACCCCGTTCTTTAATTCTTCGAGATGGACCCGAATGTATTGATCTCTTTAAGCCCAATGCGGTAACATATTAACAATATATGATAATCTGTAAAGAAAAATCGACGCTTTCGCCACAAAAAGGTTCCAACATTGAGCAAGTCACTCTGGTCTGGCAACAGGCCCAAAAACAATACTGAGGCCAAGAGCCGCGTCTGTGCTGCCGCTCTAGAGTGCCTGCAGCGCCTAGGTCTTGAAAAGACTAGTATGACCGATATCGCCAAAGAAGCCGGGATTTCTCGGCCAACACTGTACAAATATTTTAAAAACAAAGACGAGGTCTTTTTCACCGCAATCGACATAGAAGCCCATATCTTTGCGCAGGCGGTGGTGAAACACGCGCGGCAATTTGACACTATAGAGGAGCGTATTGTCGAAACAATTATTTATGTAATAGAGGAACTTCCCAAAGATCACAACCTTTCATACGTATTGAATCATGAGCTAGCCGGAACCTTAAGACACAGGGCTTTTTCAGATGAGGCAACACTGGTGTTCTCAGAAATGACCGCCTTACCACTCATTGAAATCCGCCCAGAGTTGGCTGATCAGGGCGTAGAAATATCAGAGATCATGGCGCGTTTTGCAATTTCCATGATTCTCTTCCCCGGGAAATATTACAACGACCACAATGACTTGCGCAGACTAATACAAAAACGAATTTTACCCGGATTACTATAGAGACCGTGCTCCGAGTCTGCATTTTCAAAGTACTTTTTGCATCCCCAGTGTGGCCTTTGACTAGCTAGCCTTGAATTTATAATTGTGCAGAGGACCTATGAACTATTCATATGAATTTATAGCGGCACTTGCCTTCGTTTTCATCGCCTCTCTTTTGTGGGTTGCTGCAAAATTGATGAAATTGAACGTTCCACTTGTGTATGGCCGCCATGAAAGTGGGCAGTACCGGATCAAGATTCCTACGCGTCTATCATGGATATTGATGGAATCACCGGCATGCTTGGTCTTTAGCTATTTTATAGTGACTGGACCTTCGCCGGTGACGCCGCCGATAATCGCACTGTTCATTATGTGGCAGCTGCACTATTTCCACCGTGCCTTTATCTACCCATTCCAGCTACAGATTCGCCCAGGGTCATCTACGCCGCTGCGTATGACGCTGTTTGGCGCCATTCTCTGCGCAGCCTGTGGTTATTTAAACGGCGAGTATATTTCAAAATACGCCATCTATTTACAATCGAACGATTGGTTTTATTCGCCGGCCTTTATCATTGGCACTGTCACATTTCTCATAGGCTACACACTCAACAAAGCCTCTGACCGCACGCTGACAAGGTTGCGCAAACAGAACCCGAACGAATACAGCATTCCTTACGGTGGTGCATACAGATGGGTCTCGTGCCCAAATTATCTTGGTGAGATTATTACCTGGTTTGGCTTTTGCTGTGCAGCGTGGTCAATTGCCGGACTCGCATTTGCATTTATGACCGCGTCTAATTTGATCTTTAGGGCGCTAGATAACCATCAGTGGTATCAGGAAAAATTTCCTGATTATCCAAAAGAACGAAAAGCAATTATTCCTTTTGTTTTGTAGTCAAGCGCTTAAAAAAGGGCCCGACCTCAGCCAATCGTTATTTAGCGGCTGCCAGCTTGTATTCACTGGCATCAGTAATAAAATCAGCATGGCCATAGCTGTCCAGAAGACTGGCAATCTTGTGGACCAATTGTCTGTCTAATAGACGACTCAACCCGGGAATGCGCATGCCTACAGTGTAAAAGCCAGAACTCGCCAGGATTACCAATATTGTGATGCCTGTGGCCAGCTTATCTTCGAGACGGTAGTGTATGCCTATCTCCTCGGCACGGGCAGACTTGCCATCGCAAAAATTTTGAATGAGAAAATATTTAGAAAATCCTCGCTCCATCCAACTGTGAAGTCGACCACGCACTGATGGATCATCAAGTAGTTCTGCGTCCATTGTACCTCGGACTAGCTCCCCGCAGGTATCATCGTCAAATTCCTCCTTTAGCGATAGTGCCCGAGCCATTATAAGATCAACAATTTCTTGCGGCGTCTCGCCCAGCAAATCCTGCGGCAGGCCCAACAGAAAGCAACGATAGCGGGCCATTTCCACCCGCTCGCGTTCGGCCGGAGTAAAGCAAGTGCGACCTTTTCTAAGAAGCTTAAATGACAACAAAAAGATACCGATCAGGCCTGCAGGCATCTGATCGACCTGTGGAATCGGAATACCGTAGGTAGCGACATCCCATTGCCCAGTCTGCATGATATTGAAGCGCACCATTGAGTGCATAAGACGCACTTTGGCAGCCGCTTGAAACCCACGACCGAACCGGGTCATGGCACCGGGCATCGCCGTTGCCGTAAAGAAGCTTGCTGTTTCCAGGACCCGCCGTGCTGATTTTGAGTCCGATAGCGTACCGGTCATCGTCATTGGCAAGGCCGTGTACTTATTCATGAAAGTGGCAATGAACGCACCCCGAATAGCAAAGGGCGAGATAGTGACGAGCGGAATACGTTCTTGGCGAGCGCCTTTTTCAACGAGGTCCATATCGACCCAGTCGGGTGTTGCTTCCATCGCGTGGATGAATGTGACAAGTTCCTTGGGAGCATTGCAAACGGCCTCAATACCATTCTCGCAGGCGTCCTCTAGCATCGCGACCAGCGCACGAAATCCATATTCAGGTATCAGCGCTGCATACGCATCGGCGACCCCGTCACCCATCATTGTGTAGTTGCGAATATTTGCAACACGCTCGGGGTCAGACAGTGCGCTACGAGCATAGCGCTTGTAGCGACGAGGTAAGCTGTTTTCTAGGTCCGGGCCGCTGACGTAACGCTCCGGCAAAAGTGAGAAGTCGACCTCGCCATAAATTGCGGGAATGGCTTCTCTCTGCTTCAAAACACAATCGCGATACATCGCTAGTTTACTAGAAACCATGTTTTTATTATCTCGCATTGATAGTAATTCCATGCCATGAAGCTATACCATTTCGACTGTTTGTCAATGTATCGCCGACTACTGGTGACGAACAGG
>PKDD01000170.1 GCA_002862465.1 Haliea sp.
ATAGGACCACTGCGGATAGGTTTTATTGGCTCACTGGCGTTCCACAAAGGATGCCACGTGCTTATTGACGCGTTTAAAGAGTTGCCTGTACTCGGGGCAACGTTACAAATTTATGGATCTTTTGCAGAGCACCACGAGTACGCAAATTCATTGCAGGTGCAGGCGGTAGCGATAAAGGGAATAGAATTTTGTGAAACCTTTCCTAATTCTGAGATTGGAGCAGTATTTGAGACTATAGATGTCTTGGTTGTTCCTTCTCTTTGGTACGAAAACACGCCACTAGTTATTTATTCTGCCCAGGCTGCAGGTTGCCCTGTTGTTGCGTCCGACCTGCCAGGGCTATCGGCAGTAATTAAAAACGATGAGGATGGTCTGCTTTTTAAATCAGGTTGTGCCGTTGATCTTGAGGCGCAACTTATGCGCCTTGTCAGTGAAGATGGACTATTGCGTCGATTAAGTGCCAACTCACCTACCCCTAAATCTACAGAGCACTATGTAGACGACTTACTAGCCGTGTGGAATACTGCTGACTGGTAGCGGCTACGCGACGATTGCGGGACAGCCTGCGTAGAGTTTTTCGCCAACCCTAGCCACCTGCGTATAGGGCTATAGTTATTTATGATTACAAGTAGCTGTGACGCGTGACTGTCGTTTAGTCAGAGCATAATGCTATGAGGTTTCGGAGCTGTATGCATCGATCTTTTGGAGATAGCGTTTTAATAGCAGGTGCCTGCTTATTTGCCAGTTGGACTGCCTTCTGCTACGTATTAGTCCTTTTCGAATTGAGTTTCTCAGAGTTGAGAGCGTGGAGCTTTGTGCCATTCGCTATTGGACTCGTGATTATGGCGCTGTGTAAAGAGAAGGCCGTGTCGCCATATCACCGCGGTATCGAAACTGTTAACCAGCCTTCGGCAAGCATTAATATTCATCCAAAGTCTGTATGGTTACTGCTTATTTTAACTTTAACTGCAGTGACACTGCGCTCGCTTGATCTTGTGTACTGGTTAGTCTGGGTAATCCTGTTATCTACTTCAATTATAGTTTTTCGCGCTGTCTCAGCGCCAGTCGTAAAATGCCCCCAGGTAATGATAGTAAGATCCAACTGGGTCACCGTTGGCATCGCCGCCTTGATGGTGTTTGGCGCAGCATTAGTTGCATTTACTCATCGGCCCGATCAAGACGACTCGCAGTACCTTAATTTTGTTGTTACAGCTATAGATTTTCCATTCGACCCGCTGTTTTCGCATTCTGGCTTATGGCAGGAGCCTGGTGTGCCGCTGGAGCAGCCAATTTACCGTTTCCATACGTACGAGTTACTGATTGCGGCTTTGAGTGACATATTTAACGTGCCTCACAAAACGCTCTATTATCTTATATTAGCGCCAATTTTCGGCGGGATAGCCGTATTAGTTCACTGGAGGCTCGCTGAATACTTAGTGCCTCAATATGCCTTATCAGTCTTGCTTGCTTGGCTAGTTTTAATAATTGCTCTCGGCGCGTCACATCAGGAATTCGGAAATTTTGCTTTCGTTCGTCTGTTTCAGAGTAAAAGTCTGTTGGTGACCATTGGGCTTCCGTTATGTCTTTTGTTAGGTTTACGATTTGCAGAGGTACCCGATGTGCCTCGCGCCTTGACTCTAGGAATGGGAATTATCGCCAGTACGGGATTGACGACGTCAGCATTGGCGACGGTGCCATTTGTTGTCGGGGCAACGTTGTGCGGCGGATTAGTCGGCGCATCACGCGGAGCGGCTATGCGTCTGATTTCAGGCGGATTAGTGTCAGGACTATTCTTGTGCGCAATCGGCTTCTTCTTAATAGCGAGTACAAAGAGTGTCACTGGAGTCCATGGCGTTAGTTGGTCGGGGTCCGGTGCCGGTCTGTCTACTGTTTTGGGCGATGGGGTTTTGGGAGCGCTGATTTTAGTATTATTCCCCATCGCGCCTTTGTTCGTCGTGGGCTACAAACGGCAAAAACTGTATGCATTGACGAGCCTAATCTTCGTAGGGCTTGTGGTGAACCCATGGATGGCGGATTTTTTGGCAAAAAATTTAAATGAGGCCCTAGCTTGGCGACTTTTTTGGTCTGTACCGTTTGTGACTTCCACCTCAATTTCTCTGGTAGGCTTAACGGCTCTGCTTGCGGAAAACGTTCCTCGGCTGAAGCGTCAGATCTTACTTTTGACACTATTGATTTTAATTCTAGGTTTTTCAGAGCAGTGGAGTATCTCTTCCAGCAATCGGGTTGTTATCGCATCCCCTCGCCTCAAAGTAGAGCCAGAGGCCTATATCCTTGCAGAAGAAATTGTGCGCAGGGCACCGTTAAGGTCGACAATATATGCGCCCTTCTGGATCGCGGAATGGATCCCTACTTTTCATATGCATCCGTATCCATTAGTAGTCAGGCCGAATTATTTCAATTTTGGAGAGATTCGACGTTATGTTGGAGTTGCTGAGTTGGATCGTCGCAGACGAGTGACAAATTTTTTGCAGGGGCAGGATAAAGAGCCTTCCACAGCCGATTTTTTTCAGGCTCAACTTTCAATAGATCGCCCTACATTCGTCGTCTATGACAGTCGCATAGAGATGGGGCCTGCGATTAGTCAAGCGCTCACTGCTGCAGGCTATGTCGACGAGAAACGTGGTATGTATCGGCTATGGCATTTGCCATGATCGAAAGATTTCAGATTGAAAACTCGCTCACCGTTGCGCGTAGACGTAAAGCTTAGAGTAGCGTTGATAGGTAGCCACGTATTAAACTGGTCTCACTGCGGTGATTTTGGTCGTTTTTGGTGAAATTTTGTAACGCAAGGCCATCACCTTCTGTAAAACGGTTAACAGCCTCTGGAGCTTTTCTTATGCCAGCATTCATCTGTCGTTACAGCGTAGTCGTTGTTTTATCGGTCCTTGCGGCATGTGGTGAGGTCGACATGAGTTGTGAGGCTGCCGGTGACGTGACCCCGCTCTGCGGCGTCCAGATGCCTGAAGACTTGGAGGTGATGCCAAATGACGGTGGCTTGTTGATTGGGGAGTACGGAGACGGCGGCCAACTGCCGGGTGCGCTCGTCTGGTACCAACCAGGGCCACGAGCCGAATTTATACAACTGGTAACCAGCAGTGATATCACGGTTGGCAAAAACGGAGACACATGGGGTGAAGAAAATTGTCCGTTGCCCGATCAGTTATCGCCACACGGTATTCATCTTTCGTCCCGAGGTGATTCATTGCAATTGCTGGTGGTAAATCATAGCAGTAAGGAGCACGTATTATTTTATGAAGTGCAGGCTGCAGAAAATACGGAGACCGCGCCCACTCTTGCGTGGCGCGGCTGCGTGGCGTTCCCGCCGACTGCGGTTCTAAATGATGTGGTGGCTCTACCTGATGGTGGTTTTGCTGTGACCAATATGTATCAGCGCGAAAACCAAATTTTAGCGCAAATTAAATCTAGCCTTGGCCTAAATGACGGGCATGTATGGCGCTGGGTGCCCGGTTCAGGCTTAAAGGTGATGGCTAACTCTGCAGCTAAAATGCCTAATGGTATCGAAGTCTCGGAGGACGGTGAAAGTATCTGGGTGAATAACTATATAGAGCAGGAACTGCGTCAATATGACGTTGCTACAGAAGAAGTCATGACGCGAATAAAAGTTGCAAATATTGATAATTCGGCTTGGCTGGATGATGGCCGGTTGCTGCTAGCATCGCATCTTTCCCCTCTCACCATGTCACCCTGCTTTGGGCTTACTAAGGGAAGCTGTGGTTCGGGCTATGAGTTGGTGGCGGTGGACACCAAGTCAGGTGCCACCGAAGTGATTTTTCGCGCTGAGCAGGGCGGGCCCTTTGGGCCGGCTACAGTGGCCGTTCCTTATCAAGGTAAATTTTATGCCGGATCCTTTTCCGGCGATAGACTGGCGGAAATCACCCTGTACTGATTTTGGTGCCGGTCTCGATGCAGGGCGAGATACAACACATAGATCAGACAGGGTTTGCCGGCCTTATGACGAAAAAATGCGGCTGGATAATTGATGGATTGTACTTTAAGCACCCTAATTTTTTACCGTTGAAA
>PKDD01000163.1 GCA_002862465.1 Haliea sp.
CATTGCGCCTCTGTCTGTTGTCGCAGAGACCGCGGCCTCAACGCTGACCCCGGGTGGTATTTTCAACAATGGCTTCGCTTTTCAATGGGCAGATAGGGTGGTGGCTGGAGCACAGCCCTACGGCCAGGGCTGGGAGCGGAGTCAGGTGTCTGCAGAATATGAAGCATTTGGCAGCAGCGTCTGCGAAGGGAATCAGCAGCTGCACTCTCAAGCAGTAGATGCTGTCGGCAAAGCATTGAGTTACGATTACTATGAGCCTGAAATTCTTGATCCGTTGAGTCCGGCGAAATTTGTCGACAAGATTAAGGCGCCAGTCTTCCTCACTGGCGCCTGGCAGGATGAGCAAACCGGGCCTCATTTTGCGACCCTAATGGATAAATTTAGTAATGCGCGGTCGACACGCTTCATAGCGTTCAATGGGTTGCATGCCGACGGGTATACGCCCGAAGTGCTCGCTGAATGGAAAGCGTTTCTTGATCTCTATGTCGCCAAGGTGGTCCCCACTCGGCCAGCATCTCTCGATTTATCTGCAGCACTCTTCGAACAACAATTTAACGCCCCGTTGGATTTTCCTGCTATCCCCTACAGCGAGAGCGGAAGCTATGCCGAGGCTCTGTCTGCCTATGAAAGCGATAGGGCGCAATTCCCTCTCAGAGTCATCTTTGACAGGGGTGCATCGCCCGCACTTTTACCCGTCAATGACGGAGACCCAGATTATGCCGGAGCACCCGAAGGTGTATTCAGTACCCAGTTCAGTCAGTGGCCTCCTGCAGAGCAGGAGGTTCATCGGCTCTTTTTGCAGCCGGATGGCTCACTTACCGATAACGAGCCCAGTGTCACTGAGGCCGCGTCAAGCTTCATGCATGATCCTGCAGCAGGACAGCGTACCTTGGGTGGCTCTCAACCCTTTTATATATGGGCCGGCACGGAGCCGGAGAAAGCCGCTGTTTTCGTCAGCGACATTTTAACGCAGGATATGGTATTCGTCGGTAGCGGGAGTGCAGACCTTTTCATTCAGTCCACTGCGGCAGATGCAGACATTGAAGTATTGTTAAGCGAGGTCCGTGCAGACGAATGCGAGACATATGTACAGGCAGGTTGGCTGCGGGCAAGCCAGCGCGCACTTGATCAGGATCAGACAACAGCATTACGGCCTGTGCAGACGCATCTTGAGGTCGATGCTGCGCCTCTACCAGAGGGCCAGTTTGAGCTGGCGAGAGTGGAGATATTTCCCTTTGCACATATATTCCGTGCAGGTTCGCGAATTCGCGTCCAAATTGATACGCCTGGCGATAGCCGTGAGTTATGGCAATTCTTATTGCTCGAATACGAGGGGCTGGTCAGGCACACCATTGCACACTCGGCAACCTATCCATCTAGTATTGCCTTGCCACTCATTCCGATGAGTCCGGTGGAATCGTCGCCACCGCCATGTCTAGCGCTGCGCGGGCAGCCCTCCCGCGTGTTTGCAGAGTACATAAACACGCAGGCACCTTAGAACCCTGAGGCGCAAAGCGTGCCTCGGATCAAAGCCTGAGTCGTTAAGTTTGGAGCGCTATAAATGGTCAGTTTCTCTGCACGGCTGCTTGGTCTCGTATTGTCGCTGGCTTTTTTTGTGTTCAGCGTTGTGATGTTTTTTAGCACGTGGGACTGGGTGGCGGCAGTATTCGCGCTCGGAAGTTTGGGTTATTCTGTGTTTTTTATACGTGGTTATCAGAAGGGGAAACCGTGAGTTGGCGATGTGTTTGCGACAGAGTTCTGTTTGTCGTTTTAGTTGCGATGCTGGCCAGTTGTGCCAGCTTAACCGCAGAGTTAGATCCACCTAAAGTCAGCCTTGAAAGTTTCCGCAGCCTCCCGGTCGCGAGCGGCCCCCCGCGATTTGAGATAAAAATCCGAGTGATTAACCCGAATAAACAGCCGTTGGATATTGCGGGGATCAGCTATTCTATCGAGCTGCTCGACAGGGAAGTCATCACTGGGGTAGCGAACGTTATTCCTGTTATCGACGGCTACGGAGACGGCGTGGTGACGCTGGAAGCGGGACTGCAGTTGATCGAAATACTGCGTTTAATGGCCGCTTTAGGTGCCTCGCAATCTGACCCTTTGGTGTATCGCTTCTCGGCAAAGATAGATTTTAATGGCCTAGTGCCGACGCAACGTGTCGAAGAAAGCGGAGAAATAAAGTTGTAGTAGCGCTGGGCGTTTTCGCCACTGTTAGTTACCCCCAGATTGATTGCACAAATATCGCGAGGATAATTAAAGGGCACACTAACCTGACATACCAAGGCCAGATTTTCCAAAATAGGCCCTCGCTAATGTTAGGATTGCCTTTTCGTAACTCACGCAACAGCAGATCTCTTTGCCATACCCATCCCGCATAAATGCAGAATACGAATCCAAGTAGAGGTTGACTATAGCGTGTCGTGAATATAATTACCGCGCTAAAAAAGGTTTCAAAATTTAGTAGTATGCAGCAACTTATGAGGGCTATTACGCAGCCGACGCCGAAGGTAGCGATTTTTCTATCGATCCCACGCTCTTCAATCGCATAGGCGACCGGCACTTCTAGCATGGAAATAGAAGATGTCACCGCTGCAACACTCATCAGGAAAAAGAAGATCAATGATACGATGATCCCGGTCACGCCCATCGCGTAAAAGAGCTCAGGTAGCACGGTAAAAATCAGAGTATCTTCTGAAATAAGGTCGCCTGAGTCAGTAAATATCTCGACTCCGCTGTGCAGGGCGACGTACATTGCAGGCAAAACGAGAAAGCCGGCGAGCACCGCGATCATTACGTCTAACAGCGTTACCATGCCACCGACAACGGGCAAATTTTCATTGTCTTTAATATAAGATCCGTAGATCAACATTGTTCCGACGCCGAGTGACAGAGAGAAAAAAGCGGACCCAAGTGCGTTAATGATTAAACCGGGGGACAGTATCTGTGAAAAATCAGGCAACAGATAGACGCGCAGACCTTCCAATGCGCCGTCCAGCGTGAATACATAAATAACTAATAGTGCAAGCGTCGTAAGCAGGACCGGCATCAGTCTTGTTGACCAGCGTTCGATACCGCCCTGCACACCCGCTGAGATGATGCCGACATTTAATGCCATGAAGATCAGCATAAACATGATGTTGCGCAACGTGCTAAACGATATTAACCAGACAGATAAGGCCTCGATGCCGAAAAGGTCAGCAATGGAGGCAAAGAAAAATGCAATCATCCACCCGGCGACTATGGCATAGAAGCTGAGAATGAGACTGGCGACGACTAAGCCCGCTATGCCAGCTAGCGCACCGATGTTGCCAATTAGACGGTTTGGTGAAACTAGGCGCAGCGCAGAAACCGCATTGGCGTGCGCATGCCGGCCTATTATTAACTCGGCCATCAGGGCAGGGTAGGCGAGAGTAAAAGCCAGTATTAGGTAAACCAGCAGAAATGCTGCGCCACCGTTGCTAGCGGCCTGGGTTGGAAAGCCCCAGATATTGCCTAATCCAACCGCGCTGCCCGAAGCGGCCATGACAAAACCAAATCGAGAGCTAAATTCTCCTCGTATGATGCTCATCTTGCGACTCTGTTGCATGCGTTAGTTCGAGACGATTATAGCATTGGTTGGTAGAACGTTAGGAATTTATGGTGCAACGTAAAAATACTGCGCAAACCGCCACAGCATTATTGAACCTGCAAAATGTGTGCTATTATCGCGGACGCTTGGGAGCAAGAGAAAGAGCTTTTACGGGGATCCTCGTGAAGGTTACCTCGAACGTTGTAGCTAGCAATTTGCCGGACTAATAACAGGTGGATTTTGGCTTCTTGCCTGACTAAGAGCTATATTGCGAGTGTGGTGGAATTGGTATACACATCAGACTTAAAATCTGACGGCTTAACGGCTATGCGGGTTCAAGTCCCGCCACTCGCACCA
>PKDD01000087.1 GCA_002862465.1 Haliea sp.
CGCCGCTGAGGGCACAGATAAGCGGCGAGGACCTGCCTCGGCGCGGACGCGTAGTATACGCATAGGGCATGTCACTGCAAGGGCTTTCGCTGAAATATTTTGCAGTTTCTTCCAAAGGTTAAAAAATGATGCCAACCGAGACGACGCAAACATTCCAAATGACCTGCCGAGGATACCCCAAATCATATCTCATCGGCCGACTTTGCCGGCTCAAACCGCTATCGCGCGAGCGTTCTGCCTTGCTTTTCACCCACAGGCATACCTTAAAACGGCAAACTGGCCTGAAGCTCCAATGCTACCTGCTTGTGGAACATCAACCCAATCGCTTCTTACGCCAACTCGCTAGCTGCATTACTGGTCCTGATAAAGCATAGATCACAAAACCGGCTAACAACACGCTGGGAGGATCAAGGGTGATCAAACCAAAGACAAGCACCACAGCAATCATTACGACGAACGGTACACGGCCACGAAAGTCTATACCCTTGAAGCTGTAGTAGGGGAAGTTAGCAATCATAAAAAAGCCAACGGTCGCGGTAAGCAAGCCGACAAAGATAGCCAACTCCTGCGGCAAAGCGCTGCCAACCCATCCCAGATCGTTGCAGACCCAGACGGTACTGGCAATAATGGCTGCGGCTGCCGGACTGGCCAGGCCGGTGAAATAGTTTTTGTCCGCGCTTTCGATCTGAGTATTAAACCGCGCCAAACGCAGGGCAGCACAAGCGACATATACGAATGCCGCGCTCCAGCCAAATTTGCCCAATCCTCCCAAACCCCAGCTAAACATCACCAGCGCTGGCGCGACTCCAAATGACACCATATCTGCCAGGCTGTCATATTCCGCCCCGAACTTACTGGAAGTGTTAGTCAGGCGCGCGATACGCCCGTCCAGTCCGTCCAATAACATGGCGAAGAAAATTGCCACAGCGGCATTTTCAAAGTCTCCCCGCATCGCGGCGATAATGGCATAAAATCCGGCAAATAATGCCGCTGTGGTAAACAAGTTAGGCAAAAGATAGATGCCCCTTTGACGCACCGTATGGCCGTTCTCGGATACTTCCTCTTCGTGCTCATCGACTAATAAGTCGATACGCGGAGCAACGTTGTTGGTCGCTGACTGCTGCGCGGTATTTAACCCCTCGGACGTTTGTTCGGGAGACTTGCCACCTTGTTCATTCATATCGCTATCCACCCTGCCCCTTTTCGTTATGGTATCAAACCCTGTCGCTGTAGGTGTGCCTAGCGACGTCCCAGAGCGATTTAACCAACGGACTGACGAGTCTTTGCCTCTGGCTAAGAAGTCCCACTGTGAGCGGCGGCAAACTTTCTTGCACGTCAATCACGGCTACCCTATCCGCCATTCCACTCGCTTCGATGACGAGTTGGGGTGCGATGCCAATGCCCAAGCCCAAACTGACCATGGCGACAATTGCTTCATGGCCTGCTACCTGCGCGTAAATACGCGGTCGGATACCTCGCTCTCGAAACCAGACATCCAATGTGTCTTTAGTTACACCCCGCTCTGGCACAATAAACGGAATGTTATTCCAATCGATATCGCCACTGGGTAAATCTCCCGCTACCACCATATCCCGCACCGCGCAGTCCGCTGCTGGCGCACAAAATTGCAGTGGAGATTGCAGCAGCGGCAGAAATTCCAGGCGCCGCGGCAGTTGGCTAGGCCGGCCACTCACTGCAATATCATCCTGGCGCGCCAGTATCCTGCCGATACCGTCAGCCTGATCACCGGTATGCATCTTGATCTCCACCGAAGGATGGGTCAAACGAAATGCTGCCAGAATGGGTGCCAATACACTATACGTGGCCGTAACGGAGCAGTAGAGACTGACTTCTCCCGCGAGATCTTGCTCGCTCCCCAACTTGCGCCTCAGCTGTTGCCACTCGTCTGCCGCATTGCGCGCATACCCCCTGAACTCGTAACCGGCGCTCGTCAGCGTCACGCTACGATTGTCACGCTCTAACAAGCGATGCCCGAGTTCATCCTCAAGACGTTGTATCGTTCTACTTACCGCAGAAACGCTCATATTCAGTAGCTCGCTGCTGCGACTGAAATTGAGGGTATCTGATACCGACAAAAAGACCGATAGGGCACGATTGTCCATGCACAATCACCTGCATTGCGTAATTCGCAACACAATATTACGAATATAGCATTTTACGCAAGTATTGAATTGGCGTATCGTGCGCGCAAAACAGACCGTATTGCCACCTGAGGAGTTTCATAATGGGACACAACTATTTTAACACCCTGCCGCTGCGCCTGCAGCTCAAACAACTGGGCAAGTGCCGTTTCATGGGGCAAGCAGAATTCAGCGATGGGGTAGATATGATTCGCGGCAAGAAAATGGTCATCGTTGGTTGCGGCGCACAAGGCCTCAATCAGGGATTAAACCTGCGCGACAGTGGGCTTGACGTGTCCTATACACTGCGCGATAGCGCGATCAGGGAAAAGCGTCAGTCGTGGAAAAATGCGACAGAGAACGGATTTAACGTGGGCACCTATGAAGAATTGATTCCGCAGGCAGATATGGTTCTCAATCTTACGCCGGATAAACAGCATACCAGCGTTATCAAAGCGATTATGCCGCTGATGAAAAAAAATGCCTGCTTATCATACTCCCACGGCTTTAATATCGTTGAAGAAGGCATGCAAATTCGCGACGACATCACCGTTATTATGGTTGCTCCAAAATGCCCGGGCACAGAGGTGCGCGAAGAATACAAGCGCGGCTTCGGTGTGCCCACTCTGATAGCAATACATACAGAAAACAATCCCAACGGCGACGGGATGGAATTAGCTAAAGCCTACGCCGCCGGCACAGGCGGGCATCGTGCAGGTGTATTGGAATCGTCCTTCATCGCTGAAGTGAAGTCTGATCTCATGGGTGAGCAGACTATCCTCTGCGGCATGCTCCAAACCGGAGCGATTCTCTGCTTCGACAAAATGGTCGAAAAAGGCATCGACCCTGAGTATGCATCTAAATTGATTCAGTATGGCTGGGAGACTGTGACCGAGGGCCTGAAACACGGCGGTATCACCAATATGATGGACCGCCTGTCTAATCCCGCCAAAATCCGCGCCTTTCACCTAGCGCAAGAATTAAAGAACATCATGCGGCCCTTGTATGAGAAACACCAAGACGACATCATGACTGGTGAATTTTCACGCACAATGATGGAAGACTGGGCCAACGACGATGTCAATCTTCTGAAGTGGCGCGCTGCTACCGCTGAAACCGCCTTCGAAAAGTCAGCCAATACCAGTACCGACATTCCAGAACAGGAGTTTTACGATCACGGCATCCTGTTGGTTGCTATGGTTAAGGCGGGTGTCGAGCTGGCCTTTGAAACCATGGTGTCTGCGGGCATTATCGATGAATCGGCCTACTACGAATCTCTCCATGAGACACCGTTAATCGCCAACACGATTGCACGTAAGAAGTTATACGAAATGAACGTCGTAATTTCCGACACTGCCGAATACGGTTGTTACTTGTTCGATCACGCTTGCAGGCCCCTGTTGGCTGACTTCATGAGCAACATCGATACAGACGTGATCGGCAGGGGAATTGGTGGAGACAATGACGTCGACAATATGGAATTGATCGCTGTCAATGAAGCCATCCGCAGCCACCCGGTAGAAATCGTCGGCAAGACACTTCGCGGTTATATGACGGCTATGAAGCGCATCGTCTAAATGGCGATACTAGCGAATAAAAAAGGGGCCTATTAGCCCCTTTTTTATTCATTCAGCACTTGTCAGCCTAACGTGTTACCTAATATTAATACTAAAAAAATTGCACCACGTTAAAGGCTCAACACC
>PKDD01000131.1 GCA_002862465.1 Haliea sp.
CAACTGGCAGGTGACGGTTGGTGCCCGCTGGTTTACATATAAAAGCAAGATCACTACCGGTTTTGCGCTGCCGTTGCTGGACACGGTCTTTGACGGCGCACCGCAGGACTCCATTAACCTCACGTCAGAATCTAGCGACGTGGATGATGATGATGTCATTTACAAGTTCAACACCTCCTATAATATTAGTGACGACATCATGGCCTTTGTCACCATCAGCGAGGGCTACAGGCTAGGAGGACTGAATTCTGTGCCGCCATGTGTCCTGCCTTTGGCAGACGAGCAAAATGTGTGCGCGCTGCCCGATGAAACAGCCTATAAGCCCGACAAAACTACCAACTTTGAGCTCGGCGTCCACTCGCAGTTTGGCGACTCCCTGCTCCTTAATGGCTCCATGTTTTATATTAAGTGGGATGATGTGCAACTGGATTCGGTTACCCAGAACGGCGACATTCCTATCATCGCTAATGGCGCCGCGGCGGAAAGCACTGGAATTGAGCTGTCGTCTCAATATTTTATCACGTCAAACTTTTCCCTCAGTGGCTCCTTTGCCTGGACTGATGCCAAGCTGACGCAGGATGTAGATAACCTATTCGCTCCCGGTGTTGGCGCTTTTGATGGCGATCGACTGCCGGGCACTCCGGAATATCAGGCCTATGTCGCGGCACACTATGAGATACCGTTGCGCGATGGTTCGGATATAGCCTTCGACTGGTCAATGTCTTACCAGAGCGATGTACTTACCAAAGTTGGTGAACGAGATTTTGGACAAAGCCTTTCCAGCTTCTACCTCAACAATGTTTCTGTCACGTGGCTCAACGATGCTTGGAGAGTATCTTTATATGCTGACAACGTATTAGATGAATTTGCAGTCACCGGTGTTCGCGCGGATACGTCGTTTATACGTGATACAGGTCTTTTCACTCTGCGGCGCTATTACGAAAACATGGTGCGCCCGCGGCAGGTTGGCCTAAAATTTATCTATAACTTTGAAGATTAACAATAAAACGAATAAGTCACAGGGCGCTGCAGCGCCCTTTTTCACAATATGACGGTCGACGAAGATGCCATCGCCAAGGAGCACGCAGCTGCAAAACAGGCGATGCAACAGGGTCTGCTACGAGAGGCACATCAGCACTGCCTTGCAATTCTGCAAAGAGATCAAACCTTCGCAGATGCCTGGTTTTTGTGCGGCATTATCGCGGCGCACAACGGCCAGTTAGCCAAAGCTGTCGAAATACTTGGAAACGCCATCAGGCTTGAGCCCGATAATTCAGAATACCGCACCGAGTTGGGGAAACAGCTTATCGCGTCTCATCAGCCCGAATGGGCGTTGCGTGAAGCAGAAGCTGCTCTATCACTAGACCCTGTTCAACTCCCAACCCTTAATACTCTTGGGACCGTGTTCAGCCGCGTCGGTGAGCATAGAACAGCCTTACAGTGCTTTGAGCGAGCCGACCGTTTATTAGAGGAGCGTGTTGGGGGAGTGCGGACGCTGCCGCTAGAGTGGCAGGCAGACTTCTATTTTAACAAGGCCGCGTCAATGCAGTTCGCTGGCGATTTTGCAGGAGCGGAGCAGTCCTATGAAAAAGCTATTGAATTACAGCCACTACTATTTAGGGCTCATTCAGCGCTCTCTGCACTGCGGCGCCAAACATCGCAAGACAATCACCTTAAGCGACTGCGGGCAATCCGTACCGACGTATCAGGCCCCAGAGATCAGCTGCACGTAGGCCATGCGATCGCTAAAGAGCAGGAAGATCTAGGCCACTACGAGGAATCTTTCAAAAGTCTATCGTGGGCCAAGCAAGCACAGTCAGCCGCAAGCACTTATAGCGCCCAGTCGGATAAAAAATTATTCACTACAGTGCGTCAACTTTTCACCCCAAAAACATTTAACACACATAGCGCCGGCTGTGACAATTGCGAACCGATTTTTATTGTTGGTATGCCGCGCACCGGTACTACGCTGGTGGAGCAGATTCTCTCCTGCCATTCGCAGGTGTTCGCGGCAGGCGAGCTGCAGAACTTTCCGCTGCAGGTGAAGCGGAGAACCAATTCATCGGCAGCAGATTTGTTCGACGTCAACACATTTAAGGAGTCGCTGCAGCTTGACCTAGCGACGTTGGGATCAAGCTATATCGAGAGCACCCGACCAAGAACCGGGCACTTGCCTCACTTTATTGACAAGCTACCACTGAACTTCTTTTTCTTAGGACTGATCAAACTCGCACTACCCAATGCGAAGCTCGTATGCCTGCGCCGAGATCCGATGGACACCTGCTTGAGTAATTATCGCCAAATGTTCGCGGTAAATTTCAGACACTATAGCTACAACCTAGACCTGCTCGACTGCGGCCGATACTACATTGAGTTCAACCAGCTAATACATCACTGGAAAGAAGTAATGCCCGGCGCCGTGCACGAGGTGCAATATGAAGAACTGGTAGAAAAACCAGAAAAAGTGTCCCGAGAATTAATGGCGTATTGTGATTTACCTTGGGAGGAAGACTGCCTGTCCTTCCACCAACGCAAGACCAGTGTAGCGACTCCCAGCGCCGTGCAGGTTAGGCAGAGCATCTACACCAGTTCCGTGAACCGCTGGCAATCTTATGGTGAGGCCATACAGCCACTGCATGAACTGCTGAAATCAGCCGGACTGTGCGTCTAATTAGCTATCTACGGCTGCAGAAGTATCGTTAGAGATGCCAGCTTCCACAAGCCAAGCCTCGACCTCAAGCAAATAATCGCTGCAAATTTTATCCGATTCGTTTGCCAGTTGATGTCCTGCCCCGGATAGATATTCTACATGACTTGCTGGAAAGAGCTGCCGAACTACGCCAACATTATAACGCCAGTCCACAGTGGCATCGGCATCCCCCTGAATAATCAGCGCCGGACCAACACCCAGATCATCATAACGCAATTGACTCAACCAGCGTCGCAGAGCGCTCACCCAACGTAAAGAGATGTGCTGACTTTGAAGAGGATCGCTGATTAAAAACCGCTGAAACTGCAGGTCCGACGAGTTCGGCGAAAACTTACGCGGCAGGCTGTCGACAACATTATTTAAAAGCAGGCAAGCAGCTTTGACTCGCTTCCATCGCACCGGCCGTATCAACGGAGCCAGCAGCACACTTGCAGCGAAGGGCCATGGGTATTTTCTCGCATAATCCACGAGAGCAGCACAACCCGTGCTTTGGGCCATAGTCCAAAGTGGCAACGAAGGCAGGCTGACGGCGCGAAGTACGTCAGCAATAGCTCGACTATAATCGCTGAAGTCATCGATAACAGCCGGCTCTCCAGAGGATAAACCATGTCCGGGCAAATCAAAAATAAGAACATTGTAGCGGTGTAAAAGGCCCCATTCGATCAACTTACTAAAGACGCCTGTATGGTCAAAATACCCGTGCAAGAGCAGCAGGTTCGCAGTGGCATCGGGCTGTCGCCAATGGTGGACAGCGAGCGTGTATTCTCCAGAATGAACGAGCCCTGTGACGTGCTCGACGGCGGGCATCCGCGTCGCAAAATCGAGCCCGTAAAACTCGCAAAACAACTGCAACTCCGAAGATGATTGAACCCCACCACCGAAAGGAAGAAACTGTTGGCGCAATCTCCGCAGCAGTTCTGGTGTTACCGCGGTCATATCATTCAGTGCACGACAGCTGTTAATGCTCCAGACTCATAATCGGCCTGAATGCTATCTAGAGACCGCACCTTAATTTTATCTGCGTTGCCTGCAGTGCCGAAAGCCTCATAGCGCGCAATACAAATATCCTTCATAGCCGTGATGGTATGCGCTAGATATTTGCGC
>PKDD01000179.1 GCA_002862465.1 Haliea sp.
ATAGGCTCCTTTCTTGTCTGTGACCTTGCGGCCCTAGACGGGGGTTACATTTTCAGCCTGGGGACCTTTTTGGCCGTCAGTGACGTCGAATTCAACCTTTTGGCCATCGGCCAAAGTTTTGAAGCCGTCGCCCTGAATAGCGCTGAAATGAACGAACACATCCGGTCCATCTTCACGCTCGATAAAGCCGAATCCTTTGGTTTCGTTAAACCACTTTACTGTACCATTTGTCTTAGACATAACATTTACCTGTATAGCGAGCGGCACCATGTCCAGGTGCCTTTATCATTTGTTTTTATTTATGATTTACGTACCGATGAACATGCTGGAACTTCGATCGTGAGCATAAACCCCGCTGAAACGTATCAGCTAAATTTAGTGTAGCACCATAATTGACGATTTACATGGCTGTTTTACAACTATTTTCGGCCAATAACGCTCTAAAAGTACCTGATTGCCGCCGCGCTGTGCCGTTGAGGTAACCACTACAAGGGTGCGTGTGCGGCACCGAGCAAGCCCGTAATAGGACTGTTTATCAAGTAAAGTGGCACATCGGCGAGATGGTCACGCATTTTTCCTTTGCTTTGAAAGCGCCTTACGAAGGTGCTGCGTTGCAAAAATGGGGCTATGTCAGATAGAAAGCCTCCTGCGAGATAAAGACCACCATATGCGCCATTGGCAAGCACATAGTCGCCGCTTATTGAACCGAGAAGTGCACAAAAAGTATCCAGAGTTCGTGTGCACAGTTCACAGTGGCCTGCCAAGGCTTGGGCAGATATTACTTCGGGGGGAAGTAGCGGTAAGTCTTGGTCCTGAATGTCGGCTAGGGATTGATAAAGGCGCTGTAGGCCCGGGCCAGATAATAGCAGTTCAGCGTAAATGTCCCCATACTTTTGCAGCAGGTAGCGGAACACCTCAAGCTCGATGTCAGTCGCGGGAGCTAAACTCATATGCCCAGGCTCGCTCGTGCTGGCAATAGTAGCTCCTCCGGCGCGAGACAATGTCGCTCCGCCTAGCCCGGTGCCGGCGCCGATCGTCGCTAGCTTTGAGGCCACGTTACGCTTTCCGGACTGCAGGTTTGTAAGTTCGTGGTTAGACAAATAGGGCAATGCATAAGCGTTAGCTTCGAAATCGTTGATACAGCGCAGCGTGCTTAACTCAAAGCGCTCTGACACCTCGCGGCAGGAGAACGACCAGTCGATATTTAGCATAGTGACCTGGTCATCAAAAGGCGGAGCCGCCACGGCTAAGCAGCAGGCCTCGGGTTGCGGTTCCTGCATGGCGTCTAGCCACGTGTGGATAATATCCTCCGGTCGGCCATAGTCTCGATTTACATAACTGCTCAACCATCGGAACTCGTTCGCCACTGGATCGAACAAAGCGAGTCGAGTATTGGTGCCACCAATATCTGCGACGAGCCGATTGGCACTGGATTTTATCAATGACATAGTTTTAATAGACGGGAAGGATCTGCATGATACTGGTGGCGCCGGCGGTGCCTATGATTGAGCCTTTCGTTAATATAATGGAGTCGCCTTTTTGTAAATAGCCGCCATCCATTAAAAACTCGATAGCGCGGCCATCCACAGTATCATGTTCAAAAGCCGCTGCATCAAAAAACAGTGGCACGACCCCGCGGCACAAAGAGAGCTTCTGTAGTGTTTTGCTGCGTTGGCTGAGTGCAAAAATAGGTAGTCCCGAGCTTAGACGCGACATCAACAGAGGAGTGGCGCCAGATTCGGTAAGGCAAGCGATACCGCGCACATTACTGTATCGGTTAGCGGCGTATATCGCGGCCATGGCGATGGCGCTTTGTGCGCTGGAAAACTCGACATCATGGCGATATTTAGATTTTCTAGCTACGGGATGACGCTCTGCGCCCAGCGCTGCATCTGCCATAGCATCAACAACTTCGACCGGGTAGTCACCGACAGCGGTTTCCGCCGACAGCATGACTGCGTCCGTGCCATCGAGTACGGCGTTGGCGACGTCGAAAACCTCAGCACGCGTAGGCATAGAACTGCTGATCATCGATTCCATCATTTGGGTGGCGGTGATAACGACCCGATCCATCGTGCGTGCGAGCGTGATGAGCTCCTTTTGAATGCCGATTAGTTGCGCGTCACCGACTTCGACGCCGAGGTCTCCGCGGGCCACCATGACGCCGTCTGAGGCGGCGACGATACTGTTGAGCAGACCTGCGTCTGCAACCACTTCTGCGCGCTCTATCTTAGCAATGATGGCTGGGTTGAGGTTATGTTGCAGCAATCGCTCTCTGGTTTGGAAGATGTCTTCAGATGAAGAAACAAACGACACGGCTACGAAGTCTGGGCTGATCGCGCTTAGGCTGTCAATGTCTGTGAGGTCTTTTGCAGTTAGGGCTGGCGCTGCCAAACCACCCCCAAGGCGGTTGATTCCTTTGCGCGAGCCGAGCTTGCCACCGATCAGAACAGTACACTCGACCGCTCTGGCTTCGACGTTGTCTACGCGCAAACGTATGCGACCGTCATCTAGCAGCAAAATATCGCCCCGCACAACGCTAGAGCACAGCAACTCATACTCGAGCCCTACGCCGCGCAGGTCGCCCTCGCTGGCACCAAGGTCAAGGTCAAGGTGAAAGCGGTCGCCGGTAGCAAGTTCAATAAAGTCTTTACGAAAGCTTCGGATACGAATTTTGGGGCCCTGCAAATCTGCCATGATGCCGACGTATTGGTCGGCGATACTGGCCTGTTTACGAATTCGGCTCGCCACAAGAGTGTGCTGCTCTGTGGTGCCATGACTAAAATTTAGGCGGAAGACGTTAACGCCAGCTTTGATAAGCTTAGCGATGACGTTGTCTGAATCACTGGCGGGTCCCACCGTGGCGACGATCTTGGTACGTCTGATGACCTTTGGGTTCACGTTGATCCCCGTTGTTAGCGCTTCAACCCGAGTACCTCGGGGTTGCAAAGCAGGCTCTATATTGGCTGGTGAAAAAACAGCTACGATAATGCCTTGTTAGACGTCGGCACGCTAGTGCCTGAGCCATTCTCACCGCGATTTATGGACTCGAATCGTTAAGCTTTGATGTTTGGATAGAGTTTAACCCGGCCATGGCGAATCTCTAGGGCGCGCCGCTCTGCGCTGCGCAGTCCCTGCACTATCAATGCATACGAATTATCGACCATGCGTTCAATTTCACCCGTGGGAATACTTCCATCGCATACTACTGTATTCCAGTGACGCTTGTTCATGTGGTAGCCGGGCGTTACTGCCGGGAAAATGTCACGCAGGATCAACGCCTCATGTGGGTCGCATTTAAGGTTCATACTGACAATCCCGATACGCTGCACCAACGTTGCAAACATCTTTGATTGTATTTTTATAACGGATACTGTTGGGCCAAAAGGAAAGTCTTCTTGCGCTTCCGGTTTGCTCAATAGGTAATGTCTAATCTGGTGAAAAGTCATCGAGTGATCGTAGCTTTCCTAAGGAAATCGACCGCAATATCGGGAAAATCAGTGAACAGACCATCGATCCCTGCTTGGTGGACAAGGATATCCAGCAACTCGGTGAAGTTATTGATGCCTTTGGGTAGTTCGTCGCGACGTAATGTATAGGGGTGCACTAGAAGCCCGCGTGCGTGTGCAAGACTTACCAACTCGCTGAGGTGAATCTCGCCCAAGGGCGTTTTGCCGAGGTAAATATGGGGTAGAAAAGGGCCAATCCCTTGGGCATAACTGGCAACATAAGAGAGACCTTTTGGCGTTCTGAGGTAGTCATAGTCCACTTCGCTATCCTCGCCCCAACTATTATCGCCAATAAGCTGGATC
>PKDD01000034.1 GCA_002862465.1 Haliea sp.
CAGGCCACGCTCTATATCTGTGTTAATAGCCATCAAGCTGGCCCCGAGTATTCCGCCTTGACTGCCGCCGAAGAAGTAGCGTTTGCTGCCATCCAGCACGGCGCCACCGCAGTAGGTGTTGAGTGCTTCGTTCAGAGGGGTGGATGGTCCCCCATCTGCCTCTACCGATAGGGTGCGCATAGCGACCAGGAAGTTCAGGAATCCCTGATGCATACGTTCCGGTACCACGCGAAAATCGGAGATATTGCCACCAGTGAGGGCATTAACAACGGTAGCGGTGTCGTCGCTCGAAAAGCCCTTCCAGTCTAGGCCAAAGAAGGCAAAATTCTCGGCGACAGCGAGGGGCTGTGTGCCCAGAACCTGTTCCTTTGCCCCTAATTGCCCGTGGCCGAACGCTACCAGTGGTGCGGCTTCGGTCTGTGCGCTTATGGGGATAATCAACGCGGCGGAGTAGGGGTGGAAGCCGTTTTGCTCAGGCAAGCCGTGGGCGCCTAGGTTAAAGCCAGAACCGGTTTCGCCGCCGGTCATGTACAGCGGTACATCAAAGGTTACTTCGAGGCGGCAGGCCATGCCGCTGATCAGGCCACCGCTGCGATCTTCAATATCGTAGGCCACTCCGGCGGGATAGCGCGAGAGGGCGTCATCGCGAATATGCAGCATGGCAGCGGTGTTGTTGTCGCGGCTGCTGGTGGTGAAGTCCCAGGCTATCTGCAAGTCATTGCGGGGGATACCGGCTGCTGTCAATGTGTCGAACAGGTTTTCAAAGTGGGCGCGACGTGAGCGAATTATATCGTCTGTGGAGTCTCTCTGGTCGCGTAGCTCGGCAAACCCTTGCGAGACTGGCAGAGTGGTACCACTTTTATCCACCACATTGCGTATGGCAATGATGTAACGTGTGGCGTCGTCCAGCCGAATTGCCGGCCTTAACATAAATGCCTGTTCTTCACGCAATTCGTCGATGCCGCGATCAATGTTGAAGGATGGGTCGGATTCGCCTGTATCCACGCGCAACTTTGCTTGTACTACATATTCATCCCGATCCACCCAATGGGGAATACGCTCGCCCGTGTCAGCATTCAGAATAATGGTGGCTGAATTCGCCGCCAGTGATGCCTCTATAGTGTCCGGCGTGGCTAGCCCCGTTACCGTTGCTCCGGGAAAATGCACCATTGCAGCAATACCGGGAGAGAAACCATCCATCTCGTTCACGGCATCAGTTTCAGACATCTGCCCCGTAATAGTTATCGGAAATATATCTGCCGGCAAGGCTAGGCGCCGGCCGCTGGACGTGTCTGGATCTTCCACCGACCAGTAATCGTTGGGATAGGGAAAGCCGCAGTAACTGGGCGCGAGCGGGTCACAGGTAGTGGGTGGCGGCGTTACTGCAGAATCCTTCTGCAGTAGGTCAATGACATCCGTGTTGTCGGAGCAGGCGGCGAGCGCGCTCGCAACGCAGAGGGCGAATGTGATGCGGTAGGGTTTTATTTTTAGCATGTATGAATCTTAGGGTGAGGTTGGTAGATGGTCAAACGGTTCCGCGAACTTAACTATTCTGTATGGTGCTGACAAGTTAACTTATTTTTCCTCGAAAAGTGGAGTTTTAGAATTAATGGCACCCAATTATAAGGTACCGCCAATACCCGTTTACGGCCTATAATACGAGCGTATTTCTTTCAAAATGTCGAATCCAAAAAAGGCGTGAAAGCAACGATGACCATTTCAATACCTCTTAGAAGCGTGGCGGCTTGGATGCTACTGCTACCTCTTCTTGTAGCTTGCTCTCATCCTCTTGAAATCGTCGGTGATGGGGACATTCTGTCTTCCACCGGGCAAAATGATTGTTTGTTAGAAGATCAGCCTTGCGATAACTATGTCGTGGGAGATTACGATGTCCTCTTTGCGGCTGAACCGCGTGAAGGCTGGCGTTTCATTGGTTGGGAGGGCTGTGGATCGCAGTTTCCGATTTGTTCAATAAATGTGCCCGCTGCGATAGTGAAAGAATTTTGGGGTGAGGTTGCGCCGCCATTGAGAGCCGAGTTCCAGCTCTGGCCCACGCTTGCCGAAGCGGCAAACCAGGCGAATCTTGAGGTGGGTGCAGCTGTTGGATCGACATTTTTTTCTTCGAATGATGTGCAACTAAATGCGGCTACCCAGTACACTTCGATCACTGCTGAAAATGCGATGAAATGGGCGAGTCTCGCGCCCACTCCCAACACCTACAATTTCAATCAAGCAGATCAGTTGGTGAACTTTGCTAATGCAAATGGCCAGCGTGTGCGGGGTCATACTCTATTCTGGCATCGGTTAAATGGACCGCCCAGTTGGCTTCAGGCAGAACTTGCCGCCGCGAACGATCCTGCGATGCACTTGGAGCAGTTAATGGCCGCGCACACGTCGGCGGTTGTTAGTCGCTATGCAGGACAAATTGAGCAGTGGGACGTAGTTAACGAACCGTTTGCTACGTTTACCGGTGATTTCGATACGGACAGCATTTTTTACCAATATTTGGGCGAAAAATTCATTGAGATCGCTTTGTTACAGGCTCACGCCACAGATCCTTCTGCAGCACTGTTTATTAATGAAACTGGCGTAGTGTATTTGCCCCGAAAATTTGATGCGCTTTTAGCTCTGGCGCAAAACCTATTAGATGAGGGCGCACCACTGCACGGAATAGGCATACAGGGGCATTACCTTTTCTTGAAACCCAACAAGGCTGTTTTGGTTGATATGTTGCAGCGCGTAGGTGCTTTGGGACTTAAAGTTGAAATTACCGAATTGGATATTCCCCTACCGCTGTTTAGTGAGGAGCCTGACCCCCTCGCGGCTCAGGCTCAATCTTACGCGGATGTATTTAGTGCGTGTCTTGAGGTTATTGCTTGTACCGGTGTCACTATGTGGGGGATAAATGATTCCGATACTTGGCTGGACAGTTTTGAGTTTACGGTTGCCAACGCGCCAAACCGACCGTTGCTATTTGATGAGTCGTTGCAGCCGAAGCCAGCGTTCTACAGTGTTTTGGAGATTTTGTTGGCAGAGGATGGCTTATAGTAATATTCGACAGGGTATTGGCAAGTTAACTCTTCAGGATCTGGAAGTCCGCGTTTCCAGATTTATGCCACTGCTCTACTCCACTCTCCAAACGCACTTATCCTTTGGTTCCGATAATGCTCAGCGCGAACAAGATGTCTACCTAGGTTGAACACATTGGAGACTGCAGCATGAACAGTCACAAATCGCTGCGCCTGCCTGGTCGACTTGAATCGCCTCATACCCCGCTCCCTCATCCTAGTCGCCTCATGGGATTGCTCAGCCCGATTATTCTCATACTGTTGAGTGCTGTGAATAGCCTCAGGTATCAACTCCCGGTAAGCGACTCCATAGCTCCGCAGTTTATCAGTCACGATCTTCCTGGGTTCGCCGCCATGGCTTCGTAACAATCGCCTGAAGAATCGCTTCGCTGCAGCCCCATCACGCTTGGCCTGCAG
>PKDD01000041.1 GCA_002862465.1 Haliea sp.
GGTTCGACAAAGTAGCGATGCCTTGGCAGTTCATTATCAAAACAAAAACCGGGTCCCGCGTGGCCAATGGAAATTAGGCCCCCGTCATCATGCAACCACCGCAAAGGCGGGGCAATGGCGCTTGTGGTGAGCGTCCGAGGTAGATACTCAGGATAGAGCGGATTCGCACTCAGAGAGTACTTGATGTCGGTGAAAAACAACTCTTGATGTTGGCGCTCATGCTCAATGCCTAGAAGCATGCGCTCATAAATGATTTTTCGCTCGAAATCACCTGCAGTAGCAGCAAGCGCTAGCACCGCGGTATCAACGAATTCACGGTAAGCCAGCACAGATTCCATCGGGGGACGAGTCAACAAACCGCGCTGATCGCGGGGATGTTGTGCACCGATGCCTTGATAATACGAATTAAATAATACCTCATACAGCGGTTCCGGGGACTCATAACCATTGGCGAAAGCCTTAAGAATGAAGGTTTCAAAAAACCAACTGGTATGCGCCAAGTGCCACTTGGGCGGACTAGCAAATGCAGCCGCCTGTAAACAGTAGTCCTCTGGCAACAGCGGCGCACAGATACTCAAAGACTGCTGCCGAGTTTCTATAAACGCTGCAGCTATTGCTTCCTCTTCCATTGCCGACACTCTTTATCTCCAGCACTGCCGCGTTTTAAAACGCATAAACTCAAGCATCATCTGTCTCTACGCGGCCGCCTATCCAGGTCACGCCACCGTCTATGCGACTGAATAAGTGACCACCCTTTGCTGAACACTGCCACGCGCAGAGCTCATCAAAACCCGCCTGTGCCTGCCAGAAACTTGCTAGTACACGCATGGCGGAGCCGGTAGCAACATCTTCGGCAGTGCCATGTTGCGGTGCAAAATACCGTTGTTTGATATCCATCACTGAATTTGTAGTATCGGCACAGGTAGCAATGATCGCTCGCCGAGTATGCTCTTTGAGTTCGGGTCCGGGCACGGGAAGTTTCCTTAGTTCTGCATCGTCTGGCCACATCAGTATTAGATAACCCGCCTCATCCCCAGCCACAGCGGCGGCTCGGGGTGCGCTGCCGAAGACCTGTTCAACCCACTCTGGCACTGCGCTGGGCGTGCAATCTAGCGCCTCAAAGCCCAGCCAGCCGATATCTCCTTGCGGGCAAAATTGCACAGCAGTGTCATTCATGACCATGCGCGAGTTTGCCTGCCCCAGTTTTGCCCACATCATTCCGCAACCCAACAAGCCGTGGCCACACACGCGAATGGCATATCCTCCCGGCGTCCAGCAGCGAATCTGTGGCACGCCGTCTTCAGCAAGCCAAGTGCAACATTGGGTTGTGTCAGTGGGCTGCGGCATTGTTTCCGGCTCCGCTTCTACAATCATCACGCGGCACGCGTTACCCTGAGCCACTGGCATAGACATTGACAGCGCGGTGCCTGTAAATACGTGGACCGAGTAGATGTGGGAAACCTGCGTAATCGTTTTTCCTTATACTGAAGAGCCTAAATTCAGCCGATCTAAATGGGTGTTAACGTGACGTATCATAGAGTCGTAATGCATACGCTGCAATCGTTTGAGTAGTCGACAGAGCGCCTGCTCTCACGTCATAGGCATCTGCTCAAACGCCGCCTATTTGCCGAATTTTATTGATTCTGCAGCCAAGATTCAGCTTGGGCATCTCCTAGGTTTACTAGATCGCCCATTAGCAGCGTCATATCGACTAGATGTAGGCCCCACCCCGGGAAAGCGACGAACTCACCATTAAAGTCATCGGCCCGAGGATCAAGCGGATCAGCCTGCACAGTAGCCTCTAGATAGCTGATGCGATTTTCATCCAGCACGCACTGCCCGCTGATGAAATCTGGCATTGCGTAAAACGGCGTGGTTAGCGGTGGCGCGGCTGCTGAGTCCGCATAGGCCCCGTCAGCACGCTTGACGATCAGCGCGTCGATGACGCCGGGAACAGGGGCGACTGGGAAATAGCCGTTAAAACTGGCGCTGCCGCCAGCCAGAGCTGCGGGGTTGTTGCACACAGCGGTTAATCCATTTCTGGGCGTACCAAAGACGGCAAGGCCCTCTGCGAGTTCCGGGTCAGATTGACGATAGATAGAATAGTTAACAACGCAACCTGTTTGGTCGGAGGTGCGGCAGACGGACACTTGCTGGAAATCACCGCCTATATCCGCTCCATCCGGGTTGCGTACCGCGGAACCTATCAAATGCGCCGAGACCAGGCGATTTAGCAGATGCTCATCAGTCTCAACGATCTCGGCTATCAGCTTCTTAAGGAGGCTAGCGCCTTGGGAGTGCCCAATCAGAATGAAACCGTGGCCATTATTGTCATTACCCATGTAATGCTTAAAGCTGTCTAGGACGTCGGCATAGGCGACAACTGCACCCTCGCTAAAGGTGCCGGCTACAATTGCGGCAAGCGTCGTCTGCCGGTATACCGGGGCAAAAACACGACAGAAGCGTGAGTAACGCGCCGCCTGATTCAGTGTCGTAAAAATTTCTTCGGCGCCCTGTTCAAGGTCAGCGTTAGTGCCTGGGTCGCCGCTGACAGTCGGGTAGACATAAAAGCAGTCCACTTCAGGGTTAGCATCGCGGTTATGCGGCTCGATTTCGCTAGAGCCATCGGCAAATACCAAGGTTGTGTCGAGATTGCTGGCACAGACATTGTCTACATCAGCTAGTGCTGGATGGCACAGCCAGTTGTTGCTATCCGTATAGAGTGCGCTAACGAATCCAGCAAAGGGATTTGGTGGGCCTTGATCCACCAGTGGATCATTGCTATCACTATCGCTGCAGGCTACGGCCAAAGAAACCAAAGCAACAGTTAAGGCAATCAAAATATGATTCATGTGCACATCTCTCGGTTATATAATCTAAAGTCGTTTTGCCGCATCTTCAATTTTTCACAAACAACGGGTGCAATGCTCGCAAAGGTTGTTGCGCTTCACATAGCATGGGAAACGCTTTTTGGAGGGTCCATATATTTCAATCTCACCGATCGTCATGCGCTGACACATTGCATGATTTGTTAGCGTATTACGTCTAAGTACGTCTAAAATTCGTCGTGGGCGTAGAGGGGAGATCAAGCGTGCTTATCAGTCCAGGTGCATGCTGACACACAGCTTCAATTGCGTTAATCATGCGTAACGCGGTGCATTGCACTCCGCCGGTGTTGTAGTCTCCATCACTGCCCTCGAGAAAGGACTCTACCGTCACACTCGGGCTTCCTTTGATCACGCATCGGTGAACACCTTGCTTGCCTGCTGGTGGCATCGGCCAATGGGGGGCAATATCATCGCGCAGCCGGTTAACATGTTCGGTAACGATCACGGGTCGGCCATAGGCCATGCCTTCTAGTCGGAAGCG
>PKDD01000037.1 GCA_002862465.1 Haliea sp.
GGGGTCGAATCGCCGATGCTGGAGAATTACAGTCAGCAGGCGGTTGATGGCAGCACTGAGGGCGCGGCGACTGAGGCGAACCCGTTTCTGGCGCGGATTCCCGAGGGACGTTTTGCCAAGCCACAGGAGATGGCTAGCGCGGCTTTATTTCTGGCGTCTGACGACAGCAGCTACTGCAATGGCAGTGTGTTGACGGTGGATGGTGGTCTTACGGCAACCTAACAAGAGTACTGAGAGCTGGCATAACGCAAGGGTGTTCGCCTAGTTGCAGGTCCAGTGGCAGACCGATAGGCGACTTGGATAGTTGTTTGCAGCGTTCGCTCTCTGGGGAATGAGCCGTTTTAATAACAACGGTTGAGCACATAGTTTCGTCGGCGCGCAAATTAACGACATTGATCCCTTGGCCCTGAATGCTTTTTAGCATCCAGGAGGAGGGGGTATGCGGTCAATTGCCCTCGCTGTGACTTCATTTATCACTGGCATCCGCTCGAGTTCTGCCAGCAAGCTGGCGCTGTGCTCCCACCGTTTGTACTGGTCAGGGATAATATCTAAATCGCATTTGTTGGTGTTAATAGTTTGCTCTAAACTCGCGTAGACGCTGTTAGCACTGGAATTATCGCTCGAATTTCGTCCATAGTGTTGGTTGTAGTCTTGGAACGTGTCCCGTCCGCGTTCAGTGGTAGCGATTGATCTAGCGTTCTGAACAGGTGTACTCCAAGAGTTAGAATAAAAGTATACGTTAGTGGCAATGGGGTTATTGTCCTGTAGGTATCTCAGTAGCAGCGTGTCGTAAATAGATTCAGATAAGATTTGGTTGCTTGCAAAATCTATTGACGACGAATTAAGTGCTATATCGATTAGCGAGCCGTAGCGATCTTGACTCTGGTAGACAACATTATTGTCAAAGTTGACGCCCTCTGCGCCTCTAAACACAACCTGATGTTTTACACTATCTAGAATGCAACTATTGGCGATTGAAACGTCCTGAGCAGCGCTCACTAGTATGCCTGCATACTGACCATCATCTACGCTCAGATGATTTTCTATTACAACATTGGTGACGCCGTGCCCCAAAACTATGCCAGAATCTCCGTTGCCATAAGTCGTGTTGCCCAATAAGCTAATATCACGACCAGACGTCACATCAATGCCTTGCTCCCCACACTGAGACAGCACATTATTTTCTACAAGATGCCCTGACCCGATACCGTCGAGTGACATATTTTTATGCAATGTTATGCAGTCATTGCTGCGCACCCTAGATATGTTACATCCTCTGATTGTCGAGTTATGTAGCTTATTTTCGGCACTCCCTTTAATGATAATGCCATTATTTCCTACATTATCAATGATGCAATTTTCTATGTTAATGTTCTCTCCGCCCTGAGCAGTGATAGCGTTTTTACTCGCATGTTTAACATCGATGTTGTTCAGCGAAATGTTGGTCGACGCTTTTATGACATTGACAGCAGTTCCGGCTGAAAATAAAAATTGGATGTCTGCGACATTGATATAATGCCGTGCCGAAATGGTCATTAGGTTACGTTTGACAACGGCTTCTACGTGTAAGTTTTCAATCGTTTCGCCATCCATGAGCCTATAGCTCAGTGTTTGGTGCTCACCTGAATATTGCCACATGCCCGGCATTATAACGTTGCCGTCGGCGCTATCCCTCGATAGAAGTGAGCTTACTCCGCCGGAAGCCCATTCTTGCGTGGTAGAAATCCATAGTGCTGACAGGGTTGGTACTCCCGCTAGGGTGAAGACTTCACCGTCTGCTGTGGACCAATCCAGAGCGCCGCCTGCACTTCTGTCGGACCAATTGACACTGCCAATCACAAACGGTCTCGCGTCCGGGCCGGCGCCGGCAATAGTGATAACTTGGCCATTCACGCCTGATGTTTTCGGCATAATAATGTCTCGATACGGCGCTGACGGGCCATTATCGACGATGATGAGCGTATCGTCAGCGATCAGGCGCTCGACAGAATGACTGAGGCTCCTCCAGGGCTGTGTCAGAGTGCCTGGATCCATATCATCGCCTCGAAGGTTATCGACGTAATAGCCAGCTGCATACGCCTGGCTTGCGCCTAATAGCAGGCAACTGCACAGTAACGATAGCGTTAAGGTATTTCGGGCCGTATTCCACATATGCTCTCTCCTTGCTGGTCTTCTCTTTGGAAGATCCACAGTCTTACTCTCTGATATGCATTATCCGCATATCAATTGTTAAATATAATGATTTTTTGGTATTTCTAGATATGTACATTGAGGTATATCTCTCGCGTGAGTGATGGCCGGACTCAACGGGCGGGGCTCGGCCATGCGGATAGACCTAAAGGTAGACGGTGATTGCAGCATTGCTGGCCGGACGCTGCAGCAGTCTCAATTTGGTCGTGAGCTTTTCAGTCAATCCCATTGGGTTGCATAGTGCTGACTCCCCGATACTGGAGACTGCAAGGCAGTATATTGGCCGGGGATCACGGGCTTACAGCGCGCCAGTAAACGCCTCAGAGAGAAAAACCAGTGAGCACAGATTTTGTGGCGTGGCCCGGGGGTAAAGAGTCGTTTTACAGCCGCTGCTATTTTTATTCCGTTACAGAGCCTTGGGCCACTTAAATTGTAGTTGATGTTTTGGCACCGATAGGGTCCACTGGTTAATCATCGAGAGCTCGATGTCAATTCATCTACGTCTCCCCCTATGTTCAAGGAATATAAATGCGACTTTCTTCCTCTGTAAAAGATATAACCTGGTCCAGCCTGTTCAGTGCGCTGATGCTATCGATGGTGCTTGGTTTAGGTGCCTGCTCAAGCGGTGGCTCGGATTCGGATGATGACTCGAATTCAGGTGGGGGGGGAGACTTCGCTCCACCGTCTCCCGGGCAGGCCTGCTCGGCTGGCAACGCATGTGATTTTACGGTTCAGCTATCAGATCAACCTGATCAATTGCAGAACACGGCGAGTTGGACACAACAAGAGTTTTCCTACGTCCACGGCTTTAACGGAGCACCGGAGCAATTGACCGGCAAAGATTATAGCTGGAGATCTAAATCTGCCGAGGGAACGCTGTTCAATTATTTACAAACGACTAATTTCACAGATTACAACCCTCTTTCAGCTTCGCCCCCCACCGCGTTGTATGTGCGCGATGAGAAAGGTATTTCCAACGCCATGACCCTTCAATATGCCAATCAAACTCTAGTGGGTATATCGAGCGGAGAGGGGTACTGGTTTTTCGACCTTACTACACCGCCATTTACGCTAAATCCGAATAAGGCCCCATATCAATTTACGGTGCATTCCTATGATAGTACTGGCGCTCAGAATCGTGAGCTTGCTGTGTGGTTGTCTTC
>PKDD01000067.1 GCA_002862465.1 Haliea sp.
AAATGACATGTCAGCTTCATCACTGGCATCATAGCAAACGGTCATTGAGCGCTGTGAGCGCATGACCTGAGAAGCTTTTTTTTGCATGTCGGCTTCTAAGCAACCGCCACTCAACAGGCCAAATTGCTCACCCACATCATTGAACAGCATCATGGCGCCGGGCGAGCGATAACTAGGGCCATCTACTTTATACAGAGTGCCCAGCACCCAATTTTGCGCATCGCGTTTCGGGTACCATTGTTTAAGTTGCTGAGGAAATTGGTTGGACATCCAGCTAGTATAAATGACTATTTGATAAAGTCGCTAACAATAGCGACGTTTTGAGGCCTAACGCAGGCCCCCTGCTAACACAGGGTAAATTGATGCCTGACGTTAATGTAGACGATTCCCCAGTCTGCTGGCATCTCTTTATCGAAATACCGTCAAACGGCCAATACAGTCTCACAAGTAGCTGGCTGGATCGAGTGATCTCTTAGCGCTTCATCTTTAGAAACCTAAATACCGATCGCTTGTTGAGACGCTCTCAACTTCACCTAACCAACATATCCCGTTATCATTGTCTGTTAGTTTCAATGACAACATCCCCTGTTTCTTTTTAAGCGTCATCTATCAATTCTGCGGATACCACTTTATGAATGCACCCTTCGGCTCTTGGAAATCGCCTATCACCAGCGATCTGATCGTCGCGGGATCAATAGGTCTCGCATCCCCGACTTGGCACAATGGTCAGCTATTGTGGGTCGAGTCGCGACCGCAAGAAGCCGGACGCAATGTATTGGTCATTCGCGAGCAAGATGGCAGGGAACGAGACATTAATCCTGCACCATTTAATATTCGCACCCGCGTACACGAATATGGCGGTGGTGCATGGCTTCTCCACAGTGGCGCGGTATTTTTCTCCAACTTCTCTGACCAACAGCTTTATCGACAAGGGCTTAATGACGCGCAGCCTACGAAAATTACACATGATGACGGACTGCGGTTCGCAAACGGCTGTATCGATAAAAAAAGAAATCGAATCGTTTGTATCATTGAAGATCATCGAGGCGACGGGGAGCCGATCAATTTTATTGGCGCTATCGACCTCCAATCGGGTGACATCACAGACATTTGCAAAGGCCATGACTTTTATGCCGCGCCGGTCATAAGCCCCGACGCCAATAAACTCGCGTTCATGACGTGGGACCACCCGAATATGCCTTGGGATGAAACCACCATTTGGCTAGCGGAAATGAACGAGGCGGGCATGCCGAGCGAGATAGTTAAAGTTGCTGGAGGCCGCGATGGCGGACAGAAAGTCTCAGTGCAGCAACCCAGGTTTTCGCCGACGGGAGAACTATTTTTTATCTCCGATATCACCGGCTGGTGGAACCTCTATCGTCATAATCGTGATCACAGCATCTGCCCAATGGAGGCTGAATTCGGCAGCCCACAGTGGGGTTTTGGGCTGCACTCTTATGATTTCTTGAGCAATACACAACTGCTTTGCAACTATGGCATCGCCAATATTAGTACATTAGCGGTTCTAAACATCGAGACCGGCAATCTAGATAACATAGCCCTGCCCTACTCAGACTTTGGCGGCATATCCCTGAATGGCCAGCTATTAACGACTGGCGCTGCATCACCGATTAGATTTCCTGAATTAATCACCGTTGATATTGGGACCGGAAGCCATGAAATAGTTAAGCAGTCCACGACTCTGACGATTGATGAAGCTTACTACTCGGTGCCTGAAACTATAACATTTCCAACTGCAAATGAGCAGATAGCGCACGGTTTCTACTATCCACCGACAAGCAGAGATTACGGAGAACCTGTTCCAGACGAGAATAGCCAAGACGTCTTTCCGCCACTGGTTGTAATGATGCACGGCGGTCCTACCGGGGCGACACACAGCGCATTGAATCTTCGGACTCAGTTCTGGACCAGTCGCGGCTTCGCCGTGTTAGATCTCAACTACCGCGGTTCAACCGGATACGGTCGGGAGTATAGGAACAAACTCAACAGGGAATGGGGCATCGTTGATGTTGAAGATGCTGTCCACGGTGCGAATCATCTCGTCCACCAGGGTAAGGCAGACCGTGACAGGTTAGCTATTCGGGGTGGCAGCGCTGGCGGCTACACAACACTTTCCGCACTCACTTTTACCAACACATTTAAGGCCGGCGCAAGTCATTTTGGCGTTGGCGATCTAGAAGCTTTGGCAAAAGACACTCATAAATTCGAGTCGCGCTACCTTGAGAGTTTGATCGGCGCTTACCCAGACGAAATTGAAATCTATAAGGCACGATCGCCTATTCACCACACCGATCAAATGGCTAGTCCCTGTATTTTCTTTCAAGGACTTGAAGATAAGGTCGTGCCGCCAAATCAGGCAGAAGCGATGGTGGAAGCCTTAACCAAAAAAGGCGCCCCGGTGGCTTACGTGCCATTTAAAAACGAACAGCATGGGTTCAGAATCGCCGCGAATATTAAGCGCTGCATGGATCTAGAACTTTATTTCTACGGCAGAATCTTTGGGTTTCACCCGGCCGACCCCATAGAGCCGATAACGATTATCAACCTAGATGGTTAAGCAACACGATCCTGTCTAATGCGCTGGGGTGCTTGTAAGCCACCCCTCCACCCACATGCACGTCAGCAAAACCACAAGCTTATTTCTCTCACACAAGTTCGGGGAGAACCTGTCCTTGTGGGAAAAACTTCAATGCCAGCCCGTTGTTGCAATAGCGCTTCCCGGTGGGCTGTGGGCCATCATCAAAGACATGCCCCTGATGACCACCGCAGCGTGCGCAGTGGTACTCAGTGCGCGGCAAAACCAACTTAAAGTCTTTTTTAACGCCGATGCTGTCGGCGGATACCGGCTGCCAAAAGCTTGGCCAACCAGTGCGACTGTCGTACTTAGTAGCAGACGAGAACAGGGGAAGGTTACAGCCAGCGCACGTATACGTGCCCGCTCTCTTTTCTTTGTCGAGAGGGCTGGAACCCGAGGGCTCGGTGGCATCATTGCGCAACACCTGAAAACGATCGTTCGGCAGCAATGCGCGCCACTGCGCTTCAGACAGCTGCAATGGGAAAGTATTTTTGCTAGCGCCAGCGCTGCAGGCTGTCAACGGCACTGTCGCAGTCATGCCAAATAGCGCTAGCACATTGCAAAAAAGTCTTCGGTTCAAAATACGTTCTCCCATAAGTGCTCATGTGTCGCAGTTTACACTTAGTCAACGTTGCCTGCCTTAAAGTTCACGCTTCCATGCCATACTGAACAGATAAGGGCTCAATACGGACAAAAAAATGATCACCCTTAGACGTCATTCCTAGGGAATATGCAACGAGTTAGACATAGGGAGGC
>PKDD01000118.1 GCA_002862465.1 Haliea sp.
CATGGCAATACCCACGCGATCGCCTGCCACAATGCGGTGTTTGGTAGTCAGGGCAGACGCTAGCGACCATGCTTGCTGGAAAAACGTGTCAAATGTCCAGCGCTCACCCTGATAAATCAGAAACTCCTTTATGCCGTGGCCAGTAGCTGCAAGATACACCTCTTGCAGCGTTTGAGGCGCATTTTTGTATAGCGTGTAGTCTATATCGTCGATAGAGCTTTTATTGAGTTCAAAGGCGCTGCCCGCCTCCGTGAGCGTAGTAATTGATCTATCGTACGCTAACTTATTCTCGTCCATCTCGTTCTCCTCAGAGGCTTGCATAGTCGTACAATGTTGCGGCCACAGGTTCTGCACCATTTTAAGCCAGTGTATAGAAAAGTGTCAGTCTGTGCATATTGGTCATCGCCTATTTGGCCTAATTCAGTAATAGAGCGGTCAGTAAACGAATCCTTTGTATCGCGGCCTGTCCTCCACCCTATACTGACGTCAGTGTTGTTAGAGTCGTTCCTTGCTTCACGCCAAAGTCGACTCTCATGTAAAACCGAAAATGTTTTTAAAGAACCCAAATCCTTGGTAGATTCAGAACGCCGCTGGCGCGGTGTACAATACAGGACCCACCAGTACACTTACTGTGAATATGATAGATAAAAGCGGACCGTTGCAGTACCAGTTGAACAGTTTTAAGGATCAGCGGAAAGGTCCTTATCTGAGCCATAATCCTGTCAGCGCTACGCAGATCTGGCAGTGGTGCTCGGCCATGGGCGATAATAACCCAAGCTTTGCTCCCGGGAACAATCAACTCGCTCCTCCTGCAATGATGCAGATGTGGACGATGCGTGACATCAATGACCGATATGCGCCGGGTTCAACTGCTGCTCCGCCGTATCACGTTTTTGATGAGATGGCCGCAATGGGATATGCGTCTAACGTAGCGGTAAGCTACGATATTGATTTTCATCGCTACTTGCAGATTGGCGAGCGCGCGAAGCATTACACTAGCATTGTGGATATCAGCGATAAAAAAAACACGGCACTTGGCGAAGGGTTTTTTGTTAGCGAACGAGTGGAGTACTTAACGTTTGACGAAAAACCGTTCGCAGACGCGCTAATCACGTACTTTCAGTATCAGGCTGCTGAGACAAAAGCAGAAGCGAAGGCACAGCGCCACAGTGAGCAGATAGATGTCGTCATACCCGCGGTCAAAGCGCAAGCTAGTGAGAAGACTGACTATAGCGATATCGAAATATCTGCACTTCACGTGGGCGATCGATTGCCGGAAGTCGTTATCCCGATTACCCACAGGCTCATTGTTACTGGGGCCCTAGCAACACAGGATTTTATTCCTGTGCATCACAATGCTGACGCAGCGCATGCTGCCGGAATGCCAGATGTTTTTATGAACATCCTAACCTCTAGTGGTTTGTCTGCCCGTTATCTCGGTGACTGGGCTGGGGTGAACAGTCGCTTGAAAAAACTACAATTTAATTTGAAAGCGCCTAACCTTCCTGGGGATAGCATGGTGATGAAGGGAGAAGTGATCGCGATTATGAAACCTCCCTCGGCGGTTCTAGTGACTGTAGCGTTTACTGGGCAAAATAGCCTTGGGATGCATATAGCTGGGAATGCAACTTTGGTACTCGCGGGGACACAATAAAGTCTATAGGGAAATTAATATGAGCAGATCGCGGTTCGAGGGGAGGGTCGCTATTGTTACAGGCGGCAGTATGGGGATCGGCAGGAGCACGGTACTGCAGCTTGTAGAGGAGGGTGCTCATGTTGTCAGCTGCGCACGCCGCAAGCCCAAATTGGACGAGCTGGAAGAAGCATCGAAGCCGTTGAGTGGAACCTTCACAGGTTATGAATTAGATGTCGGTGATACAGAGGCTTTCGCAAAACTGATAAATGAGACGGCACGCAAATATGGCCGGCTCGATGTGTTGGTGAATAATGCGCCATCAGTTATCGGCGGTATGGTGGTTGATCAGACACTGGATCAGTGGCGATCGAATTTTGGCATAGGCGTCGATAGCGTCTTTATTGGTGTTCAAGCGGCGTTGAAAATCATGATTCCACAGGGCATTGGTTCGATCGTTAATATCTCATCTGTGAGCAGCCTTCGAGCAGGCATCGCGTCAGGCGGTTATGGCGCCGCCAAGGCGGCACTTAATCAGTTTAGTTTATGTGCGGCGATGGAGTCAGCGCCCCATAATGTGCGCATTAACGTGGTAGCCCCCGGCGCAGTTGAGACGCCAGGGCTGAATGCCGCTACCATGAAAAATGAGGCTGTGAAGAAAATAATTACAGACGCGATCCCGATGCTGCGAGCAGCAACAGCAGAAGAAGTGGCGCAAGCCATATGCTTCCTAGCCTCAGATGATGCCTCGTTTATTACAGGGGTGGTGCTGCCCGTAGATGGCGGAAAAGCCCCACAGCTATATGTGCCTGCGTTTGATATTACCAATTTGGACAACCAGGCCAAGGGTCGATAGCGGCAAAAAAAACGTATTTTTGATGCGCAGGGGCTGCGTCTAGGGTCTAAAAAATTGCCGTGATAAGTCGTTTGATTTAGCATCGAAAGTCATCACCGCATCGAACGGGGGTGATAGTTGCCAGTGAATAAATAGAGGGATTTGGCGCGCCATTGATGTCAGCGTCGGGTGTTCGGGTGACGACAGCCATAGTCCACTGAATGCACAAAAGAGTCAATTTGTGGCGAGGATATACAGTGATTGATGCCGGTGTCAGAAGTTGTGAGGTTATAAGAATGGTTCGGGTCTCGTGTGTCATGTTTGCAGTGCTCAGCCTGCAGTTGGGTTGCAATTCGTCTGACTCTGGCTCTGTTGCTTCATCAGTTCCTGAGTATGGGCTAACGGAAACGCCCTATACGTCGCTTCAGCAGGTATGGGTGCCTAATGAGCCCTCGCCGGAGGTGCGTGCAAGGATGGATGATGGCACGTTCACGGTCTACCAACATCCGCAGTACGCGGCAAACGGTCTTGGTGCTAAGTTGGAGGGTGGCCTGCCCTGGATAGAGCATCTGGATTTGGCGCCTGGTTTTACGCAGCAGGGTAAGCAGCGGTCAAGTCTTGCCTATATTCTGGTGATAGCAGACCCGCAGATTATTGACGAAGAGTCGCCGATAAGAATGGATGGTTACGCCAATGTCTACCGGCCCGGCGGCCAACTCACCCCTCAGGTGTTTGAGGCGCATATACGGACTGCACGGCGTATCAGCGATAGCAGCAGTCGACCTTTTGATTTTACTATTGTCGCGGGTGACTTAACGGACACCAGCCAGAAGAATGA
>PKDD01000113.1 GCA_002862465.1 Haliea sp.
CTCGATGATCAAGTAGAAACTTTTTTCTTGCGTCTGCTGCGCGGAGCAGGGGTCGAGGGACTGGCCGGTATGCCCCGCACGCGCAACCTAGGGCAGGCTCGGCTGGTGCGCCCTTTGCTAGACTTTGGTCGCAGCGAGATAGAAGATTATGCGTCCCAGCACACGCTTAAGTATGTGCAAGATCCCTCCAATCATAATATCGCTATGGACCGTAATTTTCTGCGTGAAGAGGTGCTGCCGCTTCTCGCCACGCGCTGGCCAGCCTATCGACGGTCCGTAAACCTTGCCAGTGAGCACATGGCGACAGCCTCCGCCGCGCTGGCACAACATCTTGGTGTGCCGGAAACGGTTTATAGTGTGCTGGGTGATCCTGGACTGCGATTAGCGCAGTTGGTCGAGGAGCCATCAGATATCGCAGCAGCGCTGCTGCGGGCATGGCTGAGAGCACAAGGATATCAGGCGCCCGACAGCGTGGCATTGTGCGAGTTTCTGCGTCAGTTGCGTGTGGCCGCTGCGGATGGCAACCCCAGGTTAATCTGCGGCTCCTACGGGCTGCAACGTTATAAAGATACTGTTTATCGATTGCCCGATAGCGTGGCGCCATCGACAGCGTCAACCGTCTTACTGGCGCCCGGTTCGAGCGTAAAAATACCCGGTGCAGGGGCAGTTAGTTTAGTGCGGTCACACGGTGGTGGCCTGCGGCTGATGCCAGAAGAATTGCTTACGCTAGGTTGGCGTCAGGGCGGGGAACGCTGCAGCTTGCCCGGCCGAGCCGGTAGTCGCAGCCTCAAGGGGCTAATGCAGACTTGGAAAGTGCCTCCTTGGTGGCGCGGGCGAGTGCCCTTGGTCTATCTGGGTGATGAGCTGGTGGCGGTGGGTGATTTGGCGAAGTGTAAGTCCGATCGATGGCAGGACGTCGCGCAAGACCGCGAGTCCCTGTGGTTGGTTCGCTGGAAACCGGCCGCTGGCGCTGGTTCTGATTGAGCTGCTGCCGCCTTTCTGGTATTGTCATTAACCATCTTATACAGGGTCGGCGCCAGTAATCGAGCTCTTAATGAGCGACGAGTACCATGGCTTATGTTCGTAAATCCACCAGTAATATAGGCACATTATGGCGCGTTATATTTTCGTCACAGGTGGAGTAGTATCGTCTCTTGGGAAGGGCATCGCCGCTGCGTCCCTCGCTGCAGTGCTAGAGGCACGGGGAATTAAGGTTACTCTACTTAAGCTCGATCCCTACATTAATGTTGATCCCGGCACCATGAGTCCGTTCCAGCATGGCGAAGTGTTTGTGACCGAGGATGGGGCAGAGACCGACTTGGATCTGGGGCATTACGAACGGTTCACCCATACGATAATGAAGCGGACCAATAACTTCACTACCGGCAGAGTCTATAATTCAGTGTTGCGTGCGGAGCGTCGCGGAGACTATCTAGGCGGTACGGTACAGGTTATCCCCCACATTACTGATGAGATCAAACGACGTGTCGTGCTGGGTGCAGGCGACGCAGATATCGCCGTGGTTGAAATTGGCGGCACTGTTGGTGACATTGAGGGCTTGCCCTTTTTGGAGGCTGCAAGGCAGCTCAAACTGGAAATGGGTGCCAGTCATGCACTGCTGATGCACTTAACGTTGGTGCCCTACATTGCGACGGCCGGCGAAATCAAAACTAAGCCCACACAACACTCGGTGAAGGAGCTACGCTCCATAGGTCTGCAGCCAGATATTTTGTTATGTCGATGCTCTGTCGAGATAGAGGAAAGCGCACGCAAGAAGATTTCTCTTTTCACTAACGTGGAGGAGCGCGCCGTTATTCCTCTGCGAGATATGGACTCCATTTACAAGATCCCCGGCATGTTGCGAGATTTTGGTCTGGATCGGTTTGTTGTGGAGCGTTTTGGTATCGACGCTAAGCCTGACGCCGACCTGTCCGACTGGGATGATGTTATCGAGCGCGAAATGGCCAGCAGCAGTGGCCGTGTGCGAGTAGCCATGGTAGGAAAGTATGTAGACTTGCAAGACGCTTATAAATCACTCAATGAATCACTGTGTCATGCCGGGTTGCAGACGTTGACCGATGTACAGATTGAGTATTTTGACGCCGAAGATATTGAGCATAATGGTACCGATGCGCTTCATGGGATAGACGCTATCCTAGTGCCAGGCGGGTTTGGTGATCGTGGCGTCGAAGGCAAGATCACCGCGGTGCGTTATGCGCGGGAAAACAATATACCTTTCCTTGGAATTTGTTTGGGTATGCACGTTGCGTTGGTAGAATTCGCACGCAATGCCTGCGGTCTTGAGGGCGCTGATTCCTCTGAAATGCATCCATCTACAGCACATCCTATTGTAGCTCTGATTACAGAGTGGCTGGAAGCTGATGGAAGTTCAGTGCAGCGCGATGAGACTTCAGACCTCGGCGGCACCATGCGTCTAGGAGCGCAGACTTGCCATCTGGAGGAAGACAGTAAGGTGCGCCAAATTTATGGCGCTGAACTGATTTCGGAACGTCATCGGCACCGATATGAGGTAAATAATAATTACGTGGGTCAGTTGCAGGCCGCTGGCATGCGCGTGGCCGGCTGGTCTGATGATCGTTCCTTAGTAGAGATAGTTGAGTTGCCTGCTCACCCTTGGTTTATTGCCTGTCAGTTCCATCCGGAGTTTACGTCTCGGCCCCGTGGCGGGCACCCACTATTTACTAGTTACATCGAAGCGGCCATCGCCCATTCTCGGGTTAAGGCCGGCAATCAAAGCGTATAGAGAGAGTGGACCGTGACTGATAAGAGTATTTCTCTTGGAACAGTGCGTATCGACAATGACGCGCCGTTTGTGTTGCTCGGCGGCGTCAATGTGCTGGAGAGCAGGGACTTTGCCCTGCGAGTGGCCGAACACTACGTTGAAGTGTGCAATAAACTCCACATTCCCTATGTATTTAAGGCCTCATTCGACAAGGCTAACCGCTCGTCTATCCACTCATTTCGAGGACCAGGTCTCGACGAGGGGCTGTCAATTTTGGCTGAGGTAAAGTCAACATTTAACGTCCCCGTCATCACTGACGTGCACACGCCAGAGCAGGCGGCCCCCACCGCGCAGGTGTGCGATATTATTCAGCTCCCCGCTTTCTTGGCGCGTCAGACTGATCTGGTCGCCGCCATGGCGGCGACGGGCGCGGTGATCAATATTAAAAAGCCACAGTTTCTCAGTCCTGCGCAAATGGGCAATATCGTGGAAAAATTTGCCGAGTGCGGCAATGCCCGCGTCATGTTGTGCGAACGCGGGAGCAATTTTGGTTATGACAATCT
>PKDD01000159.1 GCA_002862465.1 Haliea sp.
CGGTAACGAGGGAGACCTGGGCGGACAGGTCACCAGTGCTCTGACACCCGGGGTGATGATTGCGTGCGGCAACGGCGGTGCGACCTGCGGCAAGACATACGTAAGCACTGGGCCAGAAACGCTCACGGCAACACCTACACCGAACTATATATTTTCTGGTTGGCTGGGTGCCTGCGAGGGGCAGGGCGCGGTGTGCACGCTCGATGTCACCGGTAACTCTTGGTATGAAACTAGGGCGCAGTTTAATGCTGCAGCAGTAACCGTCAGCCCGATCAACGACCAATCCGTGACACAGGGTTTCGCGCCTTTTACCGTACAGGCCAATGCCACGTCCAATGCAGGTACTGTGACCTGGAGCGCGGTGAACAGCCGTCCCGATATCTTTGACATAGCGATCGATTCGCTGTCGGGAGAGATCGCTATTGCGGCCACGGGCGACGGCTTTGGTAACGCTGACGTGGAAGTGATTGCGAGCGTTGCCGGCGGTGATGCTTCCAGCACCCATTTTGCGCTCACGGTGCCGATGCCGGCCAACCCTGTTTTTGCCTGCGGTACAGGAGTAGAGACCGAAACAGGCGACACGCTGGCGAACAGTTACACACTGTTTGAATTTGGCCAGAGTCGCCCGCTGGCGATATCCCCTAACGGCCGTTACCTCTTTGTCACCAATACGCCGGCCAACTGTCTAGAAATCTACAATGTCGAGTCTGATGTGCCGGTGCTGATTTCCAGTGTAGCGGTAGGCCTAGAACCCATTGCTGTCGCGGCGCGCTCTAACACCGAAGTGTGGGTGGTTAATGGCTTGTCTGACTCTGTGAGTGTTGTGACTATTCAGGATCAGCCCGCGGTAGTGCGCACGCTGCTGGTGGGCGATGAACCTCGCGACATCGTATTTGACGGCGCTGGCCGCGCCTACATAACTGCCGCCTTTCGTGGCCAGAACCATCCAGACTTCGACATGGATGATCTGTTCACTGACGGCATTGGCCGAGCGGACGTTTGGGTGTTCGACCCTGACAACCTTGGCTCTGGACTCGGTGGTGATGCCTTGACAATTATTAACCTATTTACCGACGCGCCGCGCGGATTGGCAGTGAGTCCAGATGGCAACACGGTCTACGCAGCGGGCTTCATGACAGGCAATGAGACCACCATCATCGATGAGGCGAGCGTTGCGGATGCGGGTGGCGCGCCTGCCCCTAATACCAATGGCGAGGGCATCTCTGCGCCAGAGACGGGTCTGATCGTTAAGTTTGATGGCACTAACTGGGTGGATGAGGTTGGCACACTGTGGGATAGCCAAGTCAAGTTTAGCTTGCCTGATACGGATGTGTTTCAGATTGATGCCTCTTTGCCAGTGCCTGCTGAGGTGGCGAACTTCAGCGGCGTGGGTACGACACTTTTTGGTATGACGACGTCGCCCGACGGCAAGCTTTTTGTCAGCAATACGGAGGCTCGCAACCACGTTCGCTTCGAGGGTCCAGGTACCATCGCCACCACGGTGCGCGGTAATATCGCAAAGAATCGGGTCACTATCATTGACGGTAGCTCGGTTGTTCCCTATCCGCTCAATGAACATATTGATTTTGAGCTGCCGTTTGGCGACCAAGTAAGCAGCCAAGACAAGTTGCAGGCCATTGCTCAGCCCGGTGCTATGGCTTATATCAACAAGGAGTTATGGGTGTTGCCCTTTGGCTCTAGTAAAATTCAAGTGTATGGCGATCCGGATGCCGGTGGCACAGCGCCTTGGTTCAGTTCGCCCTGGTTCGGGTTTGTCGGCTTAGGCTTGCCAGACGGTGGGCCAGCCGGCATTGCGGTGCAGGACTACCGTGGCCGCGCTTATGTGTACACGCGGTATGGTCATCAGTTGCACACGCTGACAACCGAGTTCAAGTTCGTGATAAACAGTATTGAGTTGTTCACCCCAGAACCCGCAGCGGTCATCGCCGGGCGTCCGTTCCTTTATGATGCGCAGCTAAGCTCCGGTAATGGCACGGCATCTTGCGGCTCCTGCCATATCTTTGGTGATTTCGACCAGTTAGCCTGGGACCTTGGTGAGCCGGAGGGGCATGTGGCAGCTAATACGAACCCCTTCGTTGTCGGCCCCGCGAATCCTATTTTTCACCCTATGAAAGGCCCTATGACGACGCAAACTCTGCGTGGTATTGACGATAGCGGGCCTATGCACTGGCGCGGCGATCGCACCGGTCGCGATGAAATCGGCAACCCGATTCCTGGAGAGACGATCGAGTCGGCTGCGTTCAAACAATTCAATCCGGCATTTGTTGGTCTTGTCGGGCGACCGGACGAGTTGGATGCTGCGGACATTCAGGCCTTTACTGATTTTGCGCTTGCTTTGATGCCACCGCCCAACCCGGTGCGTAATCTCGATGATTCGCTGACGACTCGCCAGCAAGAAGCGCAGACAATCTATTTCAATGATCCGACGGATGGTCGAGGCACCTGTAACACCTGTCACACCATAGACGTGTCACAAAATTTCTTCGGTACTGCGGGTGAATCAAGTCTCGAAGGTGACAAAATTTCGCAGGAGTTCAAGGTGCCCCACCTGCGTAACATGTATAGTAAAGTAGGGATGTACGGCTCACCACATGCTGATGCAGCGGTGACCTACAGCGGCGGAGACCAAATTCGCGGCTTTGGTTTTCTGCATGACGGTTCTGTCGACACCCTACAAAACTTCTTGTTATTTGACACGTTTACCTTTCAGGATCCGGCCAACGACCCACTAAAGGTCGCCGAGTTCCAGATGGTCGTCGACAGCAACCTCAAACCCATTGTCGGTCAGCAGGTTACGCTCAATACCTCTAATGCTGCGGTGGCAAACGCGAGGATAGACCTACTAATTGCAAGAGGTTTAGCCGGTGACTGTGATGTTGTGCTTTGGAGCAGCACCGCGGAGTTTGGTGTGGTGAGTGCAAGATTGCTGGGCAACGGTCGATTTCGCACCTCTTTGCCGGGCAATACAGAGATTACCGATTCGTTAATTCGAGGCCGGGTGGCGTCCACCGCAGATCCGGTCACTTACACCTGTGCACCGCCCAATAGCGGGGTGCGGATCAGTCAGGTGCCGTAAACACAGGCGAGGCTTTGCTTATGGCCGCTGTTAATCTGCTATGCGCCGTGCCCGCTCTGGTTCTTGGCTGACATAGAGCGACGGCCTCCCTATGTCTAACTCGTTGCATATTCCCTAGGAATGACGTCTAAGGGTGATCATTTTTTTGTCCGTATTGAGCCCTTATCTGTTCAGTATGGCATGGAAGCGTGAACTTTAAGGCAGGC
>PKDD01000085.1 GCA_002862465.1 Haliea sp.
GGTGATCATTGGCCGATTATAAAAGGCCCAATCCGCGCGCTCCTGAATGACGATTTTATCGATACGACGGGACATGCCTGACAGCGCCAACGGCAACACCATACCCACAAAGCCCGGATGAATACCGGTACCATGCACGCTGCTATTGCCCGCCTCACACGCCGCGCGAAGCTGTTCGCGCTCCGGTTGCGGCAAATTTTCAGCATAAAACAGGAAGGGCGAGCAGGCGATACTCTTACCTGATCGAAGCAACGCACACACTTGATCAAAATCGGTTAAATTCGGCATATAGCTGACGCAATCGGCCTCTAGCGCAATGATGTCATCAACAGACTGTGTCGCTATGATCCCTGTATCGGGCATGCCACACAGCGCACCGGCGTCTTTGCCAGCCTTGTCATCACTGTAGACCTTGACGCCGACCAACTCGAGTTGGGGGTGCATGATAATTGCCTTTAAGGCTTCGCCTCCCACACCACCGGTTGCCCATTGCACCACTTTGTATATCTTGCCCATTAAATAAATCTCCTATCACTATCAGGTGTCGCGATGGTTTCAATATGACACACGTTATAGTGTCGTTCAGAGCAGGGCAGCCTCAGCAGCTCAAATGCCTCGCTATCTAGCGGACAGCAATCAACTCGACTTCAAAGACCAGTGTTGTATTGCCTGGAATCGGCCCCGAGCCATGGGCGCCGTAACCCAAGTCGGCAGGGACAATAAGGCGCCACTTGTCGCCCTCTTTCATCATCTGCAGCGCTTCAGTCCAGCCCGCAATGACACCGTTCACCGGCAAATCAATGGGCTGGCCACGCTCAACGGAACTGTCGAAGACGCGGCCATCCTCGAACGTCCCATGGTAGTGCGCGCTGACAGTATCAGTGGGCCCAGGCGTTGCTCCGCTGCCGCTTGCCAGAATTTCATATTTCAAACCTGACGCAGTCGTAATAACATCACTCATATCGATATATCCAAATTAAAAGAAAAAAGCACCATACCATAACAGTTCGGGTTCAGGGAGGCAGCATGGTATAGCCTATTACTCTGCCACGCTGTTGATCCGCAGAGGTTGGCGTCTTCATCACGGGGCACGTTGAGCCAAGTGTATTCGACATGTTGCTGCAATAGGGCCTAGCCCTCAGCGATACGTCGTTCATCTGCGACCCCCCGTTAGCGATGGCATATCAACGGAATCGGCGATTAATAGACAATGGGATTGATACAGCGTCTTTGAAGCGCTGGGCGATAATGATCAGTTTTTACTGAAGACTCGCCACAGGTGACTGCATTAGCACTCTAGCGGCTTTCACCTAGCGTCGTGTGTCGCTATAATCGCGGCCCAATATTGCAGTTCTGTGGGTTCGGTTAATGCGTAAAAATCTGATAATAGCGTTGCTCATCGCTGCTGCGCTTTTTTTGTGGTTAGTTTCAGGCTTGCTGTTCAATAATTCAGCAGTCGAAGCCTTGCCTGCAATTTCCGAACAACAAGTTAGTACCCAGCCAGAAATGGGTAAAAATCGAGCAACGGTGCGAGCGGCGGTGTCGCAGGCAGAGAAACGCGCTCGGATATTGATTTTGCGCGGTAAAACCGACAGCAAGCGCAGTGTGGATGTAAAGGCAGAAATAGCCGGTAATGTTGTAAGCCGACCGACAGAGCGAGGCAGTCGTGTAGAGTCCGGTGACGTGCTTTGTCAGTTAGCGGTCGATGATCGGGACGCAGCCGTTACTGAGGCTGCGGCGGCACTCGCAGATGCTCAAATTTCGTATCAGGGGTCTCTGAAGCTCCAGCAGCGCGGGCTTCAATCCGAGACGGCCATCGCGAGTGCAAAGGCGAAGCTCGAATCTGCTAAGGCGCAATTAAGACGACAAGAGTTAAATTTAGCAAGAACGCGTATTGTAGCGCCGTTTGGTGGCGTCGTTGAAGACTTACAAATGAATGTTGGCGATTACGCCACCCCAGGTGCGGTATGTGCCACCTTAATCGACCTTGATCCTATGCTGGTGCGTGCTGATGTGACCGAAGCGGAAGTGGGCAATATGGAGGTGGGCGCCCGCGTTGTCGGCGCCACCAGCAGTGGCGCACAGATTGTGGGCACGCTGACGTTTATCGGCAGGCAAAGCGACCCTATGACTCGTACTTACCCAATTGAAATCACCGTTGAAAACGATGATTACAGCTTGCGCTCGGGGCTCACAACGACAGCGAAAATGCAGTTAGGTGAGGTGTATGCTCACAAGGTTTCGCCGGCATTGTTTACATTAAACGATGCAGGTGACTTGGGTGTACGCACTATTGATGACGATAACGTGGTTGAGTTTTTGAAGGTAGTTATAGTGGAAGACACTAACGAGGGGGCATGGGTCACTGGTCTGCCTGACACGGTAACACTGATTACCGTCGGGCAGGAGTTTGTGCTTACTGGCGAGACTGTTGATCCCGTCTATCCATCATCGTCTTCTGATGAGACTAGTCCGGAGTGATAACGTCTTATATTGACTCGGCGATAGAGCGGTCCCGCACTACGATGTTGCTGATGGCGGTGGTCATTCTGTGTGGCTTGCTGGCCAGAGCAGCGTTGCCCATCGCTAACGAGCCCCATGTTGAGTTGCCACTGTTTATTGTCGGTATTATTCATGAGGGCATCTCCCCTGAAGACTCTGAACGTCTCCTTATTCAACCGATGGAAATCGAGTTGCGGAAGATAGAGGGTGTCAAAGAAATCACCGCTAACGCATCTGAGGGAAGTGCAACATTATTAGTGGAGTTTGACGCGCAATATGATCTTTCAGACGCGCTGCTTGATGTCAGGGAGGCAGTAGATCGAGGTAGAGCTGAGATACCCAACACTGCAGAAGAACCCTACGTACGCGAGTTAACAGCCGATGATTTCCCCATTGTGCAAATTAACCTCCTTGGCCCGGGAGTGGACGAGCGCGGTGTTTATGAGGTCGCGATCAAGCTACGTGATGAGATCGAGTCTATTACCGATGTGCTGTCGGCGAACCTTAGAGGCGACCGAGAAGAAGTGCTTGAGGTGGTGATCGACACGGAAGCATTGCAGGCCTACCAAATTTCCAGTGAAGAACTTATCAGTAGCCTGCAGCGCAATAATCGACTGATACCGGCCGGCAGTATTGATACCGGAAAAGGCCGTTTTTCGGTAAAAATTCCCTCAGTAGTCGAAGAGGCTAGTGACCTTGGTGGCCTGCCTATACGCACCGTGGGAGACACCGTTGTCACGTTAAGCGATGTAGCGAGCGTTCGCAGAACTTTTAAA
>PKDD01000075.1 GCA_002862465.1 Haliea sp.
CTCGACTCTCTGCAACAACGCCACACCAACCAGTGCAATAACAACAAGGATGAGAGCGAGCAAGACTCTTTTACGCATAAGGTGTTGCCTCTGTCAGGGTGCGATACATTCCGCGGTCAACTTTAGAGATCAATAGTACAACGCTATTGCAATATAGTGGCATTAATTAAGACATATTGCCTTGGGCATGTCAGCTTATCCGCCACGCCTTGCTGATCCCTAATAATAATGACATCGAATGGCGAGTCCATCCAAAAATCAAACCGCGCGCTATTATCAAAAAGTCCCCCTACTTTCGCAGCCAAAAGATTGGTAAGCATTACCAAAGAATTGTTAGAAACGTACTCCCAAGACGATGGGTGCCATCGCCATAACAGCAACGATTGGATAGCCTAGATGCACCTCTATTATGTTCTCATGGGACGGACGTAAGCACGCAAGTACAGGCAGGGGCACGAGAACACATCTAAAAAAAAAGCACCACGAGCGTTGCTGCCGCAGCATATCTGTACGCGTAATTTATTGGGTCCGCCCAAAAATCTCATAGGGGAGCCTTAAGTAGCTTAGCGTATATGCACGCACAAGTTGCGCCGGAAATTCGCAGTAACTACAGCAACGAAACGCAATCGGAATCAAAAAGTAACCTATGCTAACGTTACATTAATATGTGTCTGCGACGTTTTAGGGCATACTTGTCCCGCACTAGAAGCAATCAGCATCAATGCCTTCAAGTCCGCTGCGACCGTTATTGGTGGAAGGTGAGCGGGAAGCAACTGGACACCTGATGCATTCTTGCAGACAATTACTGCTTTTCTCCAGCAAATAATCGGGAGCCGAAAACCCAGTGAACACATCAGATACAACCCAAAAAACCTGGCTTGGCTTTATGAATATGGGCCAGCGAAGCTTTCAAAACGGCGATTTAGCGGCTGCAGTAGTTGCATTTGGCAGCGCCACCTCGCTCGTGCCAGACAGAGTCGAGGGCTGGATCAATCTAGGATCGACTCAGGTTGAATTGAAGCACTTTGATCTTGCTGCCACCGCGCTAAAAAAAGCCGTGACCATCAACCCTAACCTCATGGTATCGCATCTTATTTTGGGCGATGCGTTGCGCATGCTCGGCCAGTGGCAAGCTGCGCTCAACAGTTATCAAACTGCCGTTGACCTAGAGCGTAATCCAATGTCCCTTAACAAGCTGGCCTGCGCAACCCGGTCGCAAGGCGAGTATGACTTGGCAGAGACTCTGTTGAAAGAGGCCGTAGCGATGGACCCAAACTTCACGATAGCAAGAGTCAATCTCGCAACGCTGGAGATAGCGCGAAACCGTTTCGAAGAAGCGCAGACACAACTAACGAACCTATCAGCTTTTCCGCTCGCGGCCATCGAAAAAGAGGAAGTAGATTCTGCCCAGCTAGCGCTATCAGAACATGGACGTCTCAAGGAGGCTATTTCGCAATTGACGACCACCCAGGATGCAATACCACTGGAGACAGCCCTGCGCAAACTTCCCAAGCATCTCCAACAAGTAGACGAGCAACTGCTGGAGACCCTGCATCGTTATGCCGAGTCCGCTAGCACGATTGATATTGAGTCCGTACCGATTGACTCCGACTTGCCCGCCGAGTGGCCGCAAATTGAGGGAATGTTCATGATTCCCTTAATCTCTAATATCAATGAGTACAAACAGTTCAAGCAACATGGCAAGCTAAGCAATGGGACCTCAATGCAGTTACTCCAGTCGGTTAATATGGTGCCTGCAATTGAAGCAGCTCGTTTATCTGAGCTTGACCTGACTGATCCCATCAAAGCTGAAACCCACCTCAGACACTGGCACGCGCTGGGAGTCCATAACGTGCCAGGCTTTCTTGCAGGACACTTCAAATATACGCAAAACATAATCCTAAATACGCCAACAACTCGTAGGGTGCAGCCCGCTTTTGCAAGTGCTACATTCAGGCGCTTCGTCAGCGATATCTATAGCAAGCTCGCGCCTGGATATCCGCGAGCCATCACTGTTTTAATGGCTTTGGCAGATCTACATCTTTTCGGAGATGGCAATGGTCGTACCGCTATGACTTGGTTAAATCGGGAACTTGAGTGGGCCGATTTAATGCCCGCTATTTTCTCTGCACAGCTGGGTTTTCTTGGAGAGCTAGGCCAAGCTGAACGGGCAGCGAGACACAATAGAGGCGATGTATCTCAATTGGCATCAGTGATGGTCCGCGGTCAGCATGAAGCGCAGAAATTCTGCACTGAACTTCTCGAATCGAATAGAGACTCTGCATTTGTCGCTCCGCTGCCTTAGAGGCAGCTGCACTTCAGCCGTTATCAGCCCCAAGGATTGCTACTCAATGTTTCTCGGATTCTGGATGAAAAATTGGAGTATGGCATCGCCGACAGTGAACCATACCGACGGCTCCTCGGGAAAAATTAGACTGTCAGGGTTGTCAGGATAGACATGGTTATTAGCATGACGTAAATGCTCGAATACTAGGCCATTGATGTCCGTGTAGCGTGTCCATAAGAAGCTACCGTCTTGACTTCCATCTACGATTTCGAACAGCGCGCTGTCAGCGGCATCATTAATTCGGCCAAATTCATCAACCACGACATCGCCTGTCGCCGAAAAATCATAGTTCGAAGAATCACTTGTCACCATCCCATAGTCATACATAACACTCACCAGTGTATCGGCTATTGACCACACACCTTTGGAGTTGTAATACGGAATTACAAGATCTCCAGTTCCGCTGGTCAAAAAAATGGGGACCTTTCTAACTGGGCCTGCACCCTCACGAAAACAATCTCCTCCCTGTGCCGCAATGGGAGCGGCGCTGGCAATAACGTCTGAATGCTCGCAGACGAAACTCCAGGTCATGAAGCCACCTTGAGAAAACCCAGTAAAATGGATTCTGTCACGATTAACGTCAAAAGCTTCCATAGCTTGCCGCATAAAGTCAAAAACGATTTCGTAGTGGGCGGACTCGTCCCAACTAGGAAGCCTACTGAGCACCTGCGGTTGCACGACAATAAAACCGCCCTCGTCCAAGGCGGCGCTGGCAAGATTGGATCTGCCTTCTTGCTCATCCGCGTTACTGCCCCAACCGTGCACGTCAAAGATAAGCCCACAGGGCTGGTCGATACACTGCTGCGTCAGTAATACTTTGAACTCAAGACCGTCGCATTGAAATTCGTGCCGATAAGACGCTGCTACATTATCTATGCAACGTGTTGTCTGAACAGAACGACTAAT
>PKDD01000051.1 GCA_002862465.1 Haliea sp.
GAGTTTTACGAGGACAATTATGACAACACACTGGACACGTTTCAGGATTATATAGGTAAATTATCCGACGTTCAGCGACAATGGGTGCGAGAAAGCAGCCGCCAACTGCTGCGCTCTGATCAGGTGTGGCTGCAGGAGCGGGCACGGTGGCTAACTCAGCTGGCTGTTTTGTTAGAGCGTAAGCCGGGTTGGCAGCAGCGTGTCAGGGCCGCTATTAGCGCGCGCAATGACACCGTATCGCCAGAATATCAGCGTGTGTATGAACACAATATGGACGCTATTTATCAGTTGACTGCGCAGGTATTGAACGCTCGCAGCAAGCGGCAGAGCCGACATCTAAAAGATAAACTCGCCGATATTCGCCAAGACCTTGAATTCTTAATCGCGCAGGGAAAGGCAGCTGCCGCTGCGGCGGGATAGACGCATGCAGTGACGACAAGTCCTGCTCGTCGAGCACTCAAAGGCTTTTGACAAACACCTTTGAATTTCGCTGCAGGTTATACAGAGATTGTTTTGCGCTAGGCAGTGCACTTTGATCGGTTTCCATGAAGCCTTGCTCGATAAACCAGTGGGCCGTCTGTGTGGTCAGTACAAAGACGCGATCCAGACCTTGGCCGCGCGCTTCCTGCTCCAATGTAGCCAGTAACCGCTGCCCGCGCTTGCCACCCCGATAATCTGGGTGCGAGACGATGCAGGCAATTTCTCCGCAGCTATCTTCGGGAAACGGATAGAGAGCCGCACAGGCAATAATGCGGCCATCTCGGACCAATAGGCGGAACTGGCTAATTTCGGTCTCTAGTAATTCCCGTGAACGCTTTACTAACGCACCTTCTTGTTCTAATGGTTCGATGAGCTCGAGTATGCCCCCGACATCGTCGATGTTGGCCTTGCAGGACAATTCGTACTCGTCATTGGCCACTAGTGTGCCGCAGCCGTCATGTGTGAAGAGTTCTTGTAACAGGGCGCAGTCGTCTTCGTAGCTAATAATGTGGCAGCGTTCCACTTTTGCAAGACAGGCCTGCTTAGCGCTGTGTAGCAAGGCGTTCTGCTGCGGATCGGCGATAGCGAGTGTGTCTATATCGCCAACGGCACACTGACGAATTAATATTCCATCGTCGCTGAGAATGCCTGCCGGGCTGCCAAACAGCACTAGCTTGTCGGCCCCGATTGCGGCGGCGCATTGCACCGCAATGTCTTCCAAGGCCAGATTAAATATCTCGCCGGTGGGTGAATAGCCCAATGGCGACAGCAGCACGATGGAGCCATCCGCCAACTGCTGGTTTATTCCGTTAGCATCTACGCGGCGCACTTTCCCTGTGTGGTGAAAGTCGATGCCACTGACAACACCGATAGGTCGTGCCGTGACAAAGTTACCCGAGCACACACGCATGCGCGACCCCTGCATGGGTGAGTTGGGCAAACCCATGGACAGCAGTGCCTCGATTTGTGCACGCAATGAGCCAGCGGCATCTTTGACGTGCTCCATTGCCGCATTGTCTGTGATGCGCAGGCCTTCATGGAACACACTTTCTAGCCCCGCGCGCGCCAGACGCTCGTCAACTTGCAGGCGCGAGCCGTGGATAAGCACCAGGCGCACACCGAGACTGTTCAGCAATGCGATATCGTGAATGATGTTGGGAAAATTTTCATGCTGCGCAACCGCACCCCCCAACATCAGCACGAAGGTCTTGCCTCGGTGTGTGTTGATGTAGGGTGCAGTGTTTCTCAACCAGCGGATATGCTCTTGCGCCGATGTTGTCACGTCATCATCCAAGCCATTGATAAATAGAAAGTTATTAAGGGTACCGAAAGCGGCTCTGATTACCTAATGGCAATATTGCACAGTGTTTATAGACAGTAGTGGCGGATGCACTGCTGCAGTAGTGTGATGCAGGGCTGAATCTGATCCAACTCAAGATATTCATCGGGCTGATGTGCGCGATCGATGGAGCCGGGCCCCATCACAATAGTTTCCATGCCCAACTGCTGCAGAAAGGGCGCCTCGGTGGCGAACGCAACGGCTTCGGCAGTGTGCCCAGTCAATGTTTCGGCTAACTGTACCAGTTCAGTATGCGCGGGCTGTTCAAACGGTTCGATGCTGTCAATCAGCGAGCGCAGATCGATGTCCAATTGGTGCTGTTGCGCTAAGACGTGCATGCGCTGCTCGATTTCGGCGCGCACGGTGGCGTTGTCTCCTCCGGGGGTCATGCGCAAATCAAAATGCAGTTCAGTCTTACCGCAGATACGATTGGGGCTATCGCCACCGTGAATACACCCCAAATTTAAGGTGGGCACGGCAATATTAAAAAACGTATTGTGGTAGCGAGTGCCGAGTTCTTTGCGATACGCGATCAAGTCCCCTATCACGGCATGCATGCCCTCCAATGCACTGTTGCCTAGCGCTGGGTCAGAGGAATGACCGGCTTGTCCGGTGACGCGCACGGCTTCCATCATAATGCCCTTATGCATGCGCACCGGGACAAGCGATGTGGGCTCCCCAATAATCGCGGCACGGGCTTTAGGACGCCCCGCCGCCGCCAGCATACGCGCACCGTTCATTGAGCTTTCTTCGTCGGCCGTGGCGAGCAGGATTAACGGTTGTTTCAGCGAATCTGCACTAAACGCTGTGGCGGCGGCGATGGCCAGAGGGAAGAAGCCTTTCATGTCGGTGCTGCCGAGGCCGTAAAGGCGATTGTCGCGTTCGGTCAGCGTCAACGGATTGCTTTGCCAGCGGCCCTCGTCGAAAGGCACTGTATCGGTATGGCCAGCGAGCACCAGGCCGCCCGGTCCTTTGCCCAAGGTGGCGATCAGGTTTGCCTTGTCACCGTTGGCGGTAACCGCCTGTATCTCAACGGCAAACCCCAAGTCGCTCAACCAGCTGGCCAGCAAGTCGATTACTGCACGGTTGCCCTGATCCCAGCGTGAATCTGTAGAACTGACGGACGGGGTCTCTATCAGTTGCCGCAGTTGGCGATAGACTTGTTTATGGGACGTGGACATCGAGGTGCGACCTCTCGTTTCGGTGGCGGCGGTTAGACGCTCAGGCCAGTCTAGACAATCGAACGCCGCCCGCCAAGTCGGCGCTCATGTTAGCCACCGAAGATCGCTTTGAATAAAAAGAAAAACAGGATCGCAAGGCCAGCGCCCGCCGGCAGGGTAACTAACCACGACGCGAATATAGTGCCGAT
>PKDD01000088.1 GCA_002862465.1 Haliea sp.
CTGCTACATCAAGTGTGCAACTTGAGTTTGCACTACAACTGAGCGAGCCTGAGTTGGTCGTGACGCTGCCGCCTGCCGGCACGTCCACGTCGATCTTACAGGCTGCGATTGCCGCGATTGACGTATAGAGCAGTATTCGACTTGCATTCATGGTTAACTCCCTTGCGGATGTGACCATCGCGCCTAATAAAATTAATGGGTTGAAAATGTTCATTTTCATGTGGAAAGGGCCTATTGTTATTAGTGGGACTTTCAAAAATACGCAAGTGTAAACAGCAATGCGTCCGAGCCGATAAACCCGGACGAACAATCATTGATTTTTAGTTTTAACTACGGCCCCTGATGGCTTAGTCTGGCAACGCTTCACCTTCGTTCGTGATGACGGGCTTGTCGGAGCTTATGGATACGCACAAGGCAGAGCACACTACTCGGAGATAGTGGGCACACTCTTTTTGAACTGTGTCGGTGTCATATTGGTAACCTTCTTAAACGCCTCATAGAAAGAGGATTTGGATTGGAAACCTACTTCAAAAGTCAGCTCAACAATGGGCATACTCGATGTCTTGGGGTCCAAAAGCAGTCGCTTGGCTAGTTGAATTCGGTAGTTATTCACAAAGCTGAAAAAATTCTGGTTCATTTGCCCGTTAATAACCTGTGAAACTTGATGTGTCGTTAGCCCAGCCGCTTCAGCCAAGCCCGGTAGGGTGAGGTCGCCATCCAGATAGAGCTTCTCTTGTTGCATAATTTCCATCAAGGTGAACTGGTAGCGCTGGGCAGCTTCCACGCTGAGGCCGGAGCGTTCGTATTTGCCTGTTGTCTCTGTCTCTGTCTCTGTCTCTGTCTCTGAAACAGGATCAGCACTTTCATCTGATGCCGGAACCGTTTTGTCAGAAGTCGTGCCTTCTGAACCGGGATTAAGTGTAGGACTAGGTGTAGGCTCAAGAGTAGCAACCGTAACGACTCCTGGATTGGGCTCGCTATTCCTGGCTTGTAAAACGCCGCCAATAAGGCTGGGCTGAAACAGTGCGGCAATGCCGATGCCATAGATAAGAACAATGAGAAAAAAGATATGAGTATTGGCCTGGACCGCAGTACGATCAAACTGCTCGATCAGCAGCATCGGTAGCAGATTAAACACTACAAACAAACCAACAAATACCAGGCCAGCGATGGTAAGCACTCTTAGCCAGCGCAGGTTCATATGCTCGATGGATGAAAAGTGCTGCTGCAAACGTTGATTGTGACCCTTGAGCTGCACGAGTAATAGCAGGCAATAGGCTGAAAACTGCAGAGCAAAGACCAAAGTATTCACTTGAAAATCGATCAGCAGCCGCCAATACTCCGGCACAAACTCCCAGATCAAGGCCTCCTGCGCCGGATCATTTCGCAAGTGCCAAAGGTAACTGACAAGATCTTGCTGCTGCATGCTAGTCAATTGCCAAAATGGGATGTTTATCGCCAGGAACAGCAGCACCGCCGGTAAAAAATGCAGCAACTGCCGAAGTTGGAGCGGGCTACCGGTGAGGCTAAACGCATACAAGTAGAGCAATGGTCCCCACGTATAGCTCAGGGGATGTATCGTCAGTGCCAAGGCAGGTGCTTCAACCCACAAACCCATGTGCAGCAACATTCTATTCAGGACAGTCAGCGCCATAGTCACGACTAATACGGCCATGATTGCATTGGCAAAGCGGTGACCGCTGCGCATCGCCAGCAGGATGCCGGCGAGAATAACGCCCTGCAGCGCCCCGAAACCATAGAGAAACCCTGCGAGATTCACTAGACGACTACCCCTTTATCTTATTTTTCTGCTCGTGATACCAGAGTCTGATACCAGAGCCCAGGCATTATCCAGGATGCCGCTCACCCTCTCAAAACCCCGGTTTTCCAAAAAGTATAGGAAAAAACACCGGTAATGCGTACTGGACTATCGGCGCGGACGCTCGGCACCCAAATTGTCCCTAAATTGCCAACCATCAAATAAATAATAGAACTACTGGACACATAATCCATGATTAAAATACTGACTGTGATCGCTATCTTACTGCCGCTGTCTGTTCTGGGTGCTGGAAATACCGCAGAACCCACTGACGAGTTCAGTGACACCCGCAACCTCTACTTTGACGATACTCGATGCCTATCTGTTTGGTGGTCGCACCGGATTATAAGAGGGTTTCTGGATGGGCACTAACTATTAATTCACTTTAAATGGGTAACCTATGAATTCCAATTATGCTCAGGACCAATTAGCTAAGCTCAACCCAGAAGGCTATAGCAGCCTGATTCCGTTGTTTGAAGAATCCTGCGGCGAAAACAGTTTTAATTGCGCTTATAACTGCCTGGGGCAAGCGGTTAGCTATACTGACATTGAACGCATGAGTCGGAACTTTGCAGCCTTTCTTGTTAATGGTTTAGGGTTGGCCAAGGGTGACCGTATTGCTATTCAACTGCCCAACCTTATTCAGTATCCCGTTGTTGCCTGGAGTGCCCTGCGCGCAGGATTAACCATCGTCAATACTAACCCAATCTATACAAAACGTGAGTTACTGCATCAGCTGAACGACTCCGGTGCACGCGCGTTGGTAATGTGGTCAGATAGTCAAAGCACGATGGAGAAAGTGGTACCACAAACGGATATTGAATTTGTTATCTCCACTAACGTTTTCGATATAATGGAGGCACAGGCGGTTATCCCTAGCGAAATATTGGCTCCAGTATCGTTGCCCGATGCGCTCAACCAGGGTGAAGATTTAGAGTTGCCAGCCATCAATATCACCATGAATGATCTGGCACTGTTGCAATACACTGGCGGCACGACCGGTGTTGCAAAAGGTAGCATGCTCACTCGCGGCGATCTATTCGCAAGCTATCGTCAAACGATAGAGGCTATTCCGCCACATCCGACACAACAAGATGTGATGAAGACAGGGGGTATGTCGGTACTAATCCCCGACCCTCGTGATATTAACGGTCTGGTTCAGACTATGAAGCAATTCCCCTTCTCTCATAGCGCCGTCTTCTGACCGTCAATGCGGCATGAGGCGACGCCTGCTTATTCTTCATGTCCTGTCATAGCTAGCACGACCTCGGTGCATGCATGAGAAACTCGCCCTGCACAACACTAGTTAACA
>PKDD01000127.1 GCA_002862465.1 Haliea sp.
GAAGTAAAGACACCGGCCGAGTGCCATGCTGCTATGACCTGGGCGCAGCGGCTTAAACGCGTATTCAACATCGATATTGAGGTTTGCGGTCGGTGCGGCGGGGCGGTCAAGGTCATTGCGTGTATTGAGGACCAGGACATCATAGACAAGATTCTGGCTCATCTTCGCGACAAGGGTCTAACCTCCTCTACCCTGCCACTATTGATGCCACCATCACGGGCTCCGCCTGAGACACTGCACCTATTCGCTTCAAGCGAATCCAAAACCACAACGCTAAATCAGCAAGGACGCTACTGAGAACCTCATGGCACGGACTGCTTTGGGCGCCCCTTCAAGAATGAACGAATCTGAAGTGCAGGATCACTGACACAGGCAGGCATTCGGTAAGATAGATCGGCTAGTCGCGATATTTTTCTTCCAGATAACGCTTATTCGTGAGGAGATTTGCTCACGACAGCCCTTTTATTTGTCCTATATTTTGGCAGTAAGCTGCGTAAAGCCTGAGCCTTCTCAAGCCCGCCTAGTGCGGGTTTTTTGTTGGCTGGGTATGAGTCCGTAGTGGGGCGGTAAGCCTCGTGCGTGCGAGGGGTTCAAGGCACCCCATACGTACAACTCATTACAGATTATCGTGTGCGGTGTATGATGTTGCTCATGCCGGCGGTGGACAGCAACCAGAGAGCTGCTACTAGCGCACAATTTGCAAAGGTGTACCAAAAAACGTCATAAAAGACATAATAATACTGTTTTTGTAGTCTTACGATGATGATCGATTGTCAGAGTTAGTAATTTTCGCATCAGAATAAATCAACATGAGAACGACTGCACTCGCAAACGGGTATATTTTACTGATCTAGACAGATAATCATGCTCTCATTCTAACAATGCTGTTGGCAGAATATCGACTCACATTCTCCTGATTTCAGGCCTAGTGAGACTATGATTAGGCAGCGGACTGAGTTCGACCAACCCCCGCTAGATTCATCCTATCCGAAAGCGCGGTTACCAGCGACGGTAATTCTGGGAGGTGATCCGTGGCGACTTGGTCGTCGTGGGAAATCGGTGTTGTTCGTACATGCGCAGAGCATGCATGCCCGCCGGCGTGTCGCGTAATTCATCGACCAGATCGCGCCAACGCTCGGGCAGCTCAGCGTAGGGCAGAAACAGGCCGCTTTGTTCCCATGCGGGCGGGAAAATCATTGGCCACGCCAGTGCCGCAAAGGTGAGGTCAGCAGCAGTGAAGCGATCTGCATAGAGATAGCGTCCCCCGTGACCCAGACGCTGCGAAACATGAGCGAAGACTTCCCTTATGCATGCTTGCGCGCGCGGAATGCACGATTGCCTGCAGTTGTAGATTTCAACGATTGCCCGGCTGATTCGGCGACCGCCTAAGGAGAATAATAGTTTTTCGACGCCGGCGGATTCCTTGATTAGATAGGGGCGGGTAGCGGCATAATGTTTCCCATCAAGAGCGATGGCGTAGGCGAGTTGTCGGGCCGGCGCGCCGAGGTCTACCGACAGGTCGTCTTCGAATTGCCGAATTTCGGCCGCACGCTCGTCCGGGTAAAGCCAATCGAGCTCTTTGGCAAAGAGTCGGTGAAGTCGTCGGAGAATCAGGGCCGAGTCGTCAAGGACTTCGCCATCGGGCAGAACCAGAACAGGTGATGCCGATTTGCCCCCACCTGTCACGTCCTGAATTGCGAACTGGGCAAAGCCCGGTGGGTGAGCGTCTTCGGTGTAAGACAGGGGCGAGAGATCTAACGCCCATCGTGCTCGCTCATTATAGTGTGAATAGCGAATCGAGATCAGCCGTGCGACGCCGCTGCGTGTACCATAGGATTGCAGTTTACAGATGCACTTGATCAGCTTCAAAAACGGACTTAAATCCGACACCGCGATCGGTACACTGTCCATTAGCGTGTCGGCACCTGCCGGAGGCGAGGAGTGAATCACCTCTGTGCATTTGTCTGGGATCATGTTGCCAAAGGTATTTGTTTGATGAGCGCGGTGCAAGTGCAGGACGAATACATTAGTATCGAATTGTCCGCGCCTGCAACGCCGCTATTCGTTTTTCGAGCGGTGGGTGACTCAAAAATAGTGCGGCTACAGCCTTCTTCCCACTGATGCCAAAGGCGACGAGTTGACCATCGAGATGGCTCTCTTGGCTATCGCCCTTTAAACGTTGCAGTGCGGCAATCATCTTTTTATCCCCAGAGAGATTCGCGCCCCCTTCGTCCGCTCGGTATTCACGACGGCGAGAAAACCACATTACAATAGTGCTGGCGAGAATACCGAATACAAACTGAAAGAACATAACGGTCATAAAATACATGAATCGATTATTACTGCCGCGACTCAGTGCACTGGCGGCTATGCGGGCGAAGAAATAGACAAAGGTATTGACCACACCCTGTATCAGCGCAAGCGTTACCATATCACCATTGGCAATATGGCTGATTTCATGCGCTAGAACTGCCTCTGCCTCATCTTTTGTCATGGTTCGAAGAAGCCCGGTGCTCACTGCCACCAGGGCATTATTCTTATTCATACCTGTGGCAAAGGCATTGATTTCAGGAGAGTCCCACATGGCCACTTCTGGCATGCCAATGCTGGCCTGGTGGGCCTGACGCTTTACGGTGTCTAGCAACCACGTCTCTTGTTGGTTTGCCGGCTGTTCGATAACTAACGCCCCGACGCTGCGTTTGGCAATCCATTTCGACATGGCTAGAGAAATAAACGAGCCGCCCATTCCGAATACAGCACACATCAGCAGAAGGCCACCATTACTCTGGTCGTCAATGCCTAGCACGGGCATCAAGATGCTTAGCGCCAGCCCTAGGACAATAAGAATGGCAAAGTTAGTGGCTAAAAATAAGATGACTCGTTTCATGAATAAGCATCCCTTGGCAGTGATTTAAAATTAACCGATTGACGTCAAAATGGGTACTAATATTTGTATCTGGAAACGTCGTGTGAGTTCTAGCTGGGCCCGTCTACAGGCAAAAAGTTATCGGGTAACTACCCGGGTTCAGATGTATAAAGAATCTTGTCAATACGAGTGACGTTGCCGCAAATATGACGACCCGCAATCGGTAGATAAAAAGTTGCTACGAAGAATTGCTA
>PKDD01000098.1 GCA_002862465.1 Haliea sp.
CCTGTGGGCCAGCCAGAGCCGTTATTTAGATCCACACCCATACCGAGCGCGCGCGCCTCTAACATTACTGAGGCAAGGTGCTGATAAAACGCAGGTGAGTCCCAGCCAGCTTGTTGCCAGCGCCCAGAGTCTTGGTCCGTCTCTGAAATCGAAATGGCGAAGGGCTGAATTTCAACGCCCGCGATTCCCACGCCTGCGAATAGACGCATCTCACGCTGTAATTCGTCAGTGGTCACCAGATTGCCCGGCCACCACCAACGTGTCCATGGTCCAAAGCGCAGGGGAGGGCGAAAAAATTGTGCGATATCCAGTGGAGCATATTGGTGTTCGCGCGCCGCGATTTCCCAAGGTGCGGCAACCGTCGGACGAGATTTTGTGGCGCTTAGCCAGGAAGTTAGTGGTCTTGCGGGGTCTTCAACAGGCGGCGTCTCGATATAGTGGATACTGTAGAGAAGCCCACCGCCGGCCAGCAGCACGAACAGTGCAAAGACGGCGAACAAGACTTGCAACGCCCGCCAGAGCCAGTTCATATGACGTTCTGCAGTCGTTTGTTCAATAGCATGTTGGGTGTTCCCGTGAACCTAAACTGGCGGAAGGACGGTGGCAAGCACACTTGTTTCATCCAGTCTAAAGAAGATAAAGAAGTATAAGATAAATAAACCCGTTATTGCGAGCAACCAGTACAATCAGTAAATTTTACCGTACCTATAATGTTTACTACGCTCTACGCTCTACGCTCTACGCTCTACGCTCTACGCTCTACGCTCTACGCTCTACGCTCTACGCTCTACGCTCTACGCTCTACGCTCTGGCGTCTGACGGTTGAAATATTTTCATTGCTTCGCCAGATCAACCCACTCGAACTTATCCAAACTGACCTCTCGCATACGTCGGTATAAATCCATCCACACGTGACCGAAGTCTTTGAAGATGTCTTGGACCTCAATGGCGGGGAAATATTCCTCGCCAATTCCATTTTTCATAAAAATGATATTTGGAGAAGGAGTGCCACCTTTGCCTATTAGGCGATAGCCCTGCTCCTCACAAAGATTTTTAAAAGCCAAAACTGAGGCGCCGGAATGCATTCGAGTTGGCGCGCCATCGAAGTCATGGACACCTACAATAAAATCATCACTGTAAGGCACAGTATATTCAAGGTCAGGGCCGAGATGCATGTGCGCCTCTAAAATGATTACGCGTGGTGTTATTGCTTTAAGAGCTTTCAGCAACCAATAATCGTTACCATCGATGTCTAGGGAAAAAATATCGATCTCACCGCCAATGTTATTTTCCAGCATAAGGTCGTTGAAATTATTCTTAGTTATCAAGCATGTTTCAACTTTGGTCGATTAAAATATGATAGATGCCGGTTGAAGAATTGATTTGCATAAGCAATATTTTTCTCACTGCCGTCAAACAAAAGACCAGACCAGCCATGATTAATGATAAGGTTCGCAGCGTTGCATTCGAGGCCTGTTCCGCAACACATTTCCACAATGACTTTGTTCGTTGTTCCAATCAGTGCAAAAATATACTCGAGGACGCCATCTTCATTGAACTGAGAGTAGTTGGAGTACCCAACATCTCGAAAACCTAAAATTTCTCCGTTCCCCGCCCGCTCACGATACATTTGCGTAAGCAATTTTTGTGTCCCTATATTAATACGCGCTTTGCTATTGATAATGATGTCCCGGGTTTCTCTATGCAGGCTGCGATTTTCTCGCAGTACATCCTCAACTCGTTCCATGAGGTCTTCATGCGTTACAACCTTTATAATTCACATTACTGTGTCTGTTGTTTACTGCATGCCTCATAACGCGCTATATGTCATAACCAGCGTGTGAAGTTGGGACAGTTCCTTGCATGTGAGACGCTTATAAAACTCCCTAGACTTACAGCTTAGCAGAAATTAGCAAATATGCAGCAGTGCATCCACACTGGTCAAAACAGTGTGCTTGCAGGTTTGCGTTATTTTGTGCGGTTTTACTCCGCCCGCGCATCAAGCAGTGCTTTCAGGCGTGAATGTTGCCGCTTTCAGCGCTCGCCGACTGTCAGGCTCGGGATTGCGTCTCACCGCCCTGCAGGCCATCGCGGACTTTGCATTAAGACTTGATGTCATCGCTTTCGGTTTTCGGAAACCGAAGCCTCGACTAGTTTACAATCGGTGTCAGCTTCGCCAGTCCGCCGATGTCGCCGATAATATACAGTGCGCCATCAAAGTATTCGACATCTCGGAAACGGCGGCTCAGGGCTCCCGTCGCAATGCCTCTGGAGGAACCTAAGTCCCGGTTGACGTAAAAGATCTCATCTAGCATTACCTTATCACCTTCAGGTTTGGAAAATTGATAACGGTGTAAGTGCTTGCCGCGCAGCCCCGCAACGAATAGGCTGCCGTACCAAGGACTGCTAGGGTCTGCTACGAAGGTCATGCCGCTGGGCGAAATATTCCACTGTCGAAAGCAGACGACAGGAAACAAGCGGTCCTCCGGCTCCGCATGCTTTGCCATCTTGGTGTCGCATTTATAATTGCCCCAGCCATAATTCCCACCTGCCTGAATGCGATTAATCTCATCAAAGCGCTCTGGTCCATGTTCACTGGCATACATGTGCCCGGTGACGGGATCCCAGGCCATGCCTTGAGGGTTGCGGTGACCTCGTGAGTACACATAACTTTTGGAATCCGGGTTATCGGCGGGAATGGACCCATCGGCGTTGACTCTGAGTATTTTCCCCCCGAGGAAATTAAGCTCCTCTGATTGGAGCCAGCGGGTGGCGTCGCCGGTACTGACGTATAGCTTGCCATCGGGTCCGAAATCAATGCGGAGTCCACAGTGCTCGACAGATCCGGGCAGTCCGTCGAGAATCATTGTTGCATCATCGAACTTGCCGTCTTTGAAGGTCCAGCGGGTGACTTTGTTTAACACCCTCTGATGCGTCCACATTGCTGGCTTGGCAAAATCCGGGTCGGTATCATCCAATTTGTAGGTATAGGCCGCGTAAACATAACCGTTTTCGATAAAGTCTGGGTCTAAGGCCAGCCCCATCAGGCCAGCCTC
>PKDD01000065.1 GCA_002862465.1 Haliea sp.
CGCAAACACCCCTGATTACTGCCGCGCATCCGACTCGAGTCTTCATTAAAATAATTGATGGTTAATGTCGCATCCGTCGTGTCGTTCGACCAACGTGTTCCCGAGCGCAGCGAATACATGTCACGACCATCAATAGTGTTGCCGTCGTATTCGTTGTCGACATACCCTTCGCGCTCCGTATAAAACATGGAAAAACGCTGCGCGAAAGAGTCGCTTAGCGGGATATTGATCGCCCCTTTCACCTTCCAATAGTCATAATTGCCGGCCTCAACATCAATAAAACCACCAAACTCGTCTTCAGGTTTTTTGGTGATAAAGTTGATAACCCCCGCGGTCGTATTGCGTCCATACAGTGTTCCTTGAGGGCCGCGCAGCACCTCAATCCGCTCGGCATCGTAAAACTCCATTTCGAAAATTCGGCCGTTATTGAGGTAAACACCGTCGAAGTGGTTGCCCGTGCCACTGTCTGACGCAGAACCGACCGCAAGATTGCCTATGCCACGAATCGAAATTTGTGAACCCGAGAAATTGCCTTTACTCATCAGCATGTTCGGCACATTAAACTGTAGGTCCAACGATTTGCTGATCAGGGCCCTGTTCAATTCCTCACCGGTAAAAGCGCTCACGGCAATAGGGGTATCCTGCACGTTAGTGGCGCGCTTCTCTGCTGTAACTATCACCTCTTCCAAGCCTTGCTGCGCGAGGGCTATCTGACTGCATAGCGTCGCCACAGCAACAAATGAATAATGTAAGGTTTTGAACTTCATGAGCGAACTCCCTAGCCAAATTATTGTTATGCTGCTACACGACTCAATGTTCCCGATACCGACCATATTTTTAGGTTTAAAAGAGTCTTAGTAGCCGGGGAAGATACTATTTCACCGTACACCCATGGCGCCTGTAAAGTCAAAAATTTTGTTTCGATCAACCGCTGCTAACTAAACTCACAAAGTAGCAACGAACCGTCATAGATTTCTGTACTATGCTGGGGAATCGTAAAGAAGTACTCAAGGTTAACGCTAGAAAGCGATGACCGCGGCTTGAGGGCTAGGGCCAGGCGATGGTCTCCTGTTCTAGAGGATAAACCAAAATGCCATAGCTGAGGATTGTCTTGCAACTCGTAATCACAGAAAAACCCAATCCCAGCAGCGGATTGAAACTCAAAACCGAACCGATTAAGACCCAGCGAAATTCCTTCTCCTCGCGCCTTTATATAGGCCTCTTTCAGTGTCCAGTAATCAAAGAATCGACTCTTCTGCTGCGCTGTTGGCAAATGCAACAGTTCCTGACACTCCCGAGGCGAAAAAAACCGTCGGGCCAGCGACAATATTGCTGTGTTGCGCTCGCAGCACTCGATATCAATACCGATAAACGGGTGACGCGCGACAGCGCACACTACCCATTCCTGAGTATGACTTAAGTTAAATGATAGATCTGTATTGGGGGCTGCAATTACCGGCTTGCCAGTAGTATTTTGCGAAAACGCCCATTCTGATGGTGATACATCCATATATTCGGATAGCACTGTCCGCTGCAAGGCTCGCGTGATGGCATCAGAGTCGCGTAATTCGCGACGCGAAAAACGAAGGTTGCGTGCACGTTGAGGCTCATCCATCAAACTGTAATAATCTCGCACCAATGCGGCAGGTATCAGTGACTTGCGCGTCAACCAAATATGGATATCATTTTCAGACAGCTTTAATTTAATGGGTTCGCGCCCCTAATGCTCATGTAAGAGAATTTTTTCCGTATAGTAATACACTGTGGATAACCTATCGCTCTATTACGCGCCACAGAGTATGACATGCCGCGAATCATCGCAGCAGGGCTTGAATCAAAAGAGCTAAATTATGCCTAACCGTAAAGTAACCCCGTGACGCAAAGTAAAGAGCTGCTAGCAATTATAGGAGCAATCCCCGAAAACTTTGCCGACCCTGCTGCCGACTTTCTGGCAGTGCGCGACATGTTTGCACCTTTCCACGGCCACCCAACGAGCGATGAATTTGAAATTGACATAATACATTACGGTGGCATTCGTTGCGGCCGTTACAATTTGAAAGGTACCGACAATAAATATACCGCGTTTCACTGTCATGGCGGCGCTTTCGTCTCTAGTAGCCTAGATGAATATCATTTTTACGCCGAAATCATTGCGCGACAGATAGGCTGCAACGTCATCATGCCCGACTACCGACTGGCGCCGGAACATCCCTACCCTGCTGCACCCGATGACTGCTTTAACGCTTACTGCGGACTGCTTGAACAGGGCGGGAATTCGGGCGATATCGTCTTGATCGGTGAGTCATGCGGTGGCAGCCTCGCTGCAGGCTTACTCGTGCAACTGCGCGACAGGGGTCTGCCGCTGCCAGCGTGTTTCATATCACTGACCGGTTGGTTCGACCTCACTGTAGCGGGACAAAAAATTGTTGGTCGTGATCCGTTCCTGACGCCCGAGTGGGTGCGCAATCGCAGCCGAGAGTACGTGGCAGGAAAGCTCGCACTCGACGATCCACGTGTGTCTCCGGCGAATGCTGATTTGCGCGGATTACCGCCCATGTACATACAGATCGGCCAGTTCGACACGGTAAGAGAGGGCGCAATAAGCCTTGCCAGCAACGCGATGCGCTCAGGGGTGCAAACCACAGTGGAGGGCTGGCCTGGTATGATTCACGGCTGGCATGGGTTAGTCACGGCCGGAGTGCCCGAGGCGGAAGCGGCCTGGCGTGCGATTCGTCGCTATGTCGAAGCACTGGACGGGGAAGACCGTGCGGCCCAGCCCCCGGCATTATGACAACCACCCCCCACAGAATATTGCTCTAAACGGCCTGCTTTGCCAGTGCTGGAGCGCGTGTGCAGCGCCAAATCAATATTATCAGCGCCACCTGAATAATCAGCCTAACGGTCAGAAACGTCTCGGGGACGTCAGGGAACAGCTCTGGATGCATCCACATATGGATGTTGGCTGGCGACACACACACGACAAGCAATACCAACCCATTTCCCGCCATTTGCCGCAGTG
>PKDD01000172.1 GCA_002862465.1 Haliea sp.
TTGTTCCGCGACTTTCTCAATTTCAACACCACCCTCGGTGGATGCCATGAAAACAATACGGCGTGACGAGCGATCAACGACTGCACCAAGATACAACTCATCAGCTATGTCTGTGCAGGTTTCCACTAGGATCTTACTCACAGGTTGCCCAGTTTCATCGGTCTGGTAAGTGACAAGCCTTTTACCTAGCCACTGTTTGGCAAAGGCTTCGATTTCAGTTTTTGTTTTGACCAGTTTGACGCCGCCGGCCTTGCCTCGTCCGCCTGCATGTACCTGAGCTTTAACAACCCACATGTCGCCACCGATTTTGTCCGCTGCCGCCACAGCTTCTGCTGGGCTATCTACAGCATATCCTTTGGATACTGGTAACCCGTATTCGGCAAACAATTGCTTCCCCTGATACTCGTGAAGATTCATGTTCTATCCTGTTGTAAATTTTTAACTGCAGTAAATTAAGGCCACTTGGCGTCTAGACTTTCGCCAAACAAACCCGCTGAACATCCGCATGCGTCAGTAACTTTTTGTGTTATACGCACGTGGACGAATTTTTCTAGCGCTTTTTACGATTCGCGACGTGAATGGCTTGTCCATCCACCGCCAATGCCGCCTCATGTACCGCCTCTGATAGCGTGGGGTGCCCGAAGACGGTAAGCGCCAGATCTTCTGCACTGGATCCAAACTCCATCGCTATAACAACCTGCTGCACCAGGTCCGCTGCGGATGGCCCGATGATATGACATCCGAGTATGCGATCCGTCTCTGCGTCAGCGATAATCTTTACGATTCCATCAGAATCATTGGCCGCCAGGGCCCTTCCGCTTGCGGCGAATGGAAACACTCCGGTCTTATATTCAATGCCGTCCGCCTTTAGCTCCTGTTCGGTTTGACCTACGGCAGCAATTTCCGGGTGCGTATAGATCACCGAAGGAACACAGTCATAATTCATTTGCGCCTGTTTTCCAGCGATACGCTCGACGACCATCACGCCTTCTTCGGAAGCCTTGTGTGCTAGCATGAGGCCCCGCACCACGTCACCCACGGCATACACATGAGGTGCCTCGGTTTCGCAATTGTCATTTACGTAGATAAACCCTCGCTCATCTAAGGTGACTCCACTGTCCGATGAAAATAGCTCTTCAGATCGAGGTCTGCGGCCTACCGCGACGATCAGTTTATCGAATAGCTCGGTATGCTCAGCACCTGCGCTGGTGTAGGTGACTTCTACTTTACCTTTTTTGACTTCCGTGCCGACTACTCGAGCGCCAAGGCGTATATCCAACCCCTGTTTCTTAAAAATCTTGCCTGCCTCTTTGGCAACCTGCATATCCATCATTGGTAAAAATTCGTCTAAAGCCTCCAACATCACAACCTCTGATCCAAGACGACGCCAAACGCTGCCGAGTTCCAGACCGATGACGCCCGCACCGATAACCCCTAAGCGAACTGGAACTTCCGTCAACACAAGCGCCCCAGTAGAGTCGATGATGTATTCGTTGTCTATCGGCGCGGGAGCTATACTCACGGGAACTGAGCCCGCAGCGATAATCACATTACTTGCATCCAGCACTTGGACATTGCCGTTGTTATCGGTTACCTCAACTTTCGCGCCGACAAGGACTTTGCCGACACCGGAAACCGGTGTCACACCGTTATGCTTGAACAGCCCTGCTATGCCACCAGTCAGTTGCGAGACTATTTGGTCCTTACGGGCAAGCATCGCCGGTATGTCTATGTCGGGTTGTTTTACGGATATGCCATGCACTGCCAAATTATCACGAACATCAGCAAACTTTTGACTACTATCAAGCAGGGCTTTGGACGGTATGCAGCCGACGTTTAAACATGTTCCCCCCAACTGCATATTCTTGTCACTGTCTAACCACTGTTCAACACAGGCAACATTCAACCCGAGTTGCGCCGCCTTGATGGCAGCGACATAGCCGGCAGGCCCTGATCCGATTATTACTACATCATATTTTTCAGGCATCGTCGCTCTCACTAAAGATGTCTTTCCGACAGGAGGGGTGCTCTATCACTGTGTGCAGCATCCTAACATTCACATTCTCTACAATTGCAGCAAAATCCGGGCAGGATCTTCAATCAGATCCTTGATAGCCACCAGAAACTGTACGGCAGTCTTACCATCGATCAGACGGTGATCATACGTCAATGCTAAATACATCATAGGTAAAATCACCACCTGACCATCTACGGCCATCGGACGTTCCTGAATTTTATGCATACCCAGAATACCCGTTTGCGGCGGGTTAAGGATAGGTGTGGATAGCAAAGACCCGAATACACCGCCGTTGGTTACCGTGAAAGTACCACCGGTCATATCCTCAATAGTCAACTTGTTATCTTTGGCACGCAGGCCCATATCTCTGATCGCAGCCTCAATATCAGCTAAGCTCATAAAGTCGGCATCGCGCATGACTGGAACAACAAGTCCACCCTCGGTCGAAACCGCCACGCCAATGTCTTGATAGCCGTGATATATAATATCGTTGCCGTCCACAGACGCATTAACGGCTGGAAATCGCTTGAGGGCTTCACAGGCCGCTTTGACAAAGAACCCCATAAAACCAAGGCGCGTGCCGTTATGCGTGTTTTCAAATTGCTCCTTGTACTTCTTACGCAACGCCATCACTGGCGCCATATTCACCTCATTAAATGTACTGAGCATAGCGGTTTCGTTGGAGGCGTTTAGCAACCGCTCGGCAATTCTAGCTCGCATGCGGGTCATCGGCACCCGCCTCTCTACTCGCTCGCCCGATGGACTGACTGCTGATGATTCTTTGTCGCTACTCACTGGGGTCACCAAACTGTCATTATCGGCAACCGACGGCGCTTCTCGGGCTTTCATGAATTTAAGAATGTCTTCTTTGGTAATGCGCCCATTCTTACCCGTTCCCGTCATTGCGGAGACATCGAGCTTATGCTCCTCAACCAGCAACCTCGCAGCAGGTCCAAGCAACTCCGCCGAACCCGCTTCTGATGCATTTATACCTGTTTC
>PKDD01000119.1 GCA_002862465.1 Haliea sp.
GACTGATCACAATGGAGTGATCTTTCAGCCAGTGTCTTCCTGGGAGGCTATGTGGGCGGTAAATCCGTTCTATGCCTGCTGTACGTTTAGAAGCTCGGTGATTGCGTTAGACCCTGCCAACGGACAAATACTGTGGCGAAGCTATATGGTTAAAGACGAGCCAAAAGTGACCAAAGAAAATTTAATCTGGCCTGATCACTATGGTCCTTCTGGCGCTCCTGTTTGGTCACAACCCACTCTCGATACAAAACGTAATCGCCTGTATGTCGGTACTGGAGAAAACTATTCATCTCCAAGCACAGACACCAGCGACGCTATTGTCGCTCTTGATTTAACCACGGGGGAAATGCTTTGGCACCAACAGTTCCTGGCATCAGATGCATGGAATGTAGCCTGTGAATCTCCATTAGACCATAACTGCCCCAATGAACGCGGCGTAGACCTCGACTTTGGCGCACCGCCTATTTTAGCCACCATTGATGACCGAGATATTATTCTGGCTGGACAAAAAAATGGCGCGGTGTATGCCTTGGACCCGGATCAAAAGGGAAAGTTATTGTGGCAAAAAAAACCAGGCACTGGTGGAAAATTAGGGGGTATACATTTCAGTATGGGCGTCGATGAAGCCAAAGGGGTTTTATACGTACCGATCAGTGATAGGGTTGTTGAAATCCTAGGCCAAAACCCGAAAGGCAAACCTAACCCATCTCTGCACGCTTATGATATTGCCACCGGAAAACGTTTATGGGCAACACCAGCTCCTGACATTTGCACAGATGATAACGGAGATCCTATTGATAGCTGTCACCCTGGTTTATCAGCAGCGGTAACAATCACTGACAATTTAGTATTTGCGCCATCACTCGATGGCCACATACGTGCTTTTGATGCTCACAACGGAATGCCTTTATGGAGTTTTGATACCAATGGCGAATTTACGGCAGTCAATGCTAACAAAGCATCTGGAGGTGCTATTGATCTCGGCGGAGTCTACCTTGATAGAGGGCAGTTGTTTGTTAACGCCGGTTACTCCACGTTTGACCAACAGGCTGGCAACGCTTTTATCGTACTAGAAGTTGTTGAGCCATAATTATGGTCTCGACAAGTTAAGTTCTCGAGGCATTTCAAAATCGGTCCCTGATCTCAAGCAACTGCCTTGCTCCACTCTTAAAACGCACTTACCCTCAGATTCCGGTAGCGCTTAGCCACGAACAGATGCCTGCTCAAATTGGATAGACTATGGACAGTCGCATGAGCGCTGACGGATCTCTGAGCCTGCCTCATTGATTAGAACCGTCGCATTCCGCGCTCTCAAGTATAGGACAAATAAACGGCCTATTGAGATTAAGTTGCCTGACTAATCGTGATAACTAAACTGTAGAAATTCTCGAAATATCCGCCTATGGGCCTAAGACGTTGCTGGCTGAGGTGATCGCGCAATTCACATCCGTCCATTCCTGAACGAAAGTCCGCAACAGTTCGCGCCACGAGTTTTTCAGTAGCGTCCTTACTGATGTGGGGTTGTGGGTCCGCTTTTTGCGAAAAAAGGCAATGTCTCAGGTGTTGCTCTGGTCGGTGGTGCCAGCAGCGGCGGGGTGCGGATGTCCTGTATCCTATCGCGAGGGTGAGCGAGGATTCTATTTATGACGTCCTGATCCGCAACACAGCGATGACCTTTACCGACTCACCGCAATGATCGCAAACTTATCGTCTAATATTGTTTACTATGATTAAATAAAACAACAGCTATAACAAGAAATCCTATGCCTGTTATAACAGGCGGATTAAACAAAGAATCTCTTTGAAATCCGAGATAAGAAATACAGCATGCTAACAAAAGCATTATGACAGCAGCGATAAAATTTAGGTTTTTCATAATGACCTGATATTATTGATTTAAGTTATAATAGATAAATTCTTGGAAAATTTGATATGTACCATCTATTTCAAACAGTTGAACTACAAGGTGTAATTCAGAACATTTTAAACCTTTAATTTATTAAGTGCATTCTAAAATTTTATGTAGTTCTAAAAATAACTATGTGATCATATCGTCGTTTTCAATATTATGATCTTTTAGGAATTAGTTTGATCTCCCTATCTTTTAGCAGTTGCTAGGATTAGAACCAAAATTAGAGTAGTACAATATCACCTAGCTAGATCTAACAATTGTCGTTTAAATAAAAAATCTAATTCCTATTTTCAATAGTTTTATAAGCCTGTATCACTTTCTTAACAAGCCTGTGACGCATAACATCGTTATCGTCTAAATACAGTACTCCTAGACCATCGATGTCTTTTTTGCGTGTAATAAGGTCATCAAGAAAGTCTTTAGCGTTGATTTGTTTTGTTTCGTTATAGGACATGGTTAGGTCTTCCTGAATTGAATGAGAATCCAGTATCAACCCACGGGATGGCGTCCACACTTACTGCTGTGAAAATAATTTTTTAGGAGGCAAGTTTGTGGCTCTCTGAGCACAGAGTTTTGGCTGGGGCGACTTATTCAACAGTGGAGGCCGTGGGAGCAGTCGACAGGCCCGACAAGCAATGAAGGGAAGAAGAGGGCGTCCAGTAACGCTTACAAAGGCGCAATCAGGCCAAGGCTCAGGCAGGTCTCTGGATTGCTGCGAGTGCAGAGCAGGCAGTTGGAGGCGTTCTTGCCGGCTAAAACGTAGGGTTTTCCCTACTTCGCTGCCAAAGATTAAGCTGTATCACCAGGTGAGTGAACACCTGTAGCGATCTCCAGCAAAACGATTATACTGAATACAACAAGAATAAAGGGATGCAGCCATGATGCGCGCATTGATGACTAAGACACTGTTCTTCTTTATTTCTGTGCTGCTATCGGCTCAGGCTATGGCATTTAACGACATGAATTTACGACCACTTCGCCGCTTTTAGCAGTGGCCACAAGCATTAATCAGGCTAACCGCATAGTTGGGACCCTAACAACAGCGTGTC
>PKDD01000063.1 GCA_002862465.1 Haliea sp.
TATTTTGACGACAATGCAAACTTCAACGCAATACGCTGGAACGATTGGAAAATACACTTCGCCTTGCAGATGGATGGCTGGGCCGGCCCCCGCGAGGCACTGAATTTTCCAAGGGTTGTGAATCTGAGGACGGATCCCTACGAGACCTCTCTGGATTCTGGCTTGTATGCACGTTTCTTTGCCGATCAGCTTTGGTTGTTCGTGCCAACGCAGCAGGAAGTCGGCAAGTGGCTGATGACATTTCGTCAATTTCCACCTAGGCAGGCTACGGCGAGCTTTACTATCGATCGCTTGATGGAGCAGATGCAGCAGATGCTGCAAATGCGCGGCAACGTTCCAGCGGCCGCTAAAACGGCGTCTGACACTTGAGCTTTTGAGAGCCTAAGAAGTCTTAACTCAATTCTTAAGCAACGCTAATCTGACATCCCAGAGTAGATAATTGCCGTCCCGTAGATCTGTCGGTTAACTACGAAAAATTGGCTAGAAACGACTCTGGAAGGCGACACCAAACACCATTGCAGTGTCTATATCCGCTTTGGCAATCCGCTGGCCGCTGCCATCTTCCATAGAAAGCGTGCCGCCAATATCGGCGCCCGCTAGCGCTGTTATGCTGGCCATTGGCCACGGACTGTAACTAGCAACGATATAAAGTGGAGTGCTCGCATCCTCTCCCACCTTCGCGCTGCGACCCTCTCGCTCCTTGAGCGAAAATCGTATCTTTTCATATCTGGCTGTCAATCCAAGCGTCCACTTTGAATTTAACTCGTAGTTAAGTGACAACCCTGGGCCCTGAGACGCCGCTAATCCTCGTCCTGTATTGAGGCTTAATGACTCGGTAATCTTCCAATCCACTAGCAGGATAGGAAATACGTTGCTTTCATCGCCCACGTCAGAAAACCAGCCAAACCCCGGGCCAATGGACAGCGCATCCGAAAACTTCCAACTAAAACCTCCGAGCACCCCCTCTGTGCGACCATCCCGCAGATTAGCGCCAGATTCTGCATGAGTGCGAATACTAGGAATGGCAATGACGTTCATTTTCTCAAAGGGAGAAAAGCGAACAGGCATTGACAGACGATAGTCACGGATGCGCCCCCAAGGCTTGCGGCCTTCGATTAGGGCTGCAGATGAAAAGTCGTAATCAGTGGTGCCACCACCCAAAGAGACTGATACGCTCGTATCACGGTCCCAAGCATAGCCGAACCCGCCGCTCAGGTAACCACGTGTTACAGCCACGTCACCTGGCCCATCGCTCAGATTCGCAGAGGACTGATTGACAGCACCACCTGCGGCACTCCACACCCATTGTCCATCTACTCGGCGGTCCCCCTGCGCGTATACAGCGCCTGAGGATAGATGAAATACAGCCAATAAAGCGACAAAAGCTTTATTTAAACGAGCAAGGCATCTTGTCATCTGCGGGTAATTCCTTATCAGAAACTGTCGGCAGAGTTATACACAGATGAAATTGAAAATGGTGGTCTTTAATTTGTGAATATTGCATTGACGGGGCCAGAGGAATGCATAACCCGATGCCTGCAAGGGCTGCGAGGGCAAAACACACACCGATAAGAGAGTATATCCTTCAGGCAGCCAATCTAACCATATGCTGCCGTCATGTTGCGAATACGTCGATTAAAACGACAGGAATATCCCAAAAAGACATTCACTGGGGCACGCTCGCGGCGACACCTCCATCCGCTCGCCAATCGTATAAGAGTCACTCTGAAAACGCACTCAACCGCGCTTGGCACCTGTACAATGATGTCCAAACAGCCACACCAGACAATGCCATATGCAATGCGCCCTAAGGCGTTACTTTGAAAAGTAAGCCCCTAAATTATCAGCAAGATTTATTCCTTCACCAGCCTTATTTGGCCTATACTTTGACAATAAGAAGGTTACCGAGAATTTAAGCGTGTCGCATCCTATATCACCCAAACTCGACCCCGAACTGATCTCAGAACTCCTTACGTCACTTGCAAGTTGGGATCCACGCGCGTCTGTGCCTCTCGCTCATACGTTCATGCGAGTGGGCGACGAGGATGCGCTCAAGGCATTCGATGAAATGGCGCTAGCAAGTCCTGTCGCAGATGCTATGCTAAAAGATCGCTACCTTAGTCCAACACCTGATGTTTCGTATTTATCTAATTTGCCCGATGGCACACTTGGAAAGGAATTCGAGCGCTATTTAACTTCGAACCAGCTTGATGCCAACCTACTCCGTGAGTCCGCGTTTATCGAGGCGCATCAAAAGCGAGGTGATGACGTAGGCTACCTGGCCGAGCGCGGTTTTCAGCTTCATGATCTATTTCATGTACTTACCGGCTATGACACGACGCCGCTAGGCGAGGTCCGTGTCGTCAGTTTTACTGTGGCTCAAGCCCCTGCGCCCTATCCCGCAATGATTATTGCGAGTCGACCGCTGCAAATTTTATTGTATCGCCCACAGTTGCTGCCATTCATTATGGATGCAATTACTGCGGGCTGGATGCTGGGACGCAAGGCTAAGCCCCTGCTGGCGGTCCGCTGGGAAGAGTATTGGGAGCGACCCCTGACTCAGCTACGCGAGGACTATGACCTGTTGTGAAGAAAAATCTGTCATTGTTTGGCATGTCATTTGCTATACCGTCCAGTGTGACTTTATTTGTCGGTTGTTACATTTGGGTGCAACGGGAGCAATGTGAGCGTTCTCTAAACCGTTGAGTGAAAACCCGAAGAACTAAATAAAGAACAAGGTGTAATCACGTGCAGTTTCCACTATGATTGGGTTCAAAGTATGAAATGTTAGGTTGGCTATTGCAGCGACGCTACTGCGTTCTTTAGTTAAATTAATAAATCTCAGTTGCTACTAGGAGAAATAGCAATGAAAAAAGTCATGATACCCTCCATTCGGTGTGTTTCTATTGGTGACCCTTTTGCTGGA
>PKDD01000090.1 GCA_002862465.1 Haliea sp.
CCCGCTACCGCCGGCGCCGTGGTGTACAGAACAGCGATAAACACCAGCGCCCAGCCGGCTGACGAGCGCGCATCCTTGACTCTTCGCACAGTAAAAAAACGCACGATGACATGCGGCAGACCCGCGGTGCCGAGCATCAGCGACAGCGTAAAGGCAAACATGTTCAGTGTGCTGATCCGCACATCAGTGGTGTACTGCTTGAACCCCAGTTCCGTGACGACCTGATCTAGGCGGTCTAGCAGATACACATCGGATCCAGTGATGGTGCCGCCTAGTCCCAACTGCGGTATTGGGTTGCCAGTCAGTTGCAGGCTGATAAATATGGCAGGAATGGTATACGCAAGAATCAGCACACAGTATTGCGCGATTTGCGTGTAGGTAATGCTCTTCATGCCGCCTAGCACTGCGTACAGGAATACGATGATCATGCCCACGTAGAGGCCGGTATCGTAATCAACTTCTAGGAAGCGCGAGAATGCGACACCCACACCTTTCATCTGTCCAATGACGTAGGTGACCGAACAGATAATCAGACAAATAACCGCCACTGCGCGTGCCGCGTTGGAGTAGTAACGGTCGCCAATAAACTCCGGCACGGTATACTTACCGTACTTGCGCAGGTAGGGCGCCACTAACATCGCCAGCAGCACAAAGCCGCCGGTCCAGCCCATCAGGAACACGCTGCCTCCATAGCCCATGAACGCAATCATGCCGGCCATAGAAATGAAGGAGGCGGCTGACATCCAGTCGGCCGCTGTTGCCATGCCATTGAGGACCGGGTGAATGTCGCCGCCGGCAACATAGAAGTCTCTTGTCGTGACCGCACGGGTCCACAGCGCAATGCCAATATAAAGGGAAAAGCTTGCTCCGACGACCAAATAGGTAAGCGTTTTTAGTTCCATAACGTCATCAGCTACGTATCGTCCGCACTAAACTCATCATCCAGCGCAGACATTCTTCTCGCGTAGTAGAAGGTGAGTATCACAAACACATAAATAGCGCCCTGCTGAGCAAACCAAAAGCCAAGCTTGTAGCCGCCGATCTGAAACTGATTTAAAACATCGACTAGCAGGACACCACAGCCGAAGCTGACCACGAACCAGACAGCCAATAGTTTCGCCATCAAGGCGATGTTGCGACGCCAGTACTCTTTGGCGCGCTCTGGAGTTAAATCGGGCACCCGCTACCTCTTGTTATGTTTTCAACGCGCTGTTCACTATAAAGGCACTGCCTACCTTTTGCATAGGATACTTGCAGCGACAAAGCATCAATCTGAAACCGAAGCAGCAATACGTTTGGCCGCGCTGATCAATTGGTTGGTAAAAGAGCGCCTAACATCGCGCCGTGCAACGGTTTCAATCCCTAAGCCTCATCGGTAAAGTGTAACGCGCTGGATTAGACAAATTTGATCGATCCGAGAACAGGCGGAGGCAAATGGCGTTATGAGTACGCAATGGAGTTTAGGCATTGATATCGGAGGCAGCGGCGTTCGCTGCCTGTTGGTTAACCTGAGCTCAGGTGAGGCTGTCGATAGTGCCTGCGCTGGCTGGCAATGTCCTGCGGCGCCGGACACCCTCGCCGGCTTTGATATTGACCTCGATATGCTGTGGGGGCGCATTGGTGCAACCTGCAAAAAAGTCTTACTAAAAGCCGGCGTCAATGGCGACAGCGTGGCGTCTGTTGCCGTATCGGCTATGCGTTTTGGCACCGTTATCGTGGATAAAAACGGTAGCCCGTTATTTGCAGTACCAACGCATGATGCGAGGGCTGCAAGTGAGTTTTTGGAGCTGGCGGAAACTGAAGGTGATGCGGTCTTGCAGGACACCGGTTGTTGGCCTTTGCCTATTTATGCGTCTGCGCGATTAATGTGGGTCTTACGTGAAAAGCCCGAAATTATAAAAAAAGCCGCTGCCGTGTTGAGTATTGGCGATTGGGTAAACGCCAACCTCACGGGGGCTAATGTAACTGACTATAGTCAGGCCGCCTGCTCTGGCCTGTTTGATATCAATAAGCGCGAGTGGAGTTGGGATCGGATTGCGCGACTGGGTTTGTCCAAAGCTATTTTTCCTGAGGTGAAATACTCAGGGACAGCGATAGGCAACATAACCGCCACGGCAGCGGCACACCTCGGTCTTACTAACGATGTTGTGGTGGGTCTCGGCGGTGGTGATAGTCAGTGCAGCCTGCTCGGTGCCGGTATCATTGCTCCCGGTGAGGTTGCTTTTATTTCAGGTACGACCGCCCCGGTGCAAGTCATTTGTAACAAGCCCTCAATTGATTCGACTGGCCGCTGTTTTAGTGGCTTGCACCTCGTGCCGGATCGGTGGGTACTTGAAAGCTCAGGCGGTCCTATGGGCGAGACCTTAACGTTTATGTCAAAGCTATTGTTTCCTGAAGCGCCTAATCCCGAACTTCGCTTACTGGCCGAAGCGGCAACGGCAGAGGTGGGTTCCTGCGGCATGCTGTCGACGTTTGGCGCGGAGGTGATGAACGCCAAGTCACCTGTTCTCTCAGCGGGACAATTTACGCTCAGTCACGTTTTGGTAGATGATGACACCAATCCGCGCAGCCAGATGTGTCGCTCGCTCGTTGAGGGCTATGCCTGTGCGATTCGCGCCAACGTTGAGCAACTTGAATCTGTCGTAGGCCCGATCACGCGACAGGTTTATCTCACCGGCGGTTTCTCGCGTAGCGGCGTGTTTGCGCAAATAATGTCTGACGTTGGTGCCTGCACGGTGCTGCAGTCAGACACGCATCTGACGGCTGCATTAGGTGCGGTTATGTGCGCCGCTGTCGCGGCAGGGGCATATCAGGATTTCGAGGCCGCGGCTAATGCGCTGGTCAAA
>PKDD01000175.1 GCA_002862465.1 Haliea sp.
GGATCGCGTCGCTCACCTCTTGCGTAGCTGCGTGCGAGACCGCGCAAATCTGCCAGCGGAAAGAAGTATTGATGTTTTATTTCACGAGTTTATGGCGGATGATTTGGCGATGGTAGAAAAAATTTATGCTAAGGCAGAGCTCGAAATGACAACGGGTGCCCGTGATCAATTGCAGTCCTTTATCCACGAACATCCCCGTGGCAAAGATGGCCGGATAATTTATAATTTGAGAGATGATTTTGGTGTTGAGCCGGCTGAGTTGCGCGCGCATTTTGACTTTTATAACGAACGTTTTCCTGTCGAGGTAGAAGTGCTATGAGTTCTGCAGGAAGTACTGTTAGAGATCCGATCTATAAATCTCGTCCTATCGAGCCAAATCCAGCTAAATTTGGCGGCCAGCGGATTAACGAATTCATTGTCCTGTCAGAAGCATTTTCCAATAGCTATTTGCTGCAAACCTCGGAAGGTAATATCCAAATCAATGCAGGTATGGGTTTCGAAGCTCCAGTCATAAAGCATAATTTTGACGAATTTTCGAAGGATGCTCTGCGATACTTGATTCTGACACAGGGCCATGTTGATCACGTAGGGGGTGTTGCATATTTTCGTGGGCATAATCCTAACGTCGCCGTTATTGCTCAGGCTGGAAATTCTCAGCATCAGTCTTACGATGGACGTCTGGCAGCTTTCCGCGGAAATCGTTCGGCCTTCGCATTCACCGACAAGTTTGCATCGGCGTTTGAACACTACGCACGTAACGACTATACGGACTACCCACAGCAGGACGCGCCTGTGGCGGATATTTTGGTAGAGGAACGATACGATTTTTCTCTGGGTGGGCTAACGGTAGAGGTTATCGCCGTGGCCGGTGCCGAGACTAACGACTCGGTTATTATATGGCTACCTCAGCACAAGATTTGTCTAACGGGGAACCTTTTTGGTTGCTCATTTGGACATTTTCCCAACTTGGTGACTATTCGTGGTGATCGTTACCGCGACGCACTGACAGTAGCTGCTGCCGTTGAAGTGGTGATGGATCTCGAGCCTGAAACTATTCTGTATGGTCATCACGAACCCATTGTGGGTGGTGAACTTATTGCCACCGAGTTAAGAGTGCTGCGTGACGCGATAATTTATGTGCACGACGAGACAGTCAAGGGCATGAACGCGGGTTTAGACGTCAATACTCTGATGGCTGACATTCAGCTCCCACCTGAGTTGGAGGTAGGTGAGGGCTATGGCAAGGTCTCTTGGAGCGTACGTGCGATTTGGGAGAATTACGCTGGTTGGTTTATGCATGAATCGACAACGGAACTCTATTCTCAGCCGCGCAGGATCATTCATGAAGATCTTATTGAACTCATAGGTGACGCCAATGTGATCGTTAAGCGGGCGCAACTGAAGGTGGATGAAAAAAAATATACAGAGGCGTTGCATCTGCTGGATATCATAGTGTTGCACCAATCGTACTCTTCTGACGCGGTTGCTGTCGCGATTGCAGCGCATGAAGGTTTGTTAGGTGATAGTAAAAATTTTTGGTTGTCTGCTTGGCTAAAGAGCCAGATCAAACTCTTGCAGAAAAAATTATCTGAAAGCCTATGAGACGTATTCAATCCGTTTGATTCACCGGAATATAGTCTCGTTGCAATTGTTCTGAAGTTTCTAATATTTTTGTGGTTATTGCTCGAGTTAGACTTGCTAAAGCCGGACGCAAGTGTGTGCAGTGATTAGGCGCAGAGCGTCCTATGCATGGGACATGGGGCACGGTCTAGGCATCATAGCGCAAGAGCGAATGTTGGATTATCAACTTTTACCAGAATGGTCTTGCTTGCGCGGCTTTACTGGCACTCTGGTACACTACCGCGGCATTTAACTTGAACATGGCCTAACACGTGAGTCAGCGACTTTTTTCCAGTTTGCCTTTACCGCCAGCGCAACTCGTCAATCTGGAGAGTATGGGCTACTCCGCGATGACTCCTATTCAGGCGGCGACGCTGCCGCAGGGCTTAGCAGGCGTGGATCTCATAGGTCAAGCGAAAACCGGCAGCGGGAAAACGGCGGCATTTGCGCTGCCGCTATTGGTTAGATTGAACCCGCGTGATTTCGGTACCCAAGCCTTAATACTCTGTCCCACGCGTGAACTGGCCTCACAGGTCGCCAGCGAAATTCGGCGTCTGGCCCGCTATCAGCAGAATATCAAGGTTGTTACTCTGTGCGGAGGTCAACCAATAGGGCGACAGATAGGCTCGCTGGAGCACGGAGCGCATGTGGTAGTCGGCACTCCGGGTCGGATCAAAGATCACTTGCACAAGAACACGCTGTCATTAGAGCGAATCAGCACACTTGTGCTAGACGAGGCTGACCGAATGCTAGAGATGGGGTTTATTGATGATATAGTGACAATTGTCGAGGAGACGCCCGCTTCGAGACAAACGTTGTTATTTTCGGCGACGTTTCCAGACAATATTCAGTTACTGAGTCGTCGCTTTCAGAATTCTGCGCAGCGTATTAGCGCTGAGTCTTTGCATGACGATCAGCAGATCAGTCAGCGGTTTTTTGTCTGTCAAAAAACTGAGCGACTGCCAGGATTGGTCAACTTGCTTGTCGCGTTTCAGCCCTCTCATGCTGTTGTATTTTGTAATACCAAATTATTGGTTCATGACGTGTGTCAGTATCTTGATGCCTCTGGTATTCATGCTCGGGCACTGCACGGCGATATGGACCAGCGCGATCGCGACCAAGTGCTCATACAATTTAAGCAGCAAAGTTGCACCATATTGGTCGCGACTGATGTTGCTGCGCGGGGTTTGGATATTGATGATTTGCCGGTGGTGGT
>PKDD01000055.1 GCA_002862465.1 Haliea sp.
CAATGATTGCAACAAAAAATGGCGGTGCTGAATTGCTAGCGCGGCTTGACCGCATTCCCGTCTGGCCTCATTCTCGGTCCGTTCTCTGGGTTGTCGGGGCGGGCTTCTTTTTTTCATTTTTTGACATCATCACAATTGGTTTTTCCCTACCCGTCATCACCCGAGAATTTGATGTTTCCGCCGAGTCCGCCTCTTGGGCCATCACCAGTGGTCTCATCGGCTACATCATCGGATCGTTTCTCGATAGTCGTATCGGAGACCGCTACGGGCGCCGTGTCAGCCTTTATCTATCCGTAGGTATGTTTTCAATCGGCTCTCTTCTTTCGGCGACCAGTACCGATCTCGGATGGCTCATATTCTGGCGATTGATATCGGGGATGGGCATCGGGGCAGAGATTGCCCTCGCGACCACTTATATAGGCGAGATGTCTCCAGCCCCGTTACGCGGTCGTTACACTGGATGGGCGATTAGTTGCGCCTTCGCGGGGTTCGCCGTCGTCCCCCTTTTGGCCTTCTATCTGGTACCCGAATTTTCCTGGGGCTGGAGGGCGCTTTTTGTCATTGGGGCCGCCGGGGGAATTCTGATCGCTGTGATGCGACGCAGCTTGCCCGACTCGATTCACTGGCTCATTACCCAAAACCGTCTGGAGGAAGCCGAGCGAACCGTTTTGGCTGCGGAAGTCAGGGCGCAAAAGCGAATCGGGAGGCCATTGCCCGCCCCCGCCCCAGTCCTGACTTCGGCGGGCAGTCCGGAAGGCGGATTTTCCCTACTGTTTCACCGCAAAACCCGAAACCAGCTAATCCTCCTTGGGGTTATCTGGTTTGTGTATTACGTAGGCAACTACGCATGGCTCACCCTGGCTGCAGATTTATTCGCCAAGCATGGCTTCTCGCTGTCCCAGAGCATCGGCTCCCTCGCGATCACGGGTTTTGGATTCGTGGCTGGCTCAATCGCTGCAGTCTACTTGAGTGACCGGATTGATCGTCGCAAGACGGCTAGCGTGGTCGCAATTCTTTGGGCAGGAACCCTTGTCATTATTGGCTACTTTCCATCACCGGCAATCATCGCAACTTTCGGCTTTGCAGCCTCGTGCACGATCGGTTTCATTATCCCAATTCTTTACACGATCACGGGAGAAAGCTTTCCCACGCGCGCCCGCGCAACCGGCGTCTCACTGAGCGACGGTGTGGGGCACCTTGGTGGAGCATTCTGTGGACAAATTATTTTTGCTATCGAATCATTCGCAGGTTTTTCCGGTGCTTTTATTGCGATGGCGGTGACCGGAATTCTCACTGCGGTCCTAGTTCTTTTTATTCAGCGTCAAACCGGGAAGTCTCTCGATGAAATCGGAAACTAAGAGAGCGGGGAAGAGCGTACGAAAGTTGGTGCTGGTCGCAGTATCTTATCGCGCTGCGCTAACCCAACCCAAAACGTCAGCATGGTCAATTTAGCCAACGTCGCAGAAGGTTCGGGCACCGCGATAAAATCGACGTGACCTCCTTTTTGCCCCGAAATGCAATCAACTTCACGACTATATCCAGAGAGCTCGACCTGCAAAGTATAGGAAAAATAAACGGCCTGCTGGAAGAAGATTTCTTCACTAATCCTGCTAACTGAACTGTAGAAATTCTCGAAATATCCGCCTAGGGGCCTGAGACGTTGCTGGCTGACGTGATCGCGCAATTCATATCCGTTCAGTCCTGAACGAGAGTACGCAACAGTTCGCGCCATGGGTTTTTCAGTAGCGTCCGCGCTGATGTGGGGTTGTGGGTCCGCTTCTTGCGAAAAGAGGCAATGTCTCAGGTGGTGCTCTGGAGTGTGGCATCAGGTGCGATAGGGCAGGGCGGCCTTGTGCCTTCTCTGGAAGATGAGCCAGAATCCTGCCGATAACGTCTTAGTCCTCGATGCAGCTGATGACTTTTATAGGTTCACCGCAGCGACTGCAAACCTCAATGCACTTCTCAATATTGATATCGCGGTCAGTCACCTTAAAGCTTCACGCTCGTGCTGCTCGCTTGTCATCGCCCTCCCAACAAATAACCGAGCAATGACGTTCACAGGCGTTGCATATAGCCACTGGCTCGCTGCTGCGCCGTTGTCGCTAAAGACAGAATCCAGCAGCAGGCGTTATCGGAATATCCATATACGTTTTAATGCCGGGCGATGCTTGGCAAATTGCCGGTATCGCATTGACGACAGGCATACCGGTAATCACCATACCTAGCACCATATAATCTTGTAAACTGTTGGCAGCAAAGTCTTTGGGTGGATGAATTTCCATACGCAGCTTCAACGTTGGCATACCCTGCACCTCCAATAAATATGCGTGATCAATTTCCCATGGTTGCTCAATAAACTGCCCCATCTTCCATTTATAACCGACATCAAATAGCACGCGGTCATCTTTTATTCCTAACCAATGCCCTTCAACGCCAGCGACGTGGCCCTTTCGAATACGCATGAAGCCGAGGTCATTGTCTTGTGTTGCTGCAGCGTAGTTTGCCTCAAAACGAATATCATCGAGGTCAACCTTAAGCGCGTTGGCCATCATTTCGATACCTTCAGCAAAGACTACGCTGCCATTTCGTGACATTGCTTCCAACTCAGGGTTATCCATTGGTGAATCGAACCCTACACTGCGCTGTGTCTCTGCCGATGCGTAACCCGATGCATCTTGTGATTCAAGAATGGTGATTTTGTCTACACGATTGCAGGCAGCGGTCGTGGCCAAAGCCATAAAATTAGAAAACCCAGGGTGCATGCCGCTGCCAAACATTGAACTGCCACCTTTTTCACATGCCGCCATAAGTCGGTTTCTATTTTCCTC
>PKDD01000156.1 GCA_002862465.1 Haliea sp.
GCTGGGCTTGAAGCTTACCGCCTACATTGGCATCACGATGGACCGTCACACGCCAGACCGGTTCGAGGCCTTTGAGGCCGAGGTCGCAGGCTATCCAGAAGTGATGGAGTGCTCGGTCGTGACCGGCCAGAGTTCGGATTATCTGCTAAAGGCCGTGGTGCCGGACATGGAATACTATGAGCGATTTCTGCTGGGTAAGCTGACCCGCATCGCCGGCGTCACCGGCGTCCACTCTAGCTTTGAACTGCGACGCGTGCTGCTGAAGACTCCACTGCCGCTGGACCACATCTCCGACGCCACTCAATTATAAAAACATCGTTACTGTCTGCGTCGCGTTAAATCCTTGCACGCGGCGTCAACTGAACGCAGACTATGTTCCTGTGTAGCTCACAGAATAAAAGGGGAATGGCTATGATCGACATGTCCGACAAGGTTGCCATCGTAACGGGCGGTGCCAGCGGTATGGGCCAGATAACGGCTCGCCGTCTAGCGCAACAGGGCGCAAAAGTCGCAATCTTTGACGTCAACGATAAGGCGCTTGAGGAAACGGCCGCCGAGGCGGACAATATCACCGCCTTTCACTGCGATATCTCCGACCTGCAGGATGTGCAGGCCAAGGTAGCGCAAGTGGTTTCGGCACTGGGGCCAATCGAACTGCTGGTGCATGCCGCCGCCCTGATGCCGGCTCACAAACTCATAGATCACACCCATGAGGACATGGAGCAGCTGTTTCGCATCAATTACTTCGGCACCACGTATATGATCAGGGCCGTGCTACCCGCGATGATGGCGCGTGGCAGGGGCCGCATTATCGCCTTTGGCTCCATTGCGGGTATTGCCCTGGTGCCAAAAATGGGCGCGTACTGTGCGACGAAGGCCGCTGTGAACGCCTATATCGAGGTACTACAAAATGAAATCCGCGGCTCTGGCGTGCATGTTCACCTTGTATGTCCCCCTGCTGTGAATACGCCGTTAGTAGACCAAACCATCTCCGGCGACACGCCGGGAAGCATCTTGGAAGCGAAAAAGGGTGGCCGTCTTGGGGACCCCGAGAAAATGATTGACGCTATTGAGAAAGGCGTCCGCAAAAACAAAGATATCATCTATCCAAAGGAAGCCAAGCTGCTTTATCTATGGCGCGCCCTGTTTCCAACGCTGTGGTGGAAGGTGGTGATGAATTTCGAAAAGTAGCGCCTCAAAGTCGCCTCACGCAGGCTTTACTTTGCTTTAGGTAAACGTATGGTCTAGCATCGCCGCCCGATGATGCAGCGATACTTACATCCCGACTCCCCTTGGCTGCTGGCACTCCTAGCCGCCGTCGTTGCCTTAGGCCCACTTAGCGTGGATGTCTACCTGCCGGCGATGCCGGCAATGATCATAGCGCTAGACACTGACATCAGGCATATGCATCTGACGTTAAGCGTTTATTTGACCGGCTTTGCGCTGTTTCATTTAGTTTGCGGCCCGCTAGCAGATCGCTTTGGCCGCAAACCCATCCTAATTGGTGGAACCGCGCTATTCGTTATGGCCACTATCGGCTGCAGCCTCTCTGAAACCGTTGAGCAGCTCTTATTTTTCCGGTTTATTCAAGGCGTGGGCGCCTGTGTCGGGCCCACCCTCGCTCGCACAGTCGCGAGGGATGTCTTTGGACCCACCGGCGCAGCAAGAGCGCTGTCCATAATCGCCCTATTAATGGGAGTGGCGCCAGCCATCGCGCCGACATTGGGCGGGGTCATGATGCTGTGGCTGCCATGGCCCAGTATTTTCGTTTTTTTGGCTGTCTATGGCATCGCGATGATAACGCTGATACACGTCTTTCTCGCAGAATCGCTACCTCGGCGTCAAAGTCTCCACCCGATGTCTGTCCTCGTTAATTACGGCACCTTATTGCGTAGCCGGATGTTTTTAATTGCGTCCTTTGCCAGCGGCTTTGTCTATGCCGGTTTCCTGGCGTATCTTGCGTCGTCCAGTTTTGTATATATCGATATGCTGGGAGTCCCAGTAGAGTATTTTGGCCTCATCTTCATCACCAGCGTTGTCGGTTATATGGCTGGCAGCGCGTGGAGCGCTCGCCTTGCCACACATTATGCGCCGGAGCGGACGGTGCTGCTGGGGTCGGTGCTCACAATGGGGAGCGCCAGCCTTATATGGTTCGCAGCACGCCTGCTGCCCGACAGTATCTGGGCGCTAATGCTGCCAATGATGGTCTACTCTGCGGGCATAGGTCTTATGGTGCCCAACGCCATGGCGATTTCATTGCGCCCATTTCCCTACATCGCCGGCACCGCATCGGCGCTGTTTGGGTTTATTCAAATGTCCCTGTCCGCGTCTGCGACGGCACTCGTGGGAAGCTATCTTGTTGACTCTCCTGCACCCATGCTGGATTTCATACTCGCGATAACCGCTTTTGCTTTCTTTTTAAGCGTGGCGTTATTTCGCCATCGCCCGCAACCGAAACTCTGAACCTGTGCTCTCGCTGTGGCATACTCTGCGGGGAATTTTGTGGAGATTACCTTGTGCATACCGCCTCTGATGTTACCCAGCTGATTGGCAATACCCCGCTGCTCCACCTTAAACAGGTGTCGGAGAAAACCGGCTGCACTATTCTCGGTAAAGCGGAATTCCTCAATCCGGGCGGCTCGGTAAAAGATCGTACCGCTTTAGGCATTATTCGTGCCGCACAGGAATCCGGCGAACTACGGCCGGGTGGGCGTATCGTAGAGGGCACCGCAGGCAACACCGGCATCGGGCTTACGCTGTTGGCGAATGCCATGGGCTACACCAGTACCGTGGTGATGCCTCTTACTCAGAGCAAAGAGAAAATCGA
>PKDD01000035.1 GCA_002862465.1 Haliea sp.
CCCGGGAACAGTATTGAGGGAAGGGGCCCGTATCGGTAATTTTGTTGAGACCAAGAACGCCAGCATAGGCCCCGGTAGCAAGGTAAATCATCTGAGTTATATTGGTGATTGTGATATGGGCGTGGAGGTTAACATTGGCGCGGGCACAATTACCTGTAACTATGACGGCGTTGACAAACATAAAACGGACATCGGTAACAGCGTTTTTGTCGGATCTAACAGCACCTTAGTTGCACCGTTACAAATTGATGAGCAGGGGTTTGTTGCTGCGGGCTCAACGATTACGGGGAGCATCGGCAAGGGAGAGTTGGCGGTGAGTCGAGCCCGGCAGCGCAACATCGAGGGCTGGGTTCGTCCCGGTACGCGAGACACCAAGGACTGATTATGTGTGGCATTGTTGCCGCCGCTGCGCGGCGTGAAGTTTCTGAAATCTTACTGGAGGGGCTACGACGCCTCGAATACAGGGGTTATGACTCGGCCGGTATGGCGCTAATTGATGAGAAGCATAACTTAAAGATACACAAGCGTAAGGGCAAAGTTTCAGAGCTGGAAAACGCCCAGCGTCAGCACCCCTACCACGGCAACACAGGCATTGCTCATACCCGATGGGCGACGCACGGTGAGCCTTCTGGTTTAAACGCGCATCCCCATATATCGGGACAACGCGTGGCACTAGTGCACAATGGCATTATAGAAAATCACGCGGCTCTGCGCGTGGAACTTAGCGAGGCGGGTTACGAAATCACTTCGGCTACGGATACCGAGGTTATTGCGCATCTTCTGCATAGTAGCCTTTCAGCCGGTGGATCATTGCTGCAAGCAATGCAACAAACGGTGGTTAAACTCGAAGGAGCTTATGCCTTAGCGGCGATAGATATTGCAAACCCTGACACGGTTATAGGTGCGCGAAAAGGCAGCCCGCTGGTCGCCGGTGTGGGAATAGGCGAAAACTTTTTGGCGTCTGATACGATGGCGCTGCGCCAAGTAACAGACCGTTTTATTTATTTGGAAGAAGAAGACCTAGTGTGTATCACGCCAGACAGCCTGCAGGTATACAACGCTGATGGCAGCAAGGTCCAGCGGCCGGTAGAGCGAATCAAAGAAGGGTTGGAGACGGCGGATCTTGGCAGCTTTGATCATTATATGATTAAAGAAATTTTTGAACAGCCGGCGGCGCTTGAGGCTACATTCGCTGGCGCGACTAATGCCCAAAAGGTTGAGGAGCGCTTTGGCCTTGCCGCGCCTGCATTGTTCGATCGGGTCAAAAAGGTACAGATTGTTGCCTGTGGCACCAGTTTTCATGCCGGCTTGGTGGCTCGCTATTGGCTGGAGGAGATTGCAGGGGTGAGCTGTGAGGTTGAAGTGGCTTCAGAGTTTCGTTATCGCAAGCGCGTGCAGTATGAAGGTACGTTGTTGGTTGTCATCTCCCAGTCAGGCGAGACCGCAGATACGCTGGCGGCTCTGCGCAACGCCAACGCGGACGAATTCCTCGGCAGCCTGGTTGTGTCTAATGTAGACAATAGTTCGCTGGTTCGAGAGTGTGACTTGGTATTTTTGACGCGCGCCGGCATCGAAATCGGGGTTGCTTCAACGAAGGCATTCACCACCCAGCTTGTAGCCCTGCTAATGCTGACCCTAGCGCTGAGCAGGCGCCGCGGGCTGTCGGAAAGCCGGCAGCAGGACATTATTACAGCCTTGCAGTATTTGCCACGTTGTGTGCAGCAAACACTTGAGCTCAACGATGCTGTACAGCACTTGTCGGAGGCCTTTATATCCAAGCGGCACGCCCTTTTTCTTGGCCGCGGCATTCAGTACCCTATTGCTATGGAAGGTGCTCTCAAGTTAAAGGAAATTTCCTATATTCATGCTGAGGCCTATCCAGCAGGGGAATTAAAACACGGACCGCTGGCTCTGGTAGACGACGATATGCCCGTCGTTGCCGTGGCGCCTAATGACGAACTACTGGAAAAGTTGAAATCTAATCTAGAAGAAGTGCGCTCACGCGGCGGCGAGCTGTTTGTGTTTGCAGACAAAGAAGCGGGGTTTGCCAACGAGTCTAGAGTGCGAATCTTGCCCATGCCTCACTGCCATGAGGTGATCAGGCCAATTGTTTACACGGTGGCACTGCAGCTGTTGTCGTACCATGTGGCTTTGCAAAAAGGCACTGATGTCGATAAACCGCGGAATTTGGCTAAGTCGGTTACGGTAGAGTAGTTTATGATTCGTATTGATAAAAAGTAAAATGGATTATTGGTTTCTGATGATTGCGGCTTTCCTTTCTTTAGCAGGAATGTTGTTTCATGGGTTCATCGGAGGAAAAATTTATATTAGCAATGTAAATGATAGCGACATGGAGGCATTAACAAAATCGTTAAGCATTGTTTCTTGGCACGTGTTCACCATCTTTCTTTTTATAAGTGCTTTAACTTTAATTTATATAGCGTATAACCCAGAATTTGCTATAGCTGCATATCCGGTAATTGGCATTAACCTTCTAGGCTCACTTTTATTTATTTTTCTTGGTTTGGGAAGACATAGAGCTTTATTAAGAATGCCAGGTGCTTTTCTAATGGGTATTACGGCATTGCTTGCTTGGCTGGGAATATGATAGAGCTCAAAGGGTTATATCTACTGGAAAATCCCCCAATACGAATCATAAACAACTCCGTAACGGTGGAGTAGAACAAAACAGAGAATTAAGAATTAGAATATGCTCATAATTTATATTCATGCAACGTTAGCACTACTAGCAGTGCCGTTGGGTTTATATATCTTCCTAATAAAAAAAGGCAC
>PKDD01000125.1 GCA_002862465.1 Haliea sp.
ATTCTAAACATCCACTTTTTGGAGAGGGGGTCAGTTCCCGATTAAAGAGCCATATGGGGCTGTTCATTCCTGACCCCTTTGACGCTATTCTATCGGTGGCCCATAAACTGGTCTGTCCCCGCATGTGCATCGAGTAGCTGTATCGCTTTCGCTCTAGGCGATCCTCTGTTTGTCAGCACGGCGATTAGCTCAGTCTTGTTTACCGCCTCGTCATTGATGGACTTCAAAACAGCCATAATGTGGTCGCTATTTACTTCAAGCCGCTTTGCTATCAAGGCTTTCTCGCTCGCCTCCTTAACCGTGCTTTGATCCATCTCGGCAATCGAGTAGAACAACTCAAGGTAGCGGATGGATAGGTCATTGCCTTTAGACTTGTACTGGTAGTTGGCAACCTGGGCGGCATAAACGCGCGGTCGAGCATCCAAGTTTAGATGAAGTCGTGGTAGTATTCGCGACATCATCACGAGTCAGGTTTTACTTTAGGCCGAAGACTTAACGCCATTTTCTTCATTATTTATGGACCGCTGCATATGAATTTGCGTTTTGCCGTTATTACCTTGCTATATGTCGTTGTGTTCACTGGTTGCGCGAAAGGCTCAGACACGGTAGCAATCCCCATTACGCCGCAAACACTGACTATACTGGTTACGAATGACGATGGTATCGGCGCGCCGGGTATCGACGCCTTAGTGGAGGGACTCCTGAAGCTGGACGATGTTGTTGTGGAACTTGTGGCTCCGGCCGAAAATCAAAGTGGCTCCTCGGACAAAACGACTAAAGGAGACTTGATATCAGAGGATTCAACCACAGCCAGCGGATATAAGGGTACTGCCGTCTACGGCTACCCTGCTGACGCAATAAATGTTGCCCTCGAGGATCGGGGTATCAGTCCCCATGTGATCATTTCGGGGGTGAATGCGGGGCAAAATGTAGGACCCTTTGCGGCGTTGTCGGGCACTGTTGGGGCGGCGCGCACTGCCGCAAAAGCGGGATATCCTGCTGTCGCTGTCAGCGCCAGTCCCTTTATCGAGTATGCTGACTATAATGCAGCAGTAGAACTCGTGACTGACTGGATTGAGGTTAACAGAGACGCGCTACTTGGTGGCTCAGCCAACGCCGATACGGTAACAAGTTTTAATATACCGGGATGTACGACAGGAAAAATACGGCAGCTGGTTAGCGTGCCGCTTGCTGAGTCTATCGCTGAAGATGATGGCGCTCGGTTATTTAAGACCGATTGTTCGTTAGAGTCGAAGAGCCCTCCAACAACGGACGTTGATGCCTTGGTAAAGGGTCATGCTGCAGTCACAGATGTACCGCTGAATCTATAATCATCCAACCCCAGCAAACGACCTATCGCTCTCCTATTTCGAAACGGAATTATTTCAAAGCAACCCTCTGAGAGACAACCACCGCTATGCTGGTGTTCGCAAAATCTGTTTCCGTCTTACGAGCCTCATAGCCGATGTGTGCATCGAATAGCTGGACGCTGTAGCAGCTTACGGTAAAATCGAGCAAACGCCGCTTTTTAATGACATCTGCTGGGAACATCCAACATTTTCATTATCTTCAGCAACCGCTCAGTGACAGAGCACAGGGGCTAACAAGTCCGCCCCTGACAGAATCAAACCTCCTTCACCGAGCCAGCTATAAAGAATCCACTCGTCAGGTTCCGAAGGTTTATTTGCAAATAACACATCAGACCGTGAGGCAAATTTTCCCAAAGTGCTCCTGCGACTCTTGCAGCCGAAAGGCCTCAGACAGGTCCTCGAGAGCAAAGCTGCGGTCAATAACAGGCTGTAGTCCAATCACATTAATCGCTCTCACCATATCCGCCTGATGCGCGCGCGAGCCTACTGTGATACCGCTGATCACTGCGTTTTTCTGAAACAGTTCCGCCGTCGGCACTTCACCCTGAACGCCGGTTAGGACGCCAATCATCGAAATGTGCCCGCCCATTGCCACCGCGCGGACAGACTGCGCCAGCGTGCCAGCGCCGCCAACCTCAACGATAACGTCTGCACCCTTACCGCCAGTGATCTCCAAGACCTTATCCCCCCATTTTTCTACCTCGCGATAATTGATGCACTGATCCGCACCAAGTTCGCCTAGCTTTTCCAATTTAGCCTGAGATGAAGAGGTCGCTATCACGTGACACCCCGCTGCCTTGGCAAATTGCAGAGCAAACACGGATACTCCGCCGCTACCCTGCACAAGCACGGTGTCTCCCGATTTTACTCGCGCCTCGACCATCAGAGCGCGCCACGCAGTCGCTGCGGCACACGGCAAAGTAGCTGCCTGCTCAAAGCTATAGCCATCCGGCATATGAGTGAAAGCTGAGGAGGACATGGTAACCATCTCGGAGGCGAATCCATCGATCATGTCGCCCGGAACGTCACTCATTTTAACGAGGTTATCAGCCCGACCATCAGCCCAATGCGGAAAGAAACAGCTCATCACTCGATCGCCCACCTGAAACTCAGTCACCCCGGCACCCACAGCTTCTATTATTCCGGCCCCGTCCGACATAGGAATGCGCCCATCATCTACAGGGAGCAACCCAATGGCAACGACATAGTCATGGAAATTCAGTGAGCTCGCATGGTTTCGAATTCGGATTTGCCCGCATTCTGGCTCAACAACGTCGACGTTGCTCATTTCCAGATTATCGAGCCCACCAGGTTTTTTTAACTTAATTGCACGCACGCCTTCCTCCTAACTGTGTTATGACTATTGATATGAGCACCCAATGCCCCCGACGCATCTCAAATAATGCGTCTAGTGGGGTCA
>PKDD01000028.1 GCA_002862465.1 Haliea sp.
GACCCCTGCGTCCTCCAGTAGCTGCAGCAACTGATTGAAAAACGCATAATGCACCTGATTTACTTTCATTGGACTCCATACGCCGCCGGCAGATCGAAGGCGCTCCAAAACATTGCAAAGCCCGCATTGACAAAAACGAGATTGGCCGAATATGTTCCCATGATCTGTCAAGTGCTCACTATAATCAACTTCCCAACTGGCTGAAAGTCGCCTAAAAAACATTGGCAGAGATCATTCAAGATGAAATTGACCACAGCCCTAAAGTTGTTGTCCAAACCGAAGTTGTTGTTGAAAATCAAGAACTCGAAGAGTGGAGACAGCGGTAGTGATTTTGTAAAGAGTTACAAAGACTTGATGAAAGGGGGCAAGCCGACGGCTGATTTTTACGATGCTGAAATGCTGAATCTGGTCTGGGAAACCACTCCAGAAGCGATTGCAACGTTGCTGCCGCCCCCGCTAAAACCTGCGTCGCGTCCTTTGGTATTCGCGTTTATTGCCTATTATCCCAAGACGAACTTCAGTGTCCCCTACCACGAGTCCGCTCTTCTCGTAAAAGCAAGCTATAAGGGCGAAGAAGGCTTTTATTGTCTGTCTATGCCAGTGAGCGATGATATGGCGATGGCGGGCGGCCGAGAGGGGTGGGGCTACCCGAAGAAAATGGCAAATTTTGAGTTTGCGCGCGAAGGCGACACAGTGACTGGCTATACAGAGCGCCACGGCATTAAATTTATGCAAGTTAAGGCCGAGCTGACAGACAAAGTTAATAACAACAATGCGGCTTTGGATGAGCTTCTCGGATATGGCATTAATCCAAATGGCGAATTTTCTGATAATGTTTACCTGTTTAAACATTCTCCCTCGCCGATGAAATCTGGAATATTTGACTACCCTCCCCTGCTGGTTGAAGGAGTGACACGCTTTAGGCCAAAGACGTTTACATGGGCAGAGGTGGACATCGAACTAACGCCATCGGCGTATGACCCCTGGCATGAACTCCCGGTTAAGCGCATGTTGGGTGGTTTTTATACGGTGGGTGATAACTCGATGTTGCACGGGCGCGTGCTGCAAAAAGTCAATGAACTTGAATTTCTACCCTACGCGTTTACGAAGTGGGAGTTTGAGCAGAACAGACCTTAAGACAGGGCTTTAATAACAGTCGATTTCTTAACTTTCCAATTCCTAAACTCAAGCAGCTTATCGAGTCGGCTGCCCGATCGTTACAGGACTTAAGTCACATGAAGAACAGCAAATTCACAGGCAAGAGAACTTTCTTCCTCATAATAGTCGCCGCGATAAGCGTCACCTTAATGTGGGTATTTCTTGACGGGCCTCGCCCCCATAACCCTAAAGTGTTTGGCCCGCCGGAAAAAACCCAGTGGAAACCCATTGGTCCACGGTCAGCCGGACAACACAACTACGACATCATTCCCGAACCCACTACCTGGCATGCTATTCACGTTGATGTTGCCAATGCCGACAGTGTCTGGGGGGTTGCTGCTCCCATGTTCGAACTGGACTGGGTCGCGGAGCCAGCCTACTTCTTAGGCAGTGGCCCACTGCTGGATAATCAGGGAAATCTATACTTCAGCTCAAATTTCTATCACGGTGAGCGTGTAGATCTGGTGGCCATTGATGCCAAGACTGGCGAGAGGCGCTGGGTTTTACCAGAGATAGGTAACATGTCAGCGGGTGGCCCGATCATACTCAATGACCCGGATAATCCAGGAGCACAAATTATCTATCTTGCGGGTCCCGAACAAATCAGGGCTGTGCGGCAAGACGGCTCCATACTATGGAACAAAGCCACCGGTATTAAGATCGCGAATGCCGAGGACCCGGACACAACCAAATTTCAAAACTTCAATTATCACCCGGCCACCGACTCATTGATTACGGTAACCAAATCGGGAGCACTGTACGCGTTCAGCCGCACGACCGGTGAAATGGTGGCGTCTAAGGGGCAACTGCCAGGAGCACCGGCTGTTAGCGGCAACCGCACGAGCATACCGGATTTTATTGTCAATAGAGTCGACCCCCTGATGGATAAAGCCTTTGGGAAAACCGCTGACGGTTTGAGTCTATTTTCTTCTGCGGTGAACTATCTCTATGGTGGTGGCGGTGTCGTAACCAATTATTTCAGTATCGATCCTGGTAGCAGCCGTATCTATATCGCAGCGACGGCACCGGACGCGGAAGATGGTACCGAAGATGGTCGCTCAGAAATCGGCGCCATTTACGCGTTAAACCTCGAGGATGACGGTAACGGCGGCCTTGAATTCAAAGTACTAAACCGCAATACGTTTCAAGGCGGCACAGGCTCAACGCCGGCACTCAGCGCTGATGGCAGCCGGGTCTATGTTTCCGATAATGAAGGTCATGTCATCGCACTGGATCACGAGTTAAATGAGGTCTGGCGTGTCGATGTGGGCGAGCCCCTGGTGGGTTCGATTACCGTCGCCTCTGACAATAACGAAATCTACGCTGTCACCGCAAAAGACGTTTTCCAGTTAATTGACCGCGGCGACCACGGCACTTTGAACTGGACAGCTGAGTTAAACGGCTTTGATGGCTATGCCAATGTCGATGACCAATCCAATGGATTAACCGCAACGGCCACCGCTAATGGTGTGGTAGTTATGATTGGCGGGGGTAAGGAAATTGTCGGCCGGACGATCATGCTGCATGTCGGCATGGGGCTGCTGGATCGTCAAACGGGCAAGCTGCGCTATTTTACCGAGGGCCGGGAGGATTCGCTGGCCATGAGTGTGGT
>PKDD01000099.1 GCA_002862465.1 Haliea sp.
GAAGCCATCACTAATACGATTGCAACCAGAGACGTTGATATCTCCTGCATCGATTTTATTGTGGCTTCCTTCGGTTCGAGATTATGCTCATGCATATTACGCTCAACATTTTCCACGACGACGATGGCATCATCTACTACCATTCCAATGGCGAGCACTAGTCCAAAAAGTGTAATCAGATTGATTGAGAAGCCAAGCGCTAACATTCCCGTGAAGGTGCTGATCAGCGCTACAACGATCGCAATCATGCAAATAATAGTGGTACGAAAGCTCTGTAGAAAAATGAACACTACAAAAATGACCAGCAACACGGCTTCTAATAGCGTATAGATGACTTCCTCAATGGACAGTTTGACAAAGTCATTGGTGTCGAGAGAGATGTCGTATTTTAAGCCTGTTGGAAAGCCGGACTGGAGTCCGTCCAATGTTTCTCTAACAGCAGCAGACACCTTGAGTCCATTGGCTCCCGGTTGCAGGTAGACGGCAATAAATGTCGCTTCCTGTCCGTTCATTTTGGAGTCCACAATATATTGTTGCAGTCCGATCTCTGCCCGAGCGACATCGCCGAGTCGGACAATGGCGCTAGTGTCTGGGTCCGCGCGAAGGATAATATTCTCATATTGCTCTGGGTCTGTGAACGGGGACTGCGTGACTACTGGGAGAGTCAGTTGTACAGGGCCATCTGTTGGCGTCTGGCCGATTTGTCCTGCACCAAATAGCGCATTTTGTTTGTTGATTGCGGTCGCAATATCGGTGGTGGTGATTTTCAGAGAGGCCATGCGATCAGGGTCCATCCAAATACGCATCGCTTGATCTGGTACGCCCATAATTTGGGCCTGCCCAGCCCCAGGTATCCTCTTCAGCGAATCGAGAATATAGACGTTGGCATAGTTTGCAATATAGTCACTGCTGTAACGCTCATCTTCCGAATAAACGGCGATCAGCATCATTATAGACGAGGACTTCTTCTCGACAGATACGCCCTGTTGCGTCACTATTGTAGGAAGTTGAGGTAGCGCTAGGTCAACGCGATTTTGCACCTGCACCTGCGCGATGTCAGGGTCAGTCTCGAGGTCGAAATAAATCGATAATGAAAGTCTGCCTGAAGCAGAACTTGTGGATGTCATATACAGCATGTTGTCGACACCGTTGATCTGCGCCTCTATCGGTGCCGCCACGGAGTTCGCTAGCGTCTCAGAGTCAGCACCAGGATAAGAGGCCGAAACGTTGATCTGCACGGGATTAATAGTCGGGTACTGCTGCACTGGGAGTACAGACATGGAGACTAAGCCAGCCAAAGCAAGGACAATTGCTACAACACCGGCAAAAATGGGACGCTCTATAAAGAATCGGGAAAACATATTAGGTGGCAGCCTCCCTACTTAGTTGATGTTCGGGAGGGAGAAGTTGAATCTTGCGATGTGCTGGCTGCACTAATGGAGACAGGCGTATCCGGCGCTAGTCGGATCGCACCATCGACGACAACTTTGTCACCGCTGGCAAGACCCTCATTAATAAACCAGTCATCACCATCCCAATCGCCGACTTTTATCGGGCGTAACTGGCTCTTATTTGATTTATCAATAACCCACACAAAGTGGCCGTTCGCACTCTGTTGGACGGCGCTCTGTGGAATGAGTATTGCGTCTGTCCTCACCGCCCCTATGAGTTCCGTGCGCACATATTGGTTGGGTCGCAGAACCCCATCGGGATTATCAACCGCCGCTCTGATGAGAAATGTCCCTGTTTCCGCATTATAGGAAGGGTCTGCGAAATCAATTTCACCGCGCTGAGGATATATAGTTCCATCGACCAAGATTATTTCTACTGAAAACTGATTATCTTCAGGCATTTTTAGTAGTCCTTTTTTTTCCTCTCCAACGATACGTGCCAGTGAGTTTTCAGACAGGCTGAAGTTAATCCACATGGGGGTAAGTACTGACACCGTTGTCAGTTGCGAGTTGGCTGCATCAAGATAGGAGCCATCGGCCAATGCTGACAAACTGCTTACGCCATCTACAGGTGAGGTGATGGTTGTGTAGGATAGATCGAGTTGCGCGCTGTACAACTGTGCCTTTGCTTCGGCGACCGCAGCCGAGGCCTCTTCAAACTGGCCCTGTGCATCATCGAGGTCGCGTTGCGACAGAGCATTTTGTTTTACCAGCGGCTTTGTGCGTGCGAGATTTGCCCGAGCCACGCCGACGGAAGCCTGATAGCGCATTAAGGCGGCGTTAGCCGCATCTACTTGCGCTTGGAACGGCTTTTTATCCATTTGAAAGAGAACGTCCCCCTCTTTAACGGTGGATCCTTCGATATAGACGCGCTTCTCCAGGAAGCCTGAAACTCGAGCCTGAATATTGACGCCCTGTGAGCTTTGCGTTTGGGCTACGAACTCTAGCGTAACGGGAATGTCTTTAGGTGCAATCGTGATCACAGTAACAGGCACACCCTTCGCCGCAGCAGTTGGCTGGTCTTTTCCGCATGCTTGGAGTTGCATGATTGCCAGGGTCAGCAGCACTAGACGCCAAGCGTGCTTTTTCATTACTTTTACCTGTGTGGCCATGATGGATAACCTAAATATTGAGTGTACGAATGGTAACAGTTTTTTTCAGCTGTGGAATTAAGCCTCCCCCAATTACGTTAGTTGG
>PKDD01000054.1 GCA_002862465.1 Haliea sp.
TGATAGTTTTATACCGGATTTTTTAAGCGCATATTCCGTTGCGGGAATTGGCGCGGTGAGCATCCAGATGGGATCAGCCGCACGCACACTCATGTGCACGATGCGCGCGCGAGGAGTCAAGTTGTAGCGCTTCAATGCGGCTTCTGAAACCACCAGCAACGCCGAAGATCCATCACAGGTCTGGCTCGACACCGCTGCGGTAATCGTTCCGCCTTCCATCAAGGGTTCCAATTCAGACATTTTTTCCATAGAGGTATTGCGTGGCGTCTCATCCATATCCACACCATTGAGGGGTACAATCTCGCGATCGAAACGCCCCTCTGCAATCGCAGCAAGCGCCAGCGTATGCGAACGAAGTGCAAATTCTTCCATCTGCTCGCGTGAAATTTTCCACTTGTCTGCAATCATTTGTGCAGACACAAATTGCGACGGCGGAGTACTGCCGTAACGGGCAACCCAACCCTGACTCCCTGAGAATGGATCACTGAACCCCATAGGCTGGGCCGCGATCATGGCGGAGGAGATTGGAATCTGCGTCATGGTCTGAACTCCACCGGCAACGACCACATCATTAACACCGGCCATAATAGCCTGTGCAGCAAAGTGCACGGCCTGTTGCGAAGAACCACATTGCCGATCAATAGTCGTGCCCGGCACCGCATCAGACAGGCCTGCAGCAAGCCAAGCGGTACGCGCAATATCGCCAGCCAATGGCCCAATCGCATCGACGCAGCCAAACATCACGTCATCGTACTCAGCATCAGGAATGCCGTTACGCTCGACTAGCGCTTTCAACACGTGAGCCCCGAGATCCGCACCGTGAACGTCACTAAGGCCTCCTTTGCGGCGGCCTGTCGGTGAGCGTACTGCGTCAACTATGTATGCGTCTGCCATGTCTATACCCTTTATTTTCAAACGAAAGTGGCGCCAGCACCCAGCACCGCGTCTGTGGCGAAAATACGTTCGCCAATCCGTGTTTTGTGAAAGCCTGCGTCACCCCAGGTGTTGGTAAGCGCCCACGCTTTCTTCATAAAAATATGCAAGTCAACTTCCCAGGTGTAACCCATCGCGCCGTGCACTTGTACGCTGTTTTTCGCCGCTAGATTAGCGGCCTCACAGGCGACCACTTTGGCGTGCGACACGGCGTGGGCTGCGACGTCCTGACCCATTGCTACCGCATAAGCGGCGCGATGCGTCGGTGCCTTGGCGTATTCAAGGCGCACTGCAACATTGGCCATATGGTGCTTTACTGCCTGAAAACTTCCGATGGGTTTGCCGAACTGCTGACGCTCACTGGTATAACGCACCGACAGATCAATCATTCGCTGCGCCAGCCCTAAAACTTGAGCGGCACAGCCCAGCGCGCCGCGATTGAGCGTGCTGGCAAGAAGCGCTGCGGCCTGCTCACCGCTAGCAACCGCGGCGGCACCGGTGAGCAGTTCCACCGTGAACAACTTTCGCGACGGGTCGACCGATTCGCTGTAGCATAGGCTGAACTGATCTGGCGTTGCCGCATAGAGTGTATCGCCCTGCTGAAGCAATAGTAGATCAGCCACATGCGCGTCTTCCACTAACAAGTTCTGCTCCAGGCCGACAATTACCTTCGCTTCACCACTGGCGACCTTGGGCAACCATTGCTCAGCTAATTCACCGCCGAGGTCATTGAGCAGTGGCACCGCAACCATCACCGTATGTACTAATGGTTCAGGCAACCCGACGTAGCCACACTCCTGTGCCAACAGCACAAAATCCAGCACCGTCATACCGAGACCACCGTGCGCTTCCGACACCGTCATACCCGTCAACCCCAACTCTGCGAGCTGATTCCACAAGGCGCCTTCGCGGCCACTGTCGGTCATCCAGCTGGCGCGAATACGTTCAGGGGTTACTTCGTTAACCAGAAAGTCTCGCACGGATTCCTGAAACAGCAGTTGATCTTCGGAAAATGTAAAATCCATAAATTACCTCGGCATTCCCAGCATTCGTTCGGCCACAATGTTGCGCTGTACTTCGTTAGTGCCGGCATAAATCGGCCCAGACTGGGAGAACAACCAGCCGTCCAACCATGTGCCTACACCGTCCGCAGCTGGCGCGTGCGCAACCAGCTCCGCCCGTGCACCTAAAATACTCATCGCGGTAGCGTGCATATTCTGGTCCAACTCCGACCAGAATATTTTATTCGTAGAAGACTCTGCTCCAATCTTGCCGCCTTTATTCAAACGACAGGCCGTCTGATAAGTCGCAAGACAGTAACTTTCTGCATCAAGATAGGCACCCAGGACCGCATCTTTTACCGCAGGATCACAGTCTGCCGACGCGCGATTAGCCATATACAGCTCGACCAGGCGCCGCGCGGTTTCCTGAAAACGCGCCGGCGAGCGCAACATCAGACCGCGCTCGAAGCCCGCTGTTGCCATCGCAACACCCCAACCCGCGCCCTCATCACCAAGACGATTCTCAATACCAACCTCAACATTGTCGAAAAATATTTCCGCGAAGCCGGGCAGCCCGTCGAGCTGCGGAATCGGACGCACCGTGATACCGGGACTGTTCAGCGGCACCAAAATAAACGTAAGACCCCGATGG
>PKDD01000086.1 GCA_002862465.1 Haliea sp.
TTTAGGTGGCCGCTGCGCCCCAATAATGACCTATTCCTGATTTGCGTAAAAATGCCACTTCCACTAGGATTACTGTCAGATTTCTTTACACACATATGCAAAGCGCATGGCGCATTGGCTAACTTAGTGGGATTTTTGGGTTGGCCCAGTTATTGCATCAGCTCACAGCAATACACTAGAGACAAAAGGCCATAATAATGACCTCACTTCACACCGTCGGCAGCAAAGCACGCAGGACCATGGGCTTTGCCCTGCTAGTGGTCTTTTTGTCATTAGGTGCTATCGGTGGTTGCGGTGATGGCACGGGTAGCAACGCAGGCGTTGCGGGCCCGACGGGCTCTGACGGGTCTGACGATGGAGGGCTTGGCGGGGAAGAGACGTCTGAGGTTCAAACTGAGGGCTGTAACGTCGACGATCAATCGAAATGCATTATGGTGACTTTTGATGATTCATTAGGCCCCCAGTATTTTCCGGTCCTAGAAAAGCTCTATAAAGACCAAAAAAATCAAGATAACTCTGCGGTGAGAATGACGTACTTTGCAACCGTTGGTTTCAGCGCCTCAATCAGTAATTTTGATTCGTGGGCGGCGGCGGGCAATGAAATAGCAAATCATACTGTTAGCCACTTTGTAAAAGATGGATCGGAAAAAAACCAATTCCTTTTTACCAGAGCGAAGTGGTTTAGCGAAATGAAGGGACTATACGAAATAGTAAATCATTGGACAGGTATAACGGACCATCAAAATGTTGTTGGATTTAGGCAACCGTTCTTCTTCCCGGGTTCAACTCAAGGGACGCCGGTAATGCGCGACGATTGGCGTGACGCTTACCAAGACTACCTAAACTATCTGACGTCGAACCATCCGGTCGGCGACAATGGCTATGGCTTTTCAACGGAGACTATCTTTTATTTTAGTAATTACGCTTCCTCGGGAAAGGAGAGTAAGCAAACAACAATCGCAAAGGAAAGCTTTTTCGCCCCAGGGCATAATGTATACAACGTGACCGTGCCGGTTCTAGGGGAGGCCCTAGCGATGGAGTTGCCGGTGTGTGGTGGCAATACTAAAATGCCGTGCGGGCGCCCTGAGACCTGCACTCCCCCGACAACGGCAGCCAGCGATTGTCTAGACTGGGCTGCAATGGACACAGCGATAGCTCAGGGGCAGCCAACTGTAATAGCGTTACATCCGCAAGAGATAACAGCTCACCCAGATTTTGCAGACTGGGCGAGTGAGAAAAGAACAAACGGGTATACCTTTGTAACCATGTCAGAAGTTGTATATCTGTACGCACAAAAAAAAGATCAGGTCAGCGAGGGCAGTTATGTCGCCCCAGAGGTTTACTCCACTCCGACTAAGGCGTTTACGTGCAAGGTGCCGGGGAGGCCGGACGGAGTGGCGGGCAGTGGACCTTACTTCGGATATGCTAGCCAGTGCAGAGAATCTAAAGATGGCTATACGTGTAAACCTGAAGCGAATATCAGTGTGGCGAACGCATGCGACTTAAAGTGTGAAGATGCGGACGGTAATCCAAATGCGAACTATGGGGTTAACTGCTTCGCCAATTCGCGCACTCCGGACGCAAACGCATCTTTCACAACATTTTATTCCTGTGATAAGCCAAACAACTTCGTAAAGCCTACTAGCACGGATTGGGAGCCCGGCTCCTTTCCTTGGCTTGGCAACCCAACGGGAAATAAAGTACCTGGCATAGGCTGCAATACGTTTCCAGAAAACGCCTGCCAAGCAACGAATTACAGCGGAAAATGTGCACCTCCTGCCCCCGCTGGTTGCATAAATTCCGCTCCATACAAGGAATGGGTGAAAGGCGACGTCACCGGGATAACAAAAAACTTTTGTGTTACGTACGAGGGGAAAACATACCGATGCGACGCTGACAAGGGATCCGAAGCCTTCTGCTACGACTTTGCGCCAGGTTCGCCCTCCGCCAAGGGTTACTGGTCGCCGAGCACCTAAAGGCATTCAGGAGGCGCGGGCTGCCTGCTTGTTTTACAGTAAGTATGTTAGCCGCATTTTTATTCGGGGTTTAGTCCCTAAACGAATTGGTAAGAAAACAAGACAAGCAAAGAAAAGGAAAAAATGATGAATGGTCTTTACCGAGTTGGCGGCAACATGCGCAGGACCCTGGGCTTTGCCCTAATGGTCGCGTTTTTATCATTAGGCGTTATTAGCGGCTGCGGCAGCAGCAACAATGACAGTTATGATTTTGCGGACTCTGGTCAGTCTGACGGGTCTGACGGGTCTGACGGGTCTGACGGTGGCTTTGGTGGCGAAGAGGATGCGTTTGATTCGGTAAAGCCAGCATACGGCTCTGCAGCATGTGCAGCTGACGCTGATCCAGAAAATTCTTGCTGCGTTTCGTCGGGCAGCCTCAGAAGTCTCGCTGCGTCAGGAGGTATGGCCGCAGAGGACATTCCGGTTACGCTCGTAACAGCACTGAACGAATGTTACGCATTGGTTAAAACGTCACCAGTGGATGGAATATATCCGGTACAGTCTATTGGGACCGCGCAACGGTCGCCAGCGCAGGCCGGTGTTCTCGTTCACGGCT
>PKDD01000135.1 GCA_002862465.1 Haliea sp.
CTGTTCTTGGTCTGACTGAATCGGGTGAAACCGCTGCAGATTGACGCCGTTAGGAATGTATTCTATGCGGGTGGTAACGCCGATACTGCGTAAAAACTCTTCGATCGCTTCGCTATTGGTTACTAGAGTATCGAATGCGTTGTAGACCCGGCGGTAGCCGCGTCGTCGAAAAATACGTTTAACCGGTTTTTGTTGCCAGGTGGGAAATTGAGATACCGAGTATACAGTTGCGATACCAGCATCTTTCAGTCGTCGCAGCCAGGGTAGCGCCTCAGGTCGCATGTTGGTTATAAGCTGAGCCACTGTGGGAGACTCTGTCTGGGCTTGGCATATGTCTAGCAGAGCGTCATAGTAGAGTTGCGTCCGTGATCGGCTCTTGCTGTCCGGTAAGCGTATGCGCTGCAGAGGGGCGCCATCGAGCACACTTTCAGGCAGCCATGATCCCGGTATTGCCTCGTACCAATTGTTGTCTGTGTCCGCCTCACTGCGTTCCTGAATCTGTGGGGTGCCCGTCATAACGTGAACATCGAGATTACGCTCAAGCAAGCCCGGGATATAACTCCGATAGCGGTTTTGAGCGCCACCGTAGGTGGGGTAGAAATGCGGTGAGCTCAGCCATAGTCTCGTGCGTTTTTTATGATTAGGCGAGATGGGGCGCTCTCCGTAAACTGAAGACTAAGCTGGGGTGGAAATTTGCACAGCAAGGTGAATAAGACAGGTTATCCGATAAAGGCTTTTCAGGCCAGCTGTAGCGCAGTTTGACGTCCCTTGATCAGGAAGCCGCTGCCACAAGTCATATACAGCATTTTCTCGGTTTTATCGGCCAGGTATTCGTCGATCGCGCGTGTTGCACCGGGGCAAAGGGAAGAGCCATAGTCATCACAGAGTATGACCCCGCCCTCGCTCATTTTGGGGTAAAAGAATTCGATGGCGTCCCGCGTGGGTTGGTACAGGTCTACATCAATATGTACAAAGGCGATGCGTTTGTCCTGCACTTCAGCGAATCTTGAAGGAATCCACCCCTGGTAGAGCGTGTACCTGTCAAAGTTGTCCATATTTTTTCTTACCTGCCCCATAGAAACAGATAAGTCGCCCTGTTCCCAGTGTTTCCCGTCACCTTCACCCGGAGCGGACAAGCCTTCAAAGGAGTCAAACACGTGATGCCAGCGTTCATGCTGAGGTGATTGGTCATTCATCAGATGTATCAGATAACTGCCAGCACCTTCGAGTGAACCGCATTCCACCGTGTCGCCAGGGATATCGTCAATCAAGCGCAATAACTGGTATAGCATGTATTTCCGGTCAGTGTTGAAGTGGTGCAGTTCGTTGAATCGCTGAAGATAACTATTGAATGGCTTATCGTTCCACCAGTCGAGATAGGGCCAACTGAACCGGTACTGTGGAATCAACTTCTTGCCCACTTCTGTCAGGAGTCGAAAGCGTGCCGCTATGCTTCGCCGTTTTTTGAGGTACTTGTAGAACGCTCTTAGTAATGCCATGTTGAAACACTATCCGAGTTTATGGGTTAACCGCTGAAGCGTACAGCGGGGTAGACTTTAGACACAACGGCCCGATGCTCTAGAGTTTATGTTCCTTCGGCCAGCGCCGTTTTAGGCAGACCCACTCCTGTGGGTACCCCCTGATCCAATCTTCGAAATGGTGGTGGACAATTTCGGTCATTGCGACAGCCTGTTCCTTGACCGGCGCATCTGGAATAGGACTAATCAGAGGGTCATAAACGGTTACCCGATAACGTCCTCCGGGCAGGCGCTCGGCTCGTGATACGACCACCGCAGCGCCGGTGCGCAGCGCTAGACCAACTGCACTGGTGTTGGTGAGCGCATCAATGCCAAAAAAGGGAATGAGCTTGCCAGTGTCCGGGCGCGTGTCCATTGCCATAATAATACTTTCGCCCGAATTTAATGCCCTGATTATTGGACGCGGACCTGCGTCAGCGGATATCAGTTTCTCACCAAACGATCTGCGTGGCCCCAGTAAAAGTTCTTGTATGATAGGGTTAGATTCTTCTGCATAGATGGCATTTATTGTGAAGTCAAACTGTCGCGTCACTAGCGAGGCGACCTGCCACGCTCCAACGTGGGCGGTCATAAACACGGTTGCCCGTTTGCTCTCCATATGCCTACGGGCCTCCGGTTCGAGCACAAACTCTATGCGTTGCTCGCGTTCTTGCCAGATTTGCTCCAGCTTAATTAGCTCTGCTGCAGAGCACCCTAGGTGGCGAAAGATTTGCTTTGTAGTTTGGTCTCGCCATTCTGGGGAGCTATCTGGAAATGCGATGGCAAGATTTGTGCGCGCTTTGTCTGCTTTGTCTGAATATCGACTGCCCCACCCAAAGCTAAACGCAGATAATTGAACGGCATGGGCTAGGCTTAACTTGCGCATGGCCCAAAAGATTAAACGAAAGACTAAAGCCTCAGACCACTGGGCTATCGTAGCTAGCGCTGGCGCTTTGCGCGCCAGTCGCTTTGGGATCAGATAAAACTCCGGCATCGGATTGGCTCAGCGCCTCCCGGGATCTGATCCGAATACCCAGTCC
>PKDD01000182.1 GCA_002862465.1 Haliea sp.
CCTATCAGGCATAGTAAGCAAATGACCAGATAGATCATGTGTCCTCTGTTTTGGTCGCAGCCTCATCAGCCGGTGTTTCTTCATTGGCATCGTCATAATCACCCTCTTTCTCAGCTTTATTGCCGAACAGCATCCGCTTGATGGGGTACCAAAAGAAAGCGAAAAGGGCCAAAATTATAGAGCCGAGCAGCCCTAAAATTACGCCTAAGGTGCCAGCGCCAAGCCCGGGCCCGACATAGGCAAAAGCGTGGGTAGGTAACATTAGCAATAAAGGCGCTGCCACGCTGATGGCCGCTGCGGTCTCTTTAGATTTGTGGAAGACTTCCATCACATTTCCTCACTACATTTCAATTTTATTAAACCCGTTTTAAATGCCTACTTTCAGACTTCCGCTGACAAATATTACGTGAGAAGCAATCTCAGTTACTACACGTTGGAACTATAATTACCGACTACCAATAATTTTTCCAGTTTCAGTTAAAATTGACGTCACTTTGGCGCCAATTTAGCAGGATATACGACAAAAAGTCGCTAGAGTTGCTCTATATTTGAAAAATACCTCATTGTCCGCCTGCGCCTGTCGATCAATCAGGCTGTTGAGGTGACCCGTCTCAGATTAAAGTTTTACTGGACTACTTCGCACCGAGTGGGCAAGACCGAGACTACAGCTTGACGGATATTATAAAGTATAGCATGGTAAATAGTGGAGCAAATTTAGTAACTTCAGGATAATCAAGAAGACTAATACTGTGAATAAAATTCAAAAACTTGCGTTGACTTATGTCGTGATCATGCTCTGCGTGATATACGGTTATATGGTTGGCCGATTTCAGGTATTTCCATATCATTTTGTTGAAACGTTGGTACAGGATTTTGAGGCATTTGCAGCTGGAGACCAGTTAGAGAACAAGACATCCGTCATAGAGAAGCTGCAAAATGATTTTGGTTGGAATTGGGGCAGAGTCCTTTATCCCTATCCAGAAATTGCCGTGATGAATTCACGCGCTATTGATCACCCCGCGCTTTCAAAGCGTAAAGAACCCCCTCGAGTTTTCGTTGCCCCCGAGCATCAGCAAGGTTATCGATTGGTTATCGGAGCAATGGATTTAGAAAATGCATTTTGGGGTGGTCTGCTCTTAGGACCTGCGGGAGATATTCTACATACTTGGGAGCTTTCTATGAGCGACCTGCCTGGTGAGCGGGCAGAAGGCAGTGCAGTAATTCTCTATGGGGTAGATGTGTTTCCAGATGGATCAGTCATCTTCAATATGGGGAAACAGGGCGGCGGAATCGTCAAGGTTGACGCTTGTAGCAACGTTGTCTGGGATCTTCCTGGGCTTTTTCACCATACAATTTCGGGAGATGAACACGGAGATTTCTGGACGTTTTCCGGTCTAGATAGCACATTCGATCAGGATATGATTAAAGTCTCTGTTGATACTGGGGAGATTGTGCAACGAATCAATATGGAAGATGTACGCAAAGCCAATCCAAGAATTTCTATTTGGGATTTGGACGGCGGTGCATTTGCTTGGACTGCCAATACGAACGCAAAAGTCGCCGGCGATATGACTCACGGCAACGACATAGAGCCGTTGCCGCAGTCACTTGCTGCGGATTTCCCGCAATTCTCGCCGGGTGACCTTGCGATTAGTTATCGAACAACGAACCTAATATTTATTCTCGATCCTAATACGTTGAAGGTCAAGTGGTGGCGAGTTGGTGTCACCGATACTCAGCATGACGTTGATTGGGAGTCAGGTGGTATCCTCTCTATCTTTAGTAATAATCAACGCACGAGAAAAACGTCCGATGTGATTTCAATTCGTCCCTCCACGTATGAATGGAGCGTAGCAGTAGACGGTGAAAAGTTGGGTCTGTTTTCGGAAATTCAAAGCTCTCATGGCCTTTCTCCGTATGGCACCCGCATGATAACTAGCGCACAGCAGGGCTGGGTAGTTGAAGTTGATGAAAACCAAGAGCGCGTTTTCTCTTTCATTAACAACTTAGATTTTGAAAACCGCAAAGCGCTGCACGTCTCCGATGCATTTTATTTCGATGCAGATTATTTCGATGAAAAATTTTGGGAGCAACGCTGTCAAAAAAAATGACTTTCGCTAGATCACTGACTGCATCAAAGCGAAGTCAGTTCCTCCTTGGTGGTTAGAACGATCTCTGATCCCGATGCCCTTCATGAATTGAATCGAAAAAATGCTGAATGAATGTGTTCTGGCTAAGCCTGCGGCTTGCCGGATGTGTTCACGTTGCAGTGGCTGCAAAGTAGCCAGCGCTTGTTGAATATTGTAGACTTTGATTGATTCTGCATTGGTAGCCACCCTTTAATCCGAAAAGACTAACACTGTGAACAACATTCAAAAAATTGCTCTGATGTACGTTGTCATTATGCTGGTATTAACATACGGGTATGCAATCGGTCGATTTCAGATTTTTCCGTATCAGGCACTTGAATCGCTTGTCGAAGATTTTGAAGCGTTTTCCGCTGGAGA